>CAYFXN010000111.1:0-6498 GCA_964347065.1 uncultured bacterium | reverse complement strand
CTCCGGTTTATCGGTGACAGGGTTAACGCATTTGTTAACACCGGGGATGAACAATTTCTTGCAAGCAGCTTTCCGGGCAACGTGAGCGACAAATCGGCAATCGATTTCATACGCTCCATCCCCCAACCATCGACACTGCTCATCCTGGGAAGCGGGATGATCGGGTTCGCTATTTTCGCCAGAAAGAAATTCCGAAAATAAAAAAACAGTTCATAGTTCAGAGTTCATAGTCCAGAGGAAAAATTAAAAGAAGCAACATGTGCGTGAATGGTAATGTGGAATGCGGAAGTCGGAGTGCGGAATAGAAAACCAGTTCAGAGTTCAGCGTCCATAGTTCAGAGGAAAACAAAAACTTCTCATAACTGCTAACTACTAACTGCTAATTTCTCGTTTCCCATTAAAAAAAATGAAAGCAGCACCACATTAGAAGATGGTAATGCGGAATAGAAAATCAGTTCAGAGTCCAGCGTCCATAGTCCAGAGGAAAACAGAAAGAAAATTTCCCAATTCTTATTCATAACTTCCAACTACAATCTGCTAATTTCTAATTCCTCATTTCTAATTCCTAATTAAATAAGAAAAAGCAAGAAAACCAAGAAAGAAGAAAGCATCAATCGGGAGCTGGAAACTGTGAACGGGGAACCTGTAAAACTTTTTTTAAAAAATATTCATGGAGAACTTGCCAGCGTCACTCATTGCTGGTTAAATATTAACTGATCTGTTTATTCTATTTCAGGCAGCAGAAAGAGGCAGGAAGCCCGGCCGATCAGGCTGAATGATTTACGGCAGGAATGCTTCGGGTGCGCTACAAGGATGTTTCATCAAGGAGATGGTGAGACGCCTCATCAGGCACGCCTCATCCGCTCCGAGAATGAACGAGCAGGATTACCACAGCAATAGGAGGAGGAAGACGTGGCAAAATGTACGGCGCGGTGTTACTGGATCGAATACGAGACGAAGCAGCCGGATCACTTCAACTACTCCATCAATATCAAGACCACCCAGGAGATCCCCGGAGACTCCATGCCATCCCCGGGTGAGTTTTCCGCCATAATCCAGGGAGTCATCGAAGAATACAACGGCAGGGATCTCGTGGAAAGCCAAGGCGTGTGCGAGGAGGGGTGCACCTGGGAGATGATCATGGAAGAAGAATCCCCCTGGACGGGCTGGAAAAGGGTCCCCTTCAAACGGAGCCTGATCAAGGAAACGGATAAAGGGCAGTTCGAGTTCGAAGTGAGGGGAGAGCTCGAGGTGCGAAAGAGGATCATAAACGGGGTCTGTATAGAAAAAGAGCTCTGATCATGCGGCGTCATCCATGCCGTTTTTTTTCTCCCCCCGGGCCTCAACCGATTGCCCATAAAAGATAACCGCCAGGCTTGAAGGAAGAAAGCAGCGTGCAGTTTTTACCCTGAGGATAGCGCACCGCTCTGTGTTTCGAGGATGCGGCCGTTTTGCCGGCATGTTTCGTTGCGCCGCACGTTAATAACCCTTGTTGGCCGAAGAGAAATTCACTACAATTTATCCAGGACAGTATCGGCTGGAGAGTCAACAATTGTACTATCCTGTACCGGGAAACAGTTGGCTTTCATCTTCGAAGAGAAACCTTTCGCAACGTATTTTTTCATTACAAACCGTTCGGTCAATTGTCGATAAGTACAGATAGAGACGAGATACCGTTTGATGATCGGCATCGGATAACCAGAACAAAGGGAGGATTCCATGAGGTACGGGAGACATCAGCTCCTTCTAACGGGAATAGTCTTTTTGCTTGCGTCCTGCGCAACAATTTCAAAACCCCAGGTCTCCAAGGTCGACACCGGTCCGGAGGTAAGCAAGACCGTGAAAGCCGAAATGGAGAAAAGTGCCGAGACGGGCGCCTACCGCTACCTGAAGAGAAAGGTGGCCATAGCCCGTTTCACCAACGAGACGACCTACGGACAGAGCTTCCTTCTGGACGAACATTACGACCGCATCGGCAAGCAGGCCGTCGATATCCTTTCGGCGAAACTCCTGGAGACGGAGAAATTCATCCTCCTGGAGAGGAGCGACCTGGAAAAGATCAACGAGGAACTCTACATCGGAGACGGAGAGGCGCTGAAAAACATGGCGGACTACCTGATCGTCGGATCCGTGACGGAGTTCGGCAGGAAAGACGAGGGGAAGGTGGGGTTCTTCAGCCGAACGAAAAAACAGGTGGCCTTCGCGAAAGTGACGATCCGCCTGATAGACGTCTACACGGGGCAGGTTCTCTACGCGGAAGAGGGCGAGGGAGAGGCCTTCACCGAGGCGGGTACCGTCCTGGGCATGGGGGGAAAGGCCGCTTACGACTCCACCCTGAACGACAAGGCGCTGGAAAACGCCATCGTGAATCTCTCGAGCAATGTCATCGAAAACATGCTCGACAAGCCCTGGCGGTCCTACATCCTCGCCTATGAAGAGGGACAGTACATCATATCGGGAGGAAAAGGGCAGGGAATCAAACCCGGGGATGAGTTCGACGTTTATGCGCAGGGGAAAAAGATACAAAATCCCCAGACCAACATGTTCATTACCCTCCCCGGGAAAAAGGTGGCAACGGTGCGCGTAATATCCTGCGCCGGGGACACGCCGGAAAACGAAGTCTCTTTCTGCGAGCTCGTCGACGGGAGCCTGCCGACCATGGACGACAGGGAGGAATTCGCAAAACTGTTCGTGCAGGAAATCAAGAGCAAATAGCCGTTTGTAAACGAGGGGAAGCGAACATGAAAAAGATAAAAAAATTGAGACGAAAGGTTTTCACCCTGCTTCTGATCGCGGCCGCCATCCCGTGGCTGATCGCCTCCTGCGGATTGAAAAAAGGGGTCGAGCAGAGCGCTGAGAAATCTTACCTGAAATTCACCGGGAACGTGTCCGGCGCTTTTGTTTCCATCGACGAGGGTGAGCCCTTCGACCTGGCAAAAGCCACGCATTACGCCGATCAAGAGGGAGAGGACGTTAAAGCGAGAACCATGCTGTTTGAGATCAAGCCCGGCAAGCACACCGTTGTGGTCAGCCGCGACGGCCAGGTGATCGTAAACAGAGTGTTTCTCATCGGCAACAACCAAATAAAGGAGATCGCGGTGCCGTGAAGAAAAATGCTTTTTTGCTGGCGGCCGCCGTCGGCCTCCTTCTCGCTTCGGCGGCCCTGTCCGGGTGCGGGCCGAAAAGTAAGATGTACGCCTGGGGGAACTACTCAAAAACCCTCTACCACTGCAAGAAAAACCCGACAGACGAAAACATCCTCGCACATCGAAAGGAGCTTCTCCGGATCATGGCGGAATCCGAGGAGCACAACATGCGGGTTCCTCCCGGCGTGTGCGCCGAATACGCTTACATCCTCATGAAAGAGGGAAACATCGAAGAGGCGAACAGGTATCTGGACAGGGAAGAGAAGGAGTACCCGGAGTCCAAACAGCTTGTCGCTTTCGTGAGAACAATGATGAAAGGGAAGGACGAATGAAACCGGGAGAGCGTTTACACAGGACACGGAGAAGGACGGCATGGGTCGCTTTGTCGCTGCTGCTTCTTCCGCTCGTAATCGTATCCCAGGGTTGTGAAAAAAGGGTTACCAAAGCGGAGAAGTTTCCCCTCATGTACCAGGAGCAGCCCCTCACCATCCTGGTCCTGCCGCCCATGAACGAGACAACGGCTGCCGATGCAAAGGAATACTACGCCACCACCATAGCGGAACCCCTATCGCTCCAGGGGTTCTACGTCCTGCCCATCGAGGTGACCTCGGATATTTTGAAGAACCAGGGGCTGTACGACGCGGAACTGCTGGTAGGTGTGCCCCTGCACAGGTTCCGCGAGTACTTTGGCGCCGACGCGGTGCTCTTCACAACGATTAAAAAGTGGGACACCTACTACGCGGTAATCGCCTCCAGCCTGACCGTCTCGGTCTACATGGTCCTGAAATCGACGAAGTCGGACCAGGTCCTGTGGGATTACACCGGCACCGTCGCGGTAGACCTCTCGGGGGGAAACACCGGAACGGGAGGCGGCCTCGCGGGACTCATAGCAAAAGCCGTCGTAACGGCGGTGAGCACGGCCATGGCGGATTACGTGCCTGCTGCGAGAAATGCGAACTACGTGGCCCTGACCAACGTCGCCTTCGGGAAGTATCACACCAGTTACAACACGGACCGGGCCCAAAAGATAATCGAGCAGAAGAGCCCCGAAAAAGAGTCACCCAAAGGGGAAGAAACGAAAGAGCAGCCGGTCAAAAAATAGGGGTGAGATACCCTTCGCCGGTTTCCGGTGGGGAAAAGGTTTTCGTGCTGCGAAACCCCGCTCGACGTTTCGCATCATAAAATTGTACAGCATCTTTTCCCTCCTTCAACAACAGTAAAAGGACCTCTCCTAGAGGTCCTTTTATTTTGCCCTCAGATCCCGTCAAGCTTTGAAAAATCCGCTACAACCTCCGGTGCCTTCGAACAAAGGGATTTTTGACCAACCACGATACGTCAGCACCGATACGTTCGGCAGCATATAGGGATTTAGGATTACAATTTCGAGATTTATTAATACCTTAAATGTCAACATTGTAATCACATAGAAGGTTAAACGATACTGTATCTCACTGGCAGCGGCAATTAATCTCCTGATAAAAAACAAATTTTCCCCGCCTTAAACCCATCGGTAGTTACCCAAATAAAAACAGCGATCAGCGCATGCCGCCGTCTCTTCCCGCATGCGTCTTTCCCCGAATATCCCCGCCAGAAGCGGATTTACGCCCCTATCTTCTCTTTCTTTCCCTTTGGATAACACTGTTAAAGGAGTCGTAACTGAGAAACCCAGAACGCCTGAAACTTTGCACGGGGTATCTTGAGATGATACTCCCGGCAGAATAAAAATCGGCCTTATGGGGGGTGGGCATATTCCTTGCATTACTTGTACCGATTATTTTGTAATTTCTCGCCACAGCAGAGGTAGAGAAGAGAGGAAATATCCATGAGAAATGCTGATTGGAAGAAGCGTTCGCTTCTTCTCGTTATGATCAGCCTGACAGCACTTTTCATAACAAGCATTGTTCCAAAGAATTGTCAGTCCATCCCCTTCTGCGCTCCCGCAGATCATCGCAGCAATATCTTTATCTATCGGGGCGGCGAGTCTGCCCCTGCCGATGCAGGTGTCCTCAGGTTCATCGGGAACAGGTTGAACGCAGTTGCGCAAACCGGGGATGGACAGTATCTCGCCAGCAGCTTTCCGGGCAACTTGAGCGACAAATCCACAATCGATTTTATTCGCTCTATCCCCGAACCATCGACACTGCTCCTTGTTGGAAGCGGATTGATCGGGTTCGCACTGCTGGCCAGGAAAAGATTTCGAAAATAACGAGAAGAAATCCGGGGTTCAATGTTCATGTTTTCGAAAACCAGTTGTTTTGAGAATTAAAAATCGAAGACACGACTATCTGTAAAGTAATTGGAGCTGTGTGTTGAAACGCCAAGAAGCCCTCATGCAAAACAGATTGGATGAAGAAATGATTAACGAAAAATCTGGTACCGATCAGTTAAACTTATCTTCTCACTATCCGCTTCGCCCTTCCCCTGCCGTATCGAAGATACCCGCCGACGAGCATTCCGAGTGGTATCTGAATCGTCAACCATATGAAAATTATCGTCTCCATGCTATTACGATTAGGAAAATGAAAATAAGTTTCATTTTTATTATACGGTTTTTATGGCATAATCCCGATTTTCAGGACATTCCATATACATATCAATATGTTGGGAATCTCAACGGCGGGCCCTGCCGGGGGAGCAAAGGGCCCGGAATGAAGGTATTTAAAAACATGTAACTCATAGAAACATAAAAGAAAACGCGGTTAAAGAAGAAAATGCTCTCAGTAGTAAACATTGGTTGACATTGGTAGGGAAATTTACTAGTATGAACGCTAATTTGCAGGTTTTTGTCGCCACGGCAAAAAAATCTGAAAAATCAGGAAGCAAAGCAGGAAAACACCGGGGATACAGCCGCAGGTTTGCCACCTCGCTTTCCTATTTTATTCGGCTAGTTACCCTGCTTCGACCATGTACGCCACGAGAGAAGTGCGGCATTGGTTAGGCTTTCTTTTTCGTCGATCGTGGAGAAGAAAAATAACATAACATGCATTATATTGCTTTTGCTCCCCCGCTATCTGGCGGGGAGCAACAATTTATAGAATCAAAACAGGGAGTTGGGATGCCTGGAAAACTTCGCTATTCACTTTTATTACGTTCTCTCATTGTTGTTTTTCTCTTCGGGATCATTGGCGAAACATTCTTTTCAGAAAGTCATGCTGCTGATCCTTTTACGGGCGATTATGAGGTTTCTCTGAGGTGGACGTGGTATAAGAGCAGGTGCACCGACGTGCGAATAGAGGTATCCGATTCCCTCGGCCTGCTCGACGCCTTCACCATCAACCAGCAGGCGAACGGCAGCCAGTGGAACCCGCAGGGAACCTACCACTTTGAAGGCAGCGCCCGGGTGAGAGTCTTC
>CAYFXN010000110.1:0-6532 GCA_964347065.1 uncultured bacterium | reverse complement strand
GACGTTTCGGATTGGGTGTTCCTGGTCTCACCCAGGCAGCAGGCCAAAAAAAAGCATCAGAAGTTGTTGCGGAGTATGTGGACATTTTCGGGAAGAATTCCTTATTTCTCGAGATACAGGCCAACGGGCTCCCCGATCAGCAAAAGGTGAACGAAAAGCTCGTCCAACTTTCGAAAAAAACAGGTGTTCCCCTCGTGGCAACGAACGATTGCCACTACTTGAGAAGAGAGGATCACGAGGTTCACGACATATTGTTATGTTTGCAAACGGGGAAAAAAATCGACGATGACAACAGGATGCGGTTCGAGACGAACGAGTTTTATCTGAAACCTCCCGAAATGATGTTCGAGGAGTTCGGGCATTACCGCGAGGCTCTTTCAAACACGATGTTTATTTTCGAGCGGTGCAACGTCACCATCGACATCGGGAGCCATAAAATACCCAAATTTTTCCCTCCCGAGGCTCTCAACAGTTTCGATTATTTAAAGACACTTGCCTGGAAGGGGATGGAAGAGCGGTTTTCTGAAAAAGTTTCCCGCAGCGAGACCGTGACCGATGATGAACGCGCAGTGTATGAAGAACGGCTCAATTATGAGCTCACGGTCATCAAGAAGACCGGTTTTTCCGACTACTTTCTCATCGTCTGGGACTTCATAAATTTTGCCAAGAAGAAAGGCATACCCGTCGGCCCGGGAAGAGGCAGCGCGGCAGGATCTCTCGTTTCGTTTTGCCTGAAAATCACTGATATCGACCCCATCCAGTATGACCTCCTCTTTGAGCGATTTTTAAATCCCGATCGTATCAGCATGCCCGATATCGATTGCGACTTCTGCATGCTCGGAAGGGATGACGTGATCAGTTACGTGGAGGAGAAATACGGAGAGGAGAACGTGGCTCAGATCATTACCTTCGGGACCATGCAGGCAAAAGCCGCTATCAGGGATGTGGGAAGAGTTCTCAACATCCCCTACGCAGAGGCAGACAGAATGGCGAAGCTCGTCCCCACCGGCATGAAGCTCGAACCGGCGATACGAAGCGAGCCCCGGCTGAAAGACCTTTTCGAGACTGACCCGCAGGCGAAAAAAGTACTGGATATCTCCATGGCGATTGAAGGAACTTCACGCCACGCATCCACACACGCAGCCGGGGTAGTCATATCAAGCGGGCCCATAACCGATCTTGTACCTCTCTACAGAAACTCAAACGGCGACGTTACAACCCAGTTCCCGATGAAGGACATCGAGAAAATCGGCCTGATTAAGTTCGATTTTCTCGGCCTTCGAACGCTGACGATCATCAAGCACGCCCTCGACCTCATCAGGCAGAACCACGATGTGGAGATACGTCTTGAGAAGATCAAGCTCGATGATGAAAAAGTTTACAGGACCCTCCAGGAAGGAGATACGAAGGGTGTCTTTCAATGTGAGAGTGCCGGTTTCACTGAACTCATAAAAAAGATCAAACCCTCGAGGCTGACTGAGCTCATCGATGCCATCGCGCTCTATCGTCCTGGACCGCTCCAGAGCGGCATGGTAGATGATTACATAGAGAGGAAGCACGGCAGAAGAAGAGTCGACTATATTTTCCCTCAACTGAAGGAGATCTTACAGGATACTCACGGCGTGATAGTTTACCAGGAACAGGTAATGAAGATTGCCCAAATCCTTGCTGCCTACACGATGGGAGAGGCCGATTCCTTGAGAAAGGCGATCGGAAAGAAGGACCAGTTAAAGATGGCAGAGCACGAGATAAAATTCGTAGACGGCTGTCTGAAAAACGGCATAGACAAAGAAAGGGCTATGAACTTCTGGAGCAGCATCAAAGGCTTCGGGGAATACGGCTTCAACAAGTCACACAGCGCCGCATACGCTTTTATCGCCTACCATACTGCTTATCTGAAGACCCACTATCCCGTTGAATACCTCTGCTCCATACTCACGTTCGAAGCAAACGACACGGCGAAGGTCATACAGTACATCAACTACTGCAAAGAAAAAGGAATAAAAGTTTTACCCCCCGATGTGAACGAGAGCGAGGAGAAGTTCATCATCAGGGACGGAAAGATACGGTTCGGGCTGACAGCGATAAAAAACGTGGGCTCTTCAGCTATTGACGGGATCGTGGAGTCGAGGAAGGACGGGGCCTTCAAGAGTCTGATCGATTTCTTGAGAAGAGTTGATCTGAGAAAAGTGAATAAAAGAACGGTCGAAAGCCTCATCAAAGCCGGGGCTTTCGATTCCATTGAACCATCGAGGGGTAAGGCTTTTAGCGTGTTTCCCGAAGTAATGGAGAAGATTCAGATCATAAAAAAGAAAGACGCGGGGCCGCAGATGGGCCTCTTCGGCAAAAAGGCTGATTCTGATCTAATCAGCCTCAAGATTGATAGCGACACGGTTCGTGACTGGTCGGAAAAAGAGAAAATGCTCTATGAAAAAGAAAGTCTTGGGTTTTACATAACGGGTCACCCACTTGAACAGCACACAGAATTGTTCAATGAATTGAGGATTCATACGACATCGTCACTGCAGGAGAAGAAGCAGGGGGAGAAAGTAATTGTTGCCGGTGTTGCAAACCGTGTGCAGGAAAAGAAAACCAGGCGAGACGAACTCATGGGCGTGATGCTTCTGGAGGATATGGAGGGAATCGTCGAGGTTATCGTTTTTCCCAGCATCTACCGGGAATCTGAGCAGTTCATAAAATCATCCGATCCTTTCTTCGTTTCCGGAAGACTTGAGAGGGATGATAAAAGTGTTAAAATAATTGCAGAGGATATAGTTCACATCGATGATGGAAAAGAAAAGCTGACGAGGGATCTCAATATCATCCTTGATTCGAAGAGGATAAAAAAGGAGGATGTCTCCGATATCAGCATGCTCTTCACGAAACACCGTGGCGGAAAAAGATCACGAATCAAATATATACTCGATGACACACTCATGGTCATCATCGATCTTCCCGAGGATTTTTCATTGTCTCCCACGCAAACATTTGCGAGCGATTTAAAAAAGAAACTGGGGTATGATGCCTTTGACCTTCACTGATCGCACATTGATTTCCCGTGACGGTGGAAAAGAGAAGGCCATCCTCGTGGGAGTCTTTCTGAAGGGGAAAATCAATCATGCAAGAAGGCAGTATCGGCCCATGGTTCCTAAGGATTCAATGGATGAACTGGAGGCACTCACAAAGAGCGCAAATGCCATAGTCCTGGATTCTGTTACCGCTCTTGCCAATCACTTCAATCCTTCGATGCTTATCGGACACGGGAAGGCTGAGGAACTTCATCTGATGATTCACGAAAAAGACGCTGATATGGTCATTTTTAACAATCTTCTTCGGCCTGTTCAGCAAAAAAACCTAGAAGATATGCTGGGAGTGAAGGTGATCGACAGAAAGGAGCTCATTCTCGATATCTTTGCCCAGAGAGCGAAAAGCTCTGAAGGGAAACTGCAGGTAGAGCTAGCCCAGCTTCAATACCGCCTATCACGCATAATCGGAAAGGGGATCGAACTCTCAAGGACGGGTGGGGGTATTGGAACGAGGGGGCCGGGAGAGAAGAAGCTCGAAATAGACAGGAGGAGAATCCGGGAGAGGATAAACCATATCAAAAGGGATCTCATGAAGGTACAAAAGACAAGGGCGCTGCACCACGAGCGGAGGAAGAAGGGGAAAAACGTTGTCGTTTCCCTCGTCGGATACACGAACGCAGGTAAATCAACGCTTTTCAACCTGTTGACGGGCTCATCGGTGGCATCAAAAAATCAGATGTTTTCCACCCTCGATCCCACAACCCGGAAGATAAAGCTGCCAATTAACGGGAAAAGGTGTCTGATCGTAGACACTGTGGGCTTTATCAAGGACCTCCCCCCCGAACTGATCGATGCTTTCAAAGCAACGCTTGAGGGGATAAATGAGTCGGATTTGATTCTCCACGTCATAGACTTTTCCTCTCACTTTTTCGAAGAAAACCAGCAGGTCGTCGAGACGATCCTCACGGAAATCGGTGTGCGAGACAAACCCATAATAACCATTTACAACAAGATAGACCTCGTACCGGGGCAATATCCTATTGAGACAGGCGGCGGAAAGTTGTATATTTCAGCGAAAGCGGGATTGGGAACGGGTGGTTTGATAAAGGAGATCGTCAAGCACATATGCCAGTTAGCAGATACAGGGAAAAATTCGACACAGAGCGGGTTCTCAACGTCGCAAACATCATCACTGCTGCGAGAATAGTACTCATACCCTTTTTTGTCCAGTTTATCATTCAGGACAGATACACGGTTGCCTTCTACATTTTCGTTATTTGCGGGCTAACCGATGCCTTCGACGGTTTTATCGCGAGGGTGTTTCAGGTGAAAAGCAAGTTTGGCATGCTTCTGGATCCAATAGCGGACAAGGCGCTGATGGCAACATCATTTATCATACTCGGTATATATAAGAAAATACCCCTTTGGCTCGTGGTCATCACCATCAGCAGGGACACGATCATTCTCCTGGGATCGCTTCTCATCATCATTTTCATCGGGATGCAAGAGATAGCAACGGTGCCACTTGGCAAAGCCAACACGGTGCTCCAGATAGCGACTATCGGTTATATCCTTTTTATCCTTTCATACCCCGACTTTCTCCGCGATATTGGGGTCGGCGACAAAGCATCATTTATCAAGACGATACTCTTTGTTTCAACAGGTGGAACGACGCTTCTTTCTGGAATCCACTACTTTGTGAACGGCTTCAAAAAACTTTCAAGGATTTGAGTTTGGTCAGGATCGAGGGTGTTGTAAAGGATAGTGTGGCCGAAAAACAAGGGGTCAGAAGAGATGATCTTGTCGTAGAAGTTGACGGGAAAAAGGCCGAGGACCTCATCGACCTTCACTTCCTCACATCAAAGCCGAGATGCAGGGTGAGGGTCACAGGTCGAGAGGGGAGAGTGTTCACTTTCACCTATCGTGAGAAAGAGGGACCTCTCGGCATCATCCCCGAGCCGATAAAAGTAAGAAAATGCAGAAACAAATGTGTTTTTTGCTTTGTACATCAGCTGCCCCCGGGGATGAGGAAATCTCTATACGTCAAGGATGAAGACTACCGCCTCTCTTTTCTCTCTGGGAACTTCGTAACCCTTTCGGATATCACCGACGATGAATTGCGAAAAATAATCAGGTATCGCCTGTCGCCGATCTATGTCTCCATTCACACGATGGACAATGAGCTAAGACGAAAGATGCTCGGCAACGATCGAGCGAAGGACATAATGGAGATTCTGAAAAAATTGACGCGCGGTGGAATCGCTATACACGGGCAGATAGTCCTCTGCCCGGGAATCAATGACGGGAAGAATTTGGAGAAGACCGTTGACGAACTTTCCCCGTTGTTTCCAGGACTCCAGACAGTAGCCATCGTCCCGGTGGGCATAACCGCACACAGGAGGGGACTGCCTCCTATTAAGAGTATTACGCCAACGTATGCCGGAGAAGTTGTTGATTATGTTGAATCATTCGCACGGAAATTCAGAAAAGTAAACGGTGAAGACTTTCTCTTTGCCTCTGACGAATTCTATCTCAAGTCCCGGAAATGGCTTCCTTCCCACGAAAGGTATGGCGAATACCAGCAGATGGAAAACGGCGTGGGTATCGTGAGGAAATTCATGAATTCTGCCCGCACATTTTCCCGGAGAAAGGTTAAGCCGCTTCGGGGTCTCTCCGGCATAGCGATTACGGGAATACTGCCGTCAAAGATCATTTCCTCTTTTGTTTCGCTCTTCAACGAGAAAACCGGCGCAAACGTCCGGGTTTTTCCCATTCAAAACCGGCTCTTTGGAAAAACCGTAACGGTCTCGGGCCTTCTCTCAGGAGGTGACATCGTCAGGGCGGTTGCGGGAAAAAGGGGAGAAACGCTCTTCATTCCGAAAGTGATGCTGCGAGAAACGGGCGACAGGTTTCTCGATGACCTGACACCGGAAGGACTCGGTGAGATGACCGGGAAAAGGGTCGTAATTTTTGAACCCGACCCTCTCGATTACTACCGAAAATGCCTGGAATTAGTGTATAATTAGCCTTTAAGCACGAATTATTTGGTTGACACAAAATAGCACTTTTGATACAGATTTAATGTTAAACTGGATGCGTGGGCGATTAGCTCAGATGGTTAGAGTGCCTGCTTGACATGCAGGAGGTCACTGGTTCAATTCCAGTATCGCCCACCATATTACCTGTCATCATCCAACCCGGTTTATCCGGGTTTTTAAAATTTGTGAGGAGATACAGTTTTGCCATTTGTGACAGTTGAGGGGCAAACGGATGAATTCAGCCCGGGAATGACATACGAAGACCTCCTTGCCAATAATATCTCCCATAAAACTGAATCCATAATTGCCGTAAAAGTCGATGGAAAAGAGAAGGACCTCACCGGTTTGATAGAGGATGGGGATGAGATTTTCTGGATTCGTGCGGACGATGAAGGGGGGGTGGACATTCTCCGGCACAGCACCGCTCACGTAATGGCATACGCCGTGAAAAAAATCTTTCCCGACGCG
>CAYFXN010000109.1:0-6557 GCA_964347065.1 uncultured bacterium | reverse complement strand
CGATGTACTTCTGCTTATCTTCTTCTGATTCGAAATGACAATCTGCACAGTTATTCTGGTCGAAAACCTTTTCTCCTTTCACAGGATCACCAGTTTTATCTTCATAATTGAGGGAGTAGAGGAATACAATGAGATCGCTCATCTCCGTTTCGGAGAAGTAGGGGTAGGGCAGTTTCAGCTCGGCCATCTTCTCCTGCATCCTGGGTGAGTGGTTCCACAGGAGCGCAGTGAGCTCTGTTACACTGGATTGCGCGATGGCATCCCCCAGGTCCGGGCCAATCTTTCCTCCCTTTCCGAAGATGGAATGGCACTTTGTGCAGTTCTTTTCCTTAAACAGTTTTTGTCCGTTTGCCACATCTCCCACGCCAAGGGTGATAGTTGTTAATTTTCTTTCCTTTTGGCCTTTTGTGAGAGCCGCGATGAGATCTATCATATCATTCCCGGAAAAAAGGGGCATCTGAATACCTGTTGTCAGCATCTGGCTTCGCATGACGGGACCATGGTTCCACATACGCTGGATCAAAACAATCTGCGACTGGTAGGCAGCCATAGTGTCTAGCGCTATCCCTCCCTTTTTCCCCCTTCCAGCAAGGGAGTGACAGTTAAAACAGATATTGTTGAGCAGTATCTCGCCTTTCGCCGGATCACCTGGTTTGCCCAGGTAGGGCATCATGTAAAGAAAAGAGACCAGTTGATTCAACTCCGGAGTGCTGAATTGGATGTTTGGCAATCCTTCTCTTCTCATGTGTACTGCCATGGCTGGAGCATGATTCCAGAGGATCGAAAATATGTCCAGGAAGCTCCCGTAAAACTGTGCAGTATCGAGCCTGGGGCCAATTTTTTCTTCATTTTCAAAGATCGAATGACACTGGCTGCAGTACTTGTCCTCGAATACTTTTCTCCCTTGAAAAAGATCGCTGACTATATATACCTTCTGAACTTGAACCTGCTCTATTTTCGCTTCCTTTTTTTCAGTGACGGCACTTTCCTTTTTACCTTTTTCACCGCATCCCGATACAATTGCGGCCAAACAAAATAGTGCTCCAAAGAAAAGTATGGTAAATGTAGGTTTTTTGTTATTTTGCATGACGAATCTTTCCTCCCATTTAATCTAACATATGCGGCCGATAATGTCCCGGGGACTCTTTTTCGGTTGCTACGAATCTTTTTTCCCTCTCTGCAAACCGATGAACACATATGTTAAAACTGCCGCCAGGGTAAAAAACACGGGGATAGCGACGATACTGATCCCCACCGAGGCGTCAGGGGCATCGTGAAGCTCGATGGAGACCAGGATCAGGTTGACGATCCAGATCGCTATTCCGGTAAATAAGACCCAGATGAACGATAACGATAAAATCTGAAGGAGGTATATGGTTTTTTTACTCATAAGATAACCTCCGAATTAAGCTGGGGATTGAAATTTTGCCTATATGGAGAGGGAAATATATGTATCATGAGAACCTCCTTCAACCATCTGCCGGAGACGGCTCTGCGTCATTGATAATCGGTTCTGTATCAGGCTGGTATGAAGTTATGCGCTCTGCTACCAATTTAGCGCTCTCATCACGCCCTTCCTCGATTTCCCATACTGAAATAACGGGGAAGAACCGCGCGAATAACATGTAACCCAGGAGGAAAACTGCCACACCCCCGACAAACAGCATCCATTCGGTGTGGGTTGGGATGTAAACCCCCGTGGGATAGGGCAACCGGGGATTGGCAAGTGATGGAACGACGATTGCGAGCCGCTCCAGCCACATGCCGATGATCACGGATATGGAGGCTATTAATATGCCTGTTATCGTTCGGGTCTTCCGGTTGCTGAGGAGAGCAACCGGTATGAGAAAATTGCAGCATATCATTGCCCAGAAAAAGGGTGCGAAAGCTCCTTTGAATTTATACCAGAACACCCGCATTTCGTTGGGCTCATGGCCGTAAAAACCGGTAAGGTATTCCGAAAATGTAAAGTAGAACCAGATGAGGGACATGATGAGCAGGAGGATGCTGAGATAGTTGAAGTGGATATGTTTCAAATAGGCTTCCAGGCGGAATACCTTGCGGAAAACGATCATCACTACTAGTATGGCGGCGATGCCGGAGAAGATGGCCCCCACCACAAAATAGGGTCCGAAAATGGTGCTGTGCCACCCGGGCTGAACGGTCATGGCGAAGATGTAGGAGATTATGGTGTGGACCGAAACAGCGATGGGAATCACCATTACCATGAGAATGTTCAGGGCCCTGTCCAGCACCTTGTGCTGCCGTTCGGTTCCCTGCCAGCCCCAGGAGAGAAATTCGTAGAACCACCTGGGTTTTACACCCCGGTCACGGAGAATTGCAATATCTGGGATCATGGGAATGTAGAGATATACCGTGCTCGCAGTGAAATACGCGGTGATACTGGCGACGTCCCAGAGCAGGGGAGATTGCAGCCGGCCGTTGTAAAAAAGGTGCAACATCCTGTCGGGACGGCCCAGGTCGATTATGGGGTGCAGCCCTCCTATCGCCAGAACGATGGCGGTGATGACTTCGGCCATGCGGGTGATCGGCCGCCGCCACTCTGCTTTGGAAAGGCGCAGGATTGCTGAAATCAATGTCCCGGCGTGACTGATTCCGATGAAAAACACGAAGTTGATGATGTAAAAACCCCATGTTACGGGTTGTGCCATGCCGGTGACTCCCAGACCAAATATAAGCTGGCGGATGTACACGTACCCGACGTAAAAAATAATGATAAGTAATACCCCTACGATGACGTAAAAAGTTCTCCCCGGTTTTTCGATGGGTCGCAAAAGGGCATAGTCTGGATGGGGCTGAGCGGTGGTTTTTTCCATTTAATCCACCTCCGTGAGATAGATGACTTTTGGCTCAGTTCCCAGATCTTCCAACAGCTTCGTGGCACGGGGGCTGTCTGCGAGGTGATTCACTAGGTGTTCGGGATTCTCAAGATCCCCGAAAACGATAGCTCCTGTAGGGCAACTTTCTACGCATGCGGGCTGATAATCCTCTTCTCGTAATTCCCGAAATTCCGATTTGGCCTGCTCCTTTGCCTTTTGCAAGCGATGAATGCAAAAGGTGCACTTTTCGACCACGCCCGCAGGACGGACTGAAACATCCGGGTTGGCGGTCTGACGAATTCCAGGGTCCCATTCCGGCGTGTACCAGTTAAATGATTTTACCGTGTAAGGGCATGCGGCCATACAGTAGCGGCAGCCTATGCACTGGGGGTATATCTGCGCAACAATACCCTCTTCATTTATATACGTAGCACGAACCGGGCAGACTCTCGTGCAGGGAGGATGGTCGCAGTGCATGCAGGGCCGGGGTATCTGGCGGACTCGAATTTTGGGATGTTCTCCTTCATACATGGTGAGCATATCCATCCATAGTAAAGTCCGGCCCAGAGCTGATTCCTCGGGTGAAACGATGGCTACGTTGTTTTCCACCTTGCAGGCTGCTGCACATTCCCCGCAGCCGGTACATTTTTGCAGGTCTACGACCATACCCCACTTCATTCTTTAAGCTCCTTACGTTTTGATCTTTTCCACCCGGACGAGTGTTGATTGCCATGAAGTCCGCCCGCTCAGTGGATCTATCTGATTTTCTATCAGGTCGATCGGGTTATTCCCGATGTTTTTGGCATACTTCCCAGATTCTTTGTGCCCCTTTCCGAGAGGGATAGAGAGAATTTCTCCCGATACCGTGGGAACGACCTTGACGGGAAGGGTAAAAGAGCCCTTCTCGGAGGTGACACGTATGAGGTCACCATCCGTCAGGGCCAGCTCTCTCGCTCTTTCCGGGTTCATCTCCGCCCAGGTCTGCCAATACGTTCTCTGATGGAACCCTGATAACTCCTGCAGCAGGGGCTGGCTGGCCCCATCACCGGTGATATTAAACAGGGTCGAAAATGGGACCAGGATAAATGAATTCGTTGTTTCCGGCTTTTTAATATTTTTTTCCAGCCACTTAAGAGAAGACTCATCTATTTTCTGCCCTTCTTTTTCCGATATTCGAAGCGATCTCTCTTCCAGAAGTTTCGTCAAACTCGGACCTGTGGGAAATGTGATTTTCTTCCCCCTTTTCCAGTCAATTGCAGGATAACCATCAGACTCCCACCAGAATCCTTTCTCCAGAAATAAACGCCAGAATTCTAAAAAGGTGGGATAACTGTGAACCCGCCAGCCACGTCTGCGTAACTCTTCCAGAAATTCCGGAGAAATTTCTTCGAAATAGGGAGTTCCTCTCCCCGAATCAAAAACCTGATTCATGCGGGTACGGACATAGTCTCCATAAACCTTTAAATTCAATTTCGGTAAAAAAGTGAACCCCGATTTCTGTCCCAGTTGAATGAGAACGTCTCCGAGGGAGCGGGGTCCCTTGATCGAGGCCACCACCGGCTGCTGCAAACTCAGCTGTAAAAAAGGGAGATTTGGAACCGGGAGGGTCAAATCCCAATGCTCAAAATAGGTGGTAAGCGGCAGTACGAGATCTGCATGAAGAGATGTATCATCGAGAAGAGTCGCGAATTGGATTACCTGGGGAATTTTAAACAGCATTTCCTGCCACATCTTCCGATTTGCAGCCAGGTAAACCGGGTTAACTTGTGCGATCATAAGCATTTTAAGGTCGGGAATTTTTCCTGCCGAGGACAAACCTGGCAATTGCTCTACGATCCAGGAGGAGGGCATATCGTTATTGTCGGCTTTTGGAGGTTTGAGTGAAAAGGAAGACGACCGGGTATCGAAGGCAGGGACGAAAGACTGATCCCATGGAACAGGTACCGGTTCACGCCATAAACCTTCGACAGAGAAACTTCCCGATATGGCATTTAGGCATGTTACTGCCCATTGATTGAAAAGTGCAGTTTCGCTGGTGTCAGATGAGCCACCCGACAGGGCCAGTGGTGCTGAGGCAGAGCTTAATTCCCGTGCCAGCCGGATAACGCTTTCCGCAGGTACTCCTGTGATTTGAGAAACTCGGGCTGGAAAATAATCACGAGTGATCATGACCTGGAAATCTTCAATATTCCGAGTATCCAGAGTGTGTTTCCTTATAAAATTCTGGTCATACATTTTGTCTCTCAGGATCACGTAGATTAATCCAAGAGCAAGGACTCCCATGCTTCCCGGCCGGATTTGAATCCATTCATTTGCGTTTATCCCGGCCTGTGACATGCGGGGAGCTACGTGCACCATCTTCATGCCGATTTGCTTCCGTTTTTCTTTCAATTTTCCATACACGCGGTTAAAGAAGATGGGTGAAGGGGTCTCTTCCAGGAGATTTGTTCCAAACGTCAAGAGGTAATCACACCGCTCCAGATCAAAGGCCAGGGGGGGAAATTTCCCTATCCCCTGCCAGAGGCCGAGTTCATTTATTCCGGGATTTCGCCAGGGGAAAAAGTTGGATGACCCCAAACTGGCTACAAACTCCCCGGCAAACTGCGTGAGCAGGGTATTTCGATCTCCCATCAAAAACCCGAATCGATCGGTCTGTTTTTTCTTTACCAGGGACTTGAGATTTTCAGAAATCTCCCTCAGGGCACCTTCCCATGAAATGGGCTCGAAGGTCCCTTTCCCCTTTTCTCCTATCCGCTTGAGAGGTTGGGTGATCCTGTCGGGGTGATACAGAAGTTCGATGGCCGCTTCTCCCATGGGGCAGGTGAACCCGCGATTGACGGGGGAGATGGGGTTTCCGAGAATCCTCACGGGAATTTCGTCGATGAGCCGCACGCGAATGCCGCACCCGGCAGGGCATTGTCCGCAGGTAGACACTTTCCAGGTCTCTATTTTGGGGCCGGAGATCAGCCGCTCCATCCAATCGTCCGGGATGGCCCAAACGCGGGAGTAGCTGCCGGTGAGGGCGCCCGTAATTCCCATGAGGCGGAGAAAGTCGCGGCGCGATATTTTCATGTGCTGCTCCTTGGATTTATCGATGGCATGTGGCACAATCCCTGTCTACACCATTTTTTTTGTGGCACCTCAGGCACCATTCCATATCAATTTTCACCGCAGGCCTCGAAAATGGCAGGCTCATCCCGGCCACGTTACCGTGGCATTCCTGGCATCCCAGTTTTCCCAGGGATACGTGACGTCGGTGGGAAAAATAAGCATGGTCGGGTACGCGGTGCACCTGCACCCAGGGAATCTGCCGGTTTTCGCTGATGTAGTTCACCAGCTTTTCCTCTTCTTTGCTCTCCGTCATCGCTTCTTCGTGGCATTCGATACAGACGTCGATATTGGGAATGGTAGCCTTCCGATGGGTAAGGACCCCTTTGTGGCAGTCCAGACAGCCAAGGTCGGCCTCCTCGACATGTAATTTGTGGTTGTAAGCGATTGGTTGTTTGTAGGTTTCCGATCGAGAACAGCTTATTGTCAGGATTATAAGCAAAAAAAGGGTGAAAAACAACGGACTGCGTCTCATCTTCCCGCCCAGCGATTTTTTGATTTCCGTGTATTATACATATACAGCGCTCCAATTGTAAAATAAAAAAAGTATTTATAAGAAGCACTCTTATCAGTGGGAGGTCAGTTTGGATTGCTATTCAGAGAACCGTT
>CAYFXN010000108.1:0-6588 GCA_964347065.1 uncultured bacterium | reverse complement strand
TTCGAGGCGTCTGAACCAGTCTTCGCGCTCTTCCGCCGTCATGAGGAGGTCGAATCCCCCGGCGGCACGCTGGGCGTTCATGAGGGCTATGAGAAAATCGGTTGCTGCATTTGCCGCTTCGAGATCGGCAACGAGAGATGCTGTCTGCGCGTCCAGAAGATCGATGATGCCCACGACGCCCCGCGAGTAGGAGTCGGTGATCAGTTCGAGGTTTTTCCGAGCCGCCCTCGCGGCATCGTTTGAAAACTCTATCGTGGTGAAGGCCGTGCGGGCTACGTGCAGGGCCGAGCGGATCCGCTCCTCGACTCTCTCGGCTGCGGATGCTCGCTCGAGCTTGAGCCGTCCGAGCTCTTCGATGGACCGGTTTATCTCCGCCTTTTTGGCGCCCCCTTCGAAGAGAGGAAATGATGCAAGGGCCGAGATGCTCCACTCCGTGTCGTCCGCCTCGGGGATGGACACGGGGAGCAGAGCGCCAAGGGATGCATCCGAGCCTTCCCCACCTTCAGAGAAGATCTGCGTTATATCAGCCTGAAGGGAGATGACGGGCAACCAGACCGCCCGTTTCGCTCTGAGAAGGATCCTTCGCTGGGCTGAAATGGAGGCATTCACGTTCTTCAGTTCCGGAGATGCCTCGAGGCCCTCCCGGACGATGAAATCGCGGAAGATGCTGAAATTTTCCGGGTTGTCGATGTATTTATCGAGGCGGCCTTCGCCAATTATGTGGGAAGGGTCGTAAATGTCCGTCTCTTCCGTTGCGAACTGCTCTTCCAGGGGGCGGTTGAGGACCCGGTTGAGTGCAATTTCGGCCACCCTCCTCTGGGTTCCAGCGTTAAGGACGGCGATCCGGTCGGTTGCGATCTCGCTCTCCCAGCGAAACACGTCGGAGGGGCCGGAGTACCCGATCGATTCCCGAAAGCGGGCGAGCTCAAGGTTGGACCTGGTCACCTTGAGGTTTTCTTTCTGAATGCCCTCGATCGTCTTCGCCTTGAGGAGGTTCAGATAATCGACCGCCGCTTCGAAGATGATATCGAGGAGGACCCGTGTGCGCTCCTGCTCTCGCCCAGCCTGTATACTTCGCCGAACATCGTAATTTGACCGCGCATCCTCCGAATAGATCAGCTGGGTGAGCGTCGCCGAGCCGGAGAGGGTTCTTTCAGCCTGTGATCCCAGACTTGCTCCCGCCCGGTCGTCGTCGATGATGACCCCCAGGACGGATAAATCAACCTGTGGAAACATTACGGACCGGGATATCCTCACTTCCTCTTCTCCCGCTGCCACCTCTCTGTTTGCTGCTGCGAGATCGAGGTTCGCGGCGAGCGCCTCGTTCACGGCGCTCTCTAAGGTGACTCTTCGCGGGATATCCGGGACCTCTTCATTGATCAGGTCCGCCTCGGTGAGGGTGTTCCAGTCCGGGGAGTAACCGATGGACCGGGCTGTGGCCATATTGATGGAGAGGTGGAGCCCCTGGAACAGCGCCACTTGAAACGTAGCGGGGTCCTCTCCGATGAGGATCCGCTGAACGTTCAGGGCCACCCTTCGAGCGAGGCGGGTAATGTCCGATTTCGGTGAAACGGCAGCGAGGACTCCCTGCTCCACCTCCGTTTTCCCCCAGAGGGAGAAACTCGGGAGTCCCTTTTCGATCAGGCCATTTACCAGGTGGTCGAACTCCACGGGAGTGAATCTCACGAGGGGGCTTAAAAATACTGCCTCTGTTTCCGGGCCCAGGGCTGCGAGGACTGTCTCGGCAGAATCCGTCGCGGGCACGATCGAGATCTCGATGGCGTTTTCCCGGGAGATCTTTTCCGCTATCTCGCGAACTTTTGGAAAGGTTTCCATGAGGAGCCGGTCGATGAGAACGGTGAGGCGGGAAAAGGGAACCATCCCCCGAAAGATCTTCACGTCCCTTCCGGCTTTTTTAAACGATGTGATGTAGCTCAGGTTTTTGACGCCGCTCGTCCCTCTGACGATTGGAAGTCCCTGCAGTTCCACGTCTATCACGATGGGGGCGATGACGGGCTTTTGAAGTGCCCCCCGCTTGCAGATTTCGCTGGATGCAACCGAGCCCAGGGTGATGACGATATCAACTTCCGGATCCTGAAGAAGCCGGTCGATTGCCTGGTTGATCCCCTCTCTCGTCATGTCTGCGAAAAGGGTCTTTTCCCGGGGGAAGCGAACGTCGAACTCGTTTCTCGTAACCTCCAGGATCTCTTTCATGAAGACCTGGGCGTTTAAATCGAGGCGCCCCGCCGAAGGCCCGTCACCGATCAAACCAATACGCACAACAGGGAGGGCCTCGGAATATGCCCCTTCAAACCCGGGAAAAAATATTACACCAAAACAGAGCAGGAAAATTGAAATTGCCGGCATCCTGTTTTTCATGATTCCTCCCCGTAGGTGAAATCCTTGAATCCTACGCGGAAAAAGAGGGAATAGAGTACGGGAACGACACCCAGAGTCAGGACTGTGGCGAAGATCAGGCCGAAGATGATCGATATCGCCATGGGCTCCCACATGGGGCCTCCGCCGAACCACAGAGGCATCAGTCCTCCGACGGTTGTGGCAGCAGTTAACAATATGGGCCGCAGGCGCCGCTGGGCCGATTCCACGATCGCTGTAGCCGGCTCTATACCATTTTCCTCTATCTCGATCCTGATCCGGTCCAGGAGCACGATGGCGTTGTTGATGACGATACCTGCAAGTGAAATGATTCCCAGGAGAGTCATAAAGCCGAAATATGACCGTGTGACCAGAAGGCCGAAGGATACCCCGATGAGGCCCAGGGGTATGGTGAGAGCAACGATAACAGTCTTTCGTATAGAGTTGAACTGCCCGACCAGGAGCAGGAGGATGATGAGGCCGGCGATGGGGAGCTTCACGACTATCGACGCGTTCGCTTCCCCCGATGATTCATATTCTCCTCCCAGTTCATACTTGTACCCGATGTCCCAGTTTTCGCTCACCCCCTTGAGCCACTCATCCATCTTATTGCTTATTGCGATCGCATTGACGCCCGGAGTTATGTTTGATTGGGCGGTGACTGTCCTCAACCGGTCCCTCCGAAGTATTTTTGATGGCTGCCAGACCATCTCGGCATCTGCCACCTGCTTGAGCGGCACCGACTTCCCGGTGGACTGAACGTAGATATTGTGGCTTTCAAGCTTTCCGATATCCTTCCGGTCGGCGGCCACGGAGCGGAGGGTGATGGGTATCACTTCATCCCCTTCCCGGTAGTCGGTCGTGTCGATGCCGGTCAAGACCGTCTGGAGGGAGACCGCTATGTCCCGGCTTGTCAGGCCGGCTCTGAGAGCCCGGGGCTGGTTTACCTTGACAAGCAGTTTCTTCGTGCGCTGCCCCCAATCGTCGGTGATATTTATGGTACCGGATACGGTTGCAAGTTTGGCCTTTACCGATTCGACGATGCCGAAGAGAACGTCGTTGTCTCTCCCGGAAATTCTCACTTCCACCGGGTTGTCTACCGGCGGGCCCAGAAAGAGGAGCCGGATATTCGTCGTGAGGTCGGGAAACCTTCCGAAGGTGTATGAATCGAGCTTCGGAATGATCTCTTCGACTATGTGATCCCGGGAAGTCCCATTTATGATCAGGTAAGCGTATTCGGTGCTCGGAGGTTCGGGATTGTATCCCAGGACGTACCTGGGTGCCCCTTCCCCGACGTAACTTACCCAGTCTATGATTCCCTCCTTTCCATTTTTTGGATCTGCCAGCAGCTCTTTTTCCATGAACCTTTCGATTTCGTTCACCACACTATCTGTTTTGCTGAGGGGCGTTCCGATGGGGAGTCTCAGCTCAGCGAAAAATATGGCTTTGTCGTTTTCCGGGAAGAATATTTGCGGTACGAATCTGAACCCGAGGATGGCCAGAGCGAAGACGGCAGCGGTGACGGCGGTGGACAGCAGCGGACGGTGCAGGGCTCCGATAAGAAAACGGCGATAGGTCCGGTAAAACCGGGAATCGAATCCTTCCTTTCCCTGATCCCTTTTTACCTTCAGCAAGGAAACGCAGAAAAAGGGAGTCATGGTGAGGGCCAGGAGCCAGGAACTGAGGAGGGTGATGGTTACGACCTTGAAGAGTGGAGCCGTGTATTCACCCGTGCTCGACTCGGCCAGGTAAATGGGGAGAAATGCCGCCGCGGTGGTAAGTGATGATACGAGAAGGGGTATTCGCAGTTCGCTGGCTGAGTCGATGGCAGCCGCCACAGCTTTTTTCCCCTCTCCCATCCGAACCATGATCGATTCGGACATGACGATGGCGTTGTCCACCAACATACCGAGAGCGATGATCAGGGATGCCAGGGACATCTGATCCAGGCCGATGTGAAAGAAGGACATGATGAAAATAGCCATGACCATGGCCATCGGGATGAGGCTGGCCACGATCAGGCCGGTCCGGAATCCGAGGAAAAGGATCATTACCGCCAGGACGATCCCCACGGCCTGCAGCAGGCTCCCCGTAAAGTCATCCGTTTTTTTGGCAACATGGATCGGTTGAAAGGCGACGATATTAAATTCCACCCCGATAGGATATTTGCTCCGGAATCTCTCTACCTGAGTTTTGACCTGCTCTCCCAGCTCGATGATGTTTCCGCCTTCGCGCAAATTGATGGCGATGGAGAGAGCGGGCTTCCCCCTGTAGTGCACTTTCGATGCGGGAGGGTCGATGTAACCGCGATGGATTTTTACCACATCCCTGAGATAGATGACCTGCTCCCGTCCGGGCAACTTTATGATCGTCTGGCGCAGGTCATCGATCGAGTCGAAATTTCCCGTGGGTTCGAGGATGATCTGCTCGTCTTGGGTGTAGATCTCGCCGCCGGGTATGATTATGTTTCTCGACGCCAGGATCTCCTGGAGTTGCAGGGGTGAAATCCCCAGTTCGGCGAGGCGGGCGTTGTTGTACTCCACGTGAATCCGCTCTTGCTGAATACCCCGGATCTCCACCTTCGCTGCATTTTCCATCAGCAGCAGTTCGCTCCTTACATCGTCTGCTATCTCCTTGAGTTCGGCGTAGGTGTAGCCTTCTCCTGTGAGGGCGATCACTATTCCAAAGACGTCGCCGAATTCGTCATTGACGAAGGGGCCTATGACGCCGCCCGGAAGGTCTGATTTCGCCCGGTCCACTTTCCTCCTGAGATCGTCCCAGATGGGGCGCATTTCCTTGTAACGTTCCTTTATGTTCACGAATATGACGGATACCCCCGTCTTCGATTCGCTGCTGATGAAGTCTATTTCCGGTATTTCCTGGATGACTTTTTCCAGCTTGTCGGTCACGAGCTGCTCGACCCGTTCAGGGCTCGCGCCGGGGAAGTATGTCGACACTTGAGCTGTGCGGATGATGAAGCCGGGGTCTTCGGCCCTCGGCATGTTCACAAAGGTCCGAATTCCTGCGATCAGGATGACCAGAAGCGCGATGGTGGTCACCTGTTTCTTCTCTAAAGCGGCCCGGGTAATATTCATGGTTGCCGGCCTTTCAGTTCGGGAACTTTCACTTTGAGGCCGTCAGAGATAGTGCTCATTCCAGCAATGACAACCAGGTCACCGTCGGATAACCCATCGGTGATCTCCAGGCCTCCCGATGTGAGTTCACCTACAGTTACGGGACGCCTGCGTACAAAACCTAACCCACCCTCGTCCGGTTCTACGATGTATACGAACCTCCCTTCCCGGTCCTCCAAAACAGCTATCGGGGGAACGAGAAAGCGTTTTACGCTGCCAGATGATCCGAATCTGAATGCTACTTCCGCGGCCATACCGGAACGTATATCGGGATCGGTTCGATCGAGACGAACAGTGACGGGATAGGTAGTAGCAAATTCAGTCGGGGCGACACCTACCTCAGTAATGACTGCCGAGAAGCTCTTGCCCGGCAGGGCATCAAGCTCTACTGTGACAGAATCTCCATCCTGTATTCCGGAAATCAAACTTTCGGGTATAGCAACTTCAACTTCGAGTTTGCAACAGGCAGTCAGTAAGGCGACTTTATCTCCTGCATTTATATTCTCGTTTATCTCAATGTCCACCGAAGCGATCGAACCGTCGGCGGGGGCGGCCAGCTTCGTGTAGCTGAGCTGGAACCGTGCGAGTTCGAGCTGTTTCTCGATAGACCGAACCTGCGCCTGCGTAGATTCCGCCTGTGTCCTTGCTATATCGAGGTCACTCAGGGAGGCATTCTGGTTCTCGTAAAGCTGGCGGACCCGTTCGTAGTTCGCAGCTGCGTTTCGTGCTTCCGCTCGAGCTTGTGTGAGTGACGCTTCTGATTCCTGGACTCTCAGCTGGTAATCCTTCGGATCGAGTTGTGCAATGAGCTGCCCTTTTTTCACAACATCACCCAGTTTTACAGGAAGGTTGATGATCGTCCCACTTACCTTGAAGCTCAATTTAGATTCTTCCTCCGACCTGACAGACCCGGAAAATGAGCGCATCCGGTCAGAACCGGTTGAAAAAACCTGTATGTACCGGACGGGCCTGATGATCTCTTCTGTTACCTGTTCCTTCTCGCTGCATGAAAAAGGAACGAACATGGTGAGCGTCAGCAACAAAATGGCGACAATAGCTGGTCTATTTGCCATGGTTT
>CAYFXN010000107.1:0-6784 GCA_964347065.1 uncultured bacterium | reverse complement strand
ACGCGATCAGGCGGGGAGAAGACCGGATCGCTTTCAAGGAGACCATGGACCGCCTCGGCCTCGAGATGCCGAAGAGCGCCCATGCCTATAGCATAGAAGAGGCGGAGAATATTGCGGCGGAGCTCGGCTATCCCGTCGTCATACGGCCCGCCTACACGCTGGGGGGAACCGGCGGGGGCCTCGTCTATAACATGGAGGAGCTGCGCACCGTTGCCGCCAGGGGGATCTCCGCGAGCCTCATCGGACAGGTGCTCATCGAGGAGTCGGTGCTGGGCTGGGAGGAGCTCGAGCTGGAGGTGGTGCGGGACGCGAAGAACCAGATCATCACCGTCTGTTTCATCGAAAACGTGGACGCCATGGGTGTGCACACAGGGGACTCTTTCTGCACTGCCCCCATGCTGACCATCGACCCGGACCTGCAGAGGCGGCTGCAGGAATACTCGTACGCCATCGTGGAAGCGATCCAGGTGATCGGGGGGACCAACATCCAGTTCGCCCACGACCCGGAGAGCGGCCGGGTGGTGGTTATCGAGATCAACCCGAGGACCTCACGCTCCTCGGCCCTCGCATCGAAAGCTACGGGTTTTCCCATCGCGCTGGTATCTGCAAAGCTGGCCGGGGGGCTAACCCTCGATGACCTTCCCTACTGGAGAGGGGGGACCTTAGAGAAGTATGAGCCCTGGGGGGAATACGTGGTCGTCAAGTTCGCCCGCTGGGCGTTTGAGAAGTTCCAGGACTCGGAGGACAAGCTCGGAACCCAGATGAAGGCCGTCGGCGAGGTGATGAGCATCGCAACGACCTACAAGGAAGCCCTACAAAAGTCGATCAGGTCCCTCGAGATCGACCGGTACGGTCTCGGTTTTGCAAGGGACTACTACGATAAACCCCTGGACAAGCTGATGGAGCTTCTGGCGGAGCCGTCCAGCGAGCGCCAGTTCATTATCTATGAGGCACTCCGGAAAAATGCCGATATAGGCCTCCTCTACGAGAGGACCCACATAAAACCCTGGTTTCTCCAGCAGATGAAGGAACTGGTCGAGCTGGAGGAGGAGATCCTCACCTGCCGGGGCAAAGATCTTCCCGACGAGCTCTTGATCCGGGCCAAGAAAGATGGCTTCGCCGATCGCTACCTCTCCCGGCTCATCCAGATACCGGAACCCGTTATCAGGCAGCGCCAGAGGGACATGGGGCTCATAAAGGCATACCGCCGCCTACCCGTCAGCGGGGTGGAGGATGCGGCGTACTACTACTCCACCTACAACGCCCCCGACGAAGTGGGGACGAGTAAGAGGCGCAAGATCATGGTGCTCGGCGGTGGTCCGAACCGTATCGGCCAGGGAATAGAGTTCGATTACTGTTGCGTCCACGCCGCTTTTGCCATCAGGGACGAGGGTTTCGAGTCGATCATGGTGAACTGTAACCCCGAGACGGTCTCCACCGACTACGACACCTCCGATAAGCTCTACTTCGAGCCCCTGACCGTCGAGGACGTCCTGGCGATCTACGAGAAGGAAAAGCCCGAGGGGGTCGTCGTCCAGTTCGGAGGGCAGACACCCCTAAACATCGCCGGCGAGCTGATGGAGGCCGGGGTGCCCATCATCGGGACATCTCCGGATATCATCGACCTTGCCGAGGACAGGGACCGATTCCGCAAGATGATGCGCGAAATGGGCATTCCCCAGCCCGAGTCGGGTATGGCCAGCACCCTTGCCGAGGCCCTGTCCGTGGCGGAAGAGATAGGTTACCCGCTGATGGTGAGGCCCTCATACGTCCTCGGGGGACGGGCGATGCACATCGTTGACGACGAGGAGATGCTCAGGGTCTACATGGAGGAGGCGGTTGAAGTTTCACCGCAGCGGCCGATCCTCATCGACAAGTTTTTGAGCGACGCGATCGAGGCCGAAGCCGATGCGATATCCGACGGCACGGATGCCTTCGTTCCCGCCGTGATGGAGCATATCGAGCTGGCGGGCGTCCACTCGGGCGACTCTGCCTGCGTGATCCCTCCCATCAGCATCCCCCAGAAGCACATCGAGACCATCATCGAGTACACCAGGAGGATCGCCGAATCACTTCGCGTCGTGGGCCTCATGAACATCCAGTACGCAATCCACAACGACCGGGTGTACATCCTCGAAGCGAACCCGAGGGCCTCGCGGACCGTTCCCCTGGTTTCGAAGGTGTGCAACATCCCCATGGCGAGGGTCGCCATGCAGGTCATGCTCGGCAAAAATCTCTCCGACCTGGGTCTCGTAAGAAAGACGGTAACTCACTTCGGAGTGAAGGAGGCGGTATTTCCCTTCAACATGTTCCCCGAGGAGGATGCCGTGTTGGGGCCCGAGATGAAATCCACGGGGGAGGTCCTGGCGATCGCGGACTCCTTCGGGCTCGCCTTCCACAAGGCTCAGGAAGCCGTGGGGGGTGCGCTGCCGAATGGGGGGACGGTTTTGATCACTGTGGATGACCGCGATAAAGACGCGTCTCTCGAAGTGTGCAGGGAGTTTTTGCGTCTTGGCTTCGCCATCAAGGCGACGGAAGGGACGCATGGGTTCCTGGCCGACAACGGAATTGTGAGCGACCACATCCTCAAGTTTCACGAGGGACGGCCCAACATAGTCGATGCCATCACGAACGAGGAGATACACCTGGTTATAAACACGCCGGGCGGCCGCCGGAGCAAGTACGACGATTCCTACATCCGGAAGGCGGCCGTCAAATACCGGGTGCCCTACATCACCACTATAACCGGGGCCCTGGCTGCCGCCAGAGGCATCGCGGCATCGCGGGACAAAAGCTCCGACGTGCGGTCGCTCCAGGATTGGCATGCCGGCATCGTGGCCCCCAAATAAGGGAACTTCGGCTCTTCGAACCACCTTCTTGCATAAATTGTGCTAGTTCCGGGTTCCGGGTCTCGAGTCCCGAGGAAACCCACTTCAAAATTTAGGGTTCACAGTTCACCGTTAAAAACCTCGGATCATCGGTCCTTCTCAACTTCCTAACCTCCCAACTTTTCAGCTTCTGGTTTCCCGGAGTCTCGGTTCTTCGGCTGCTCGAACCAAACGTTTTTCCCACAAAAACCGGGAGGAAACGGGCAGAACGAGGGTGAAAGTTCTATGCTATATTGCATATATTAAAAATGCAGGTTACCTATTTCCGGGGGAGCGCAGTGGACAGAAACGACCATATTCTGAAGCTTGACCGGTTTCTCTTTCGTCCGGAACACATTTCGGTATCGTGGCGGTACTACGTGTGGAACGATAAGGGAGATCCGATACTTTACGTTGAGCGTCCCACCAACCCCCATTGGGGATTCATCAAACTCGTCGTGAGCCTCGCTGCGGGGGTTGGGGCGTTTTTGGGTTCTGCGATGATACTTCCGGAGGGAATCCTCGCACCGTACCGGCTTTTTCTCCTCTTCGTGCCGTTTCTGGTGGCGGTGCTCATCACATACGCGGCACTTGGCGGGAAGTACAATGCCACCTTCTTTCGGGATGAGTCAAGAGGGGAGGTTTACCTCCGGGTTGTCCAGGAGAATTGGGTCCCCATTCCCTTCGCCTGGTACACTATCCAGGATGGAAGCGGCCGCACGCTCGGAAGGATCCGGAGAAACGTATACCATTACCTCGTACTAAAAAACTGGCGTTTATACGGGACGGACGGATCGATCCTCTGTTTTACGAAGGAGGATTCACTTGTCAGATCTGTATTGCATCGTCTGATCGGCTACCCCAACCGCCTGCTGAGAACGAACTACACGCTCATCCACGGAAAGACGGGGAACATCATCGGTGAGTTCAACCGGAGGAAGTTGATGTTCGGTTGTTACGTCCTTGACATGAGCGACGATTACCGCAGGGCGATCGACAGGCGGGCAGCGCTTAGCCTCGGCGTGATGCTCGACGTTGGTGAAAAAGCCTAGAGCATTCCGCCATTCGTTACAAAGAAGAAGTGAGAAATGAGGAATGAGAAATTTTCTCTTTTCCTCTGAACTATGAACTATGGACTCTGAACTGAATTTCTGCACTTTGGCTTCTTTCCCTTTCTGATATCGTATTAAGAGAAGAGATTTGTGGAGAACGTGATGTTTCAAATGGCAAAAAGGGATACGAGCGTCTGCGAGGGGTGCATTTTTCCGGAGTGCACCGTCCTGGTTCCCTGTCCCGTCGATTTCCGGGAAATTGATTGTGCCGGCTGCGGGGCCTGCGCTCTGGCATGCCCCCATGAGGCGATATCTATGGTCGAGGTGCCGCAGCGGGGCGGGATCACCATCGAGCTGGATGGGGAAACGGTGTCGGTCCCCGGTGGGATAACGGTGAAAAGGGCGCTCATCGAGGGGGGGATTCAGGTCGAGAGGTTCCCGGGCGGGGTCTTCGCCCCCTGTGAGACGGGAGGTTGTTACAACTGCGTGTGCGATATCGACGGAGACGTAAAGCGGAGCTGCGTGACACAGGTAGAAGAGGGAGCCCGGATCAGGACGGAACTGCCCGAAGATTACGTCCCCCTGAGAATCGTCGGCGGTTTCATGGGCCACCCGGTGGGCGGGGTCGGCACTCCCTGGAACCTGAAGTCGAGGGGGATCATCGAGGTGGCGCTGTTTGCCGCCGGATGCAACTTCCGCTGCCCCCAGTGCCAGAACTGGGCCATAGCCTGCCGTGGGAAGGAGAGCTTCGATTACCGTCCGCTGACACCCCATCAGGCGGCTGCGCAGATAACCGGGAGCAGGCGGAGGCACCGGGTAGACCGCATGGCGATTTCCGGCGGAGAGAGCACGCTGAACCCGGATTGGCTCCTGGGATACCTGAGATTGGCGCGGGCGATGAATCCCGATACCGGGGCCAGGTTCCACGTGGACACCAACGGGTCGCTGCTCACCCCGGACTACATCGACCTGCTGGTCGAGGCGGGGATGAGCGATGTGGGGATAGATCTGAAGGCCTGGAACCTCGATACTTTCAAGAGGATCTGCGGGATCGAAGATGAGGGGCTCGCCCGGCGGTATCGTGATACGGCCTGGCAGGCGGTGCGATATATCTGCGAAAAATATGCCGACGGGATCTTCCTGGGGATCGGCATCCCCTACAACCCGGGATTGATCTCCCTGGAGGAGATAGCGCTCATGGGGAGGAAGATCTCAGGTATAGATCCCGGGATCCAGGTCTGTGCGCTCGATTACCGACCGGAATTCAAGAGGATAAATCTTCGCCACCCCTCCTTCGAGGAGATGGAAGAGGTGCGGGTAGCGCTGAGGGATGCCGGCCTTACGACGGTGCTCTGCCAGACGGTCTACGGCCACATCGGTCCGTAATTCACCTTTTTTAATTCCCCCCTTTTTGTGCCATTTGCCGTTTCAGCCCCTCGAGCATTCGATTGTTCTGCTCTCTGATCTTTTGATTTCTGCTGTTCTGATCCTCTGTTGTTCTGACGTTCCCGGTTTCTCTGCTCTCTGCTTTCTGACGTTCTGCTGTTCTGTTTTTTTCTGAACTATAGACTATGGACTCTGGACCAACTATATTTGATTATCGCTTTTTCAGCGGTAAGATACATTGAGCCGGACGGTATATCCGGCAGCGAGGGGGTCGAGTTCGATATATGTTTGCCGAACACCTAACGACCATCGCCGGGTTCACCATAGTCCTCGTAGAGATTCTGGGAATCCTGGCCGCAATCCACGCCGTAATGAGGGCCCGAACCTCCCAGAGCGCCATCGCCTGGGCAATCGCCCTCGTTATCTTCCCCCTGGTCGTGCTCCCCGTTTATCTCGTCTTCGGGCCGAGAAAGTTTCACGGGTACGTCTACGCCCGCCGTGCAGGAGATCGTGAGATTGCCGAGGTGGCCATCGATCTGAAGGAGCGATATCCAGCCGAGATACTCGTTCCGCTCAAAGACGAAAAGATTCCCTACCGCACCATGCAGATGCTGGCGAAGATGCCCTTTACCGGTTACAACGACGCGCGCTTGCTGGTGGACGGACAGGAGACCTTCGATGCCATTTTCTCTGCCATCTCCGATGCGAAAAACTACATTTTGGTTCAGTTTTACATCGTCCGTGATGACGGGCTCGGGAGGGAGCTGAAATCCCGCCTCGCGGAGAAAGCGCTCCAGGGCGTGAGGGTTTACTTCCTCTATGACGCCATCGGGAGCTACGGGTTGCCGAACGGGTATGTGAGGAAACTCTCCGGGGCCGGCGTTTCGGTTGAGCGCTTCATGAGCACCAAGCGGTTCACCAACCGGTTGCAGATCAATTTCCGCAATCACCGGAAGATTGTCGTCGTCGATGGTAAAACGGCCTTCGTGGGAGGTCACAACGTGGGAGACGAGTATGTGGGCCGAAATCCCCACCTGCGGCCCTGGAGGGACACGCACGTGCAGATTACCGGACCATCGGTCCTGGGTGTCCAGCTCTCCTTTGTGGAGGACTGGCACTGGGCGACGCAGAACGTCCCGGATTTGAACTGGACACCGGAGCATCTGTCCGGCGCCGCGATGCGGGTTCTCGTCCTTCCCAGCGGCCCTGCCGATATGCTCGACACCTGCAGCCTCTTCTTCGTCCACGCCATCAATTCCGCAAAATCCCGGGTATGGATCGTCAGCCCCTATTTCATCCCCGACGAGGCGGTGACGAGCGCCCTTCAGCTTGCAGCCATCAGGGGGGTAGACGTGAGAGTCATGGTTCCGGAAAAGGCGGACCTCAGGCTGGTTCACTGGGCCAGCTTCTCCTACCTGGACGAACTCGAGGATGCGGGGGTGAAGCTTTACCGCTACCAGAAGGGGATTCTTCACCAGA
>CAYFXN010000106.1:0-6936 GCA_964347065.1 uncultured bacterium | reverse complement strand
CTCTGCCGAGTCCTGGAAATTGACGAAGCGGGCGTTCTTTCCCTCCAGATCTTCTTTTGAGACCCCACGGGCCCTCGAGCAACCCCCTCAGACGTGAATGGGGATATTGTGCTCCACGACCTTCTTGAATGTTTCCTTAAGCGGGGGCCAGCCCACGGGTACGACCGAATCGATGATGCTGTCCCGGATGAGCACCACCGCATCACCGCCGAGGGCTATCTCCACATTATCGCCGCGTTCCTTGCTCGCCACGGCCTGCAGAAAGGGAAAGCATGCACGAGTCGGATTCTCCGAGCCGACCAGGATGTGGAAGAGAAACCGTGCCATTATACACCTCCTCACTTGGGCAGGTTACGAAGCTGTTACTCTCATTGATGTGCTGTGGTTGGGTGTTCGGTAGTGTGTGCATACGTACAAGAGTTAAGGGTTCAGATTGTTTTCAGGAAAATCCTATTAAACATAGTTTAGCATTATTCTACCTGAGTTTCGGAACTTTACGTCTCGCTGACTCGTGCACAGAACACCTTGTTGTACCCAGGGTGTTTATTCCTCTCCTTGCCTTTTTCCTCCCTCTCCATATACAATTCTTCGGAGAAGTGACGTCCGATCAAGGAGATGACGAAGTACACCATGCAACCCGACAGCGTTGAGATAAAGAACAGGAACAGGCGGAGGGGGAAGATCGCCCTCATCATCTTCGCCTTTCTCCTGATATCGGGGTTCATCATCGGTTTCCTCGTCTATAATTACCGGCAGACCCACGTTACCACCGACGACGCCTTCGTCGAGGGCACGATCTACACCATCGCCCCGAAGGTGTCGGGAACGGTTCTCTCGGTGCCGGTTTCCGACAACCAGCTGGTAAAAAAGGGCGACCTCCTGGTGCGGATCGACCCCGAGCGCTACGATGTGAAGCTCGCTGAGGAGGAGGCGAAGCTCGTCTCTGCGAAGAAGCTCCTGGTCCAGACGGGAAAGGCGGTGGAGGCTGCGCGGGCCGGTCTGCAGCTCGCCGAAGCGGAGCGCGCCCAGGCGAAGCTCGATTACGACAGGGCGAAGAGCCTCTTCGCATCCGAGGCTATCCCGAAGAGCGATTTCGACAGGGCCAAAACGGCGTTCGAGGTGGCTAGTGCCGCGCTGGCAGCAAAAGATGCCGATCTTGGTTCCGTGGAATCATCTCTGGAGACGATAAAGGCAAATATCCGCAGCGCGGAGGCTTCCGTTGCCGATGCGCAGCTGAGCATCGACTACACCTATGTGAAGGCACCGGGAGACGGGTACGTTACCAGGAAGAACGTCCAGCCCGGAAATTTTCTCAGCGTCGGCCAGCCGATCATGGCCCTTGTCTCCGCCGATGGGCTCTATGTCGTGGCGAACTACAAGGAGACACAGATCGAGCACATGCGGGTGTCGGACCCCGTCGAGATCAGGGTGGACACGTACCGGGGGAGGAAGCTCAAGGGCAGTATAGAGAGCTTCATGGCGGGGACGGGGTCGGCCTTTTCCCTCTTTCCGCCGGAGAACGCGACGGGAAATTACGTGAAGGTGGTCCAGCGCGTCCCGGTGAAGATCGTCTTCACCGAGCCAATCCCCGAAGGGGTGTACCTGCGCGTCGGCATGTCAGTTATACCGACCGTGTTCGTATCGAGGTAAACGGTGCCCGAGCGGGGAATCAACAAATGGATCATCGCGATCACCGTGATGATTCCCACCATGATAGAGATCATCGATATCAGCGTGGCCAATGTTGCCCTGGACCATATTCGGGGCACTCTCTCTGCGGGAATCGATGAGGCCACCTGGGTGCTCACCTCCTACCTGGTATCGAATGCAGTGATCATCCCCATGTCGGGGTGGCTGGCCCGGATGTTCGGCAGGAAGCGTTACCTCATTATGTCAATCACTCTTTTCACCGTGAGCTCCATACTCTGCGGCGCCGCCAGTTCACTGATGATGCTCGTTGTCTTCCGGGTCCTCCAGGGGATTGGGGGCGGGGCGCTTCAGCCCCTTTCCCAGGCGATACTTCTGGAGACCTTCCCGCCGAAGGAGCACGGGATGGCGATGGCCATATTCGGTGTTGGAGCAATGTTCGGCCCCATAGCGGGCCCGCTCCTGGGGGGGTACGTGACGGACGCCCTCTCCTGGAGGTGGATCTTCTACATAAACGGACCTATCGGGATCGTGGCGATCCTCATGGTTGTCCTCTTCATCCACGATCCTCCCTATTTCGAGAAGTTGAAGGGGAGGATCGACTACCTGGGAATAATCCTCCTGACCCTCGGCGTGGGTACGCTCCAGGTGATCCTGGATAAGGGGGAGCGGGAGGCCTGGTTCCAGTCTTCCTTTATCGTGTACCTCGCAATCTTTTCCGCCATCGCCCTCATCCTCCTGGTCATTCGTGAGCTCTACTTTACCGAGCAGCCGATCATAAACCTCAGGCTATTCAAGAACATCTCCTTCACCTCGGGAAACATTGCCATGTTCGTGACCTTTTTCAACCTCTTCGGGAGCATCGTCATGCTGCCCCTCTACGTTCAGATTCTCATGGGATATACGGCATTCCAGGCCGGGTGGATCCTTGCACCGGGAGGAGTGGTAACGCTTATCTGTATGCCAATCGCAGGAAAGATCACCGATAAGTATAACCCAAAATATATACTGTTCCTGGGTGTTTTTCTCTGCGCCCTCTCGACGCGACTGATGAGCCACTTCAACCTCCAGGCCGATTTCGTCTCCATCATGATCCCCCGGATGGTTCTCGGTATGGGGATGGCCTTTCTCTTTATCCCGCTGACCAACCTCACCCTCTCCCTGATACCGAAGCCCGAGATGGGGTACGGCACGTCGATCTACAACTTCCTGCGGAACCTGGGCGGCAGTTTCGGCATAGCGTTCTCGACCACAGTGCTCACGAGGCGCTCCCAGTTTCACCACCTTCGGCTCGCAGAATACATGCATCGGTTCAACGAAGGCTTCAACATCACCCTGGAAAGAATAAAGCTCTTCATCATGGGCAGGACGGGAATGGGGCAGGCCCTGGCGGAACAGGCCGGTATGGAGGGTATATACGGGGAGATGAACAGGCAGGCGCTTATGAAGGGATTCAACGACGCGTTTTATCTCCTCTCCGTCTTCATGTTCATGGTTCTCTTCCTGGTCTTTTTCCTCAGGTACAAAAAGAGCGACCGCCATGACGCCGTCCACTGAACCCTGAAAAAGACGACCACCGGGAGAGCGCCTGTGGTAAAATTATCTCTGGTAGCTCAAATCCGTTGACGGATTTACCCCGCATGTGTTAAAAATCCTTATTCAAATGTTTATTTGTCGCACATATCATTTGTAACTATCTAATTCAAGGAGAAGTTTCGATGTTTTTCGCTCGAGCTTTAACGAGAAGGACTGTTTTGCATACCCTTATCGTCCTGTTTCTTTTGGTTTCAGCTACCTTTTTCGCGAGGTACGTGAAGGCTGAGACGGAGACGAAAGCCAAAACGAAAGTTACGAAGGCGCGGGGGCACATCGGCCCCGACCTTTCCGACGATAAGTGGCGGTACGGATCTTCGAACCATGAGCTCTTCGATTCGATCGCAGAGGGACGCCCGGGAGGCATGCCGCCTTTCAGCAAGAACCTGAGTGAGGAGGAGATCTGGAGCATCATATCCTACATCCGGAGCATGACCCAGGATATAGAGGGATTGAAAAAGAAGGTCATGATAGCGGAAGGAGAGAAGTCCTATCGGGAAAATTGCAGCGTGTGCCACGGCGCCGACGCTCAGGGTGCGATAGGGCCGAACCTGCTCGAGACGGAGAGGTGGAAATACGGGACGACTGATGCGAAGGTCTTCGAGTCTATCTCGAAGGGCCGCCCGGGAGGGATGCACGGCTGGCAGAAGTACATCGGCGATGAAAAGATATGGGACATCATCGCTTACCTCAGGAGCCTTTCCAGAGAAGGGAAGGAAAACCACAAGATGGAAATTCTCGCCGCCAAGGGAAAGCCGGTTTACATGGAAAACTGTTCTGCCTGCCACGGTCCCGATGCGCTGGGGAGAAATGGCCCGAGCCTCATCGATAAGGAGTGGAAGTACGGGTCGACCGATCAGACGATCTTCGAGTCCATCGCGAAAGGACGCCACGGGGAGGACATGCCCTCCTTCGGGAAGACCCTGGGCGAGGAGAATATCTGGAACGTGATCGCATATATACGGAGCATTGCCGAGGAAGAGGCGCAGGCAAAGGTGAGGAAGGTCATCGCCGAGGGGGAGAAGCTCTATAAGCAGCGCTGTGCCGTCTGCCACGGAAAGGATGTGCGGGCCTTCGCCGTTCCGCCGCCACCTTTCAGCGAAGGGATTTTTCCCTGCTCCGACTGCCACGTAGACATAGAGCCCAACACCCAGAGAAGGGCGCTCGAAGAGGAGCATACCGACATCGAGCTCACCCACGCGGCTGGCCAGAGGTGGTGCCTCGACTGCCACGATACGGAAAACCGCGACGTGCTGCGCCTGGTAAGCGGTGAGAAGGTCCCCTTCACTGAATCCTACCGGCTCTGCGGACAGTGCCACGGAGACAAGTACAGAGACTGGAGAGCGGGAACCCACGGGAAAAGGACGGGTATGTGGGACGGGCAGAAGCAGTATCTGCTCTGCGCCCACTGCCACAATCCCCATTCACCGCGGTTCAATCCGCTGATACCGCTGCCGCCGCCGGCCAGGCCCGAAGACGTTAAATGAGAGATAAATCGTTATCAGGAGTTGATCGTTATGCCCCGTAAGAATAGATCCGAAGCGAAAAGAAGGAGCAGGAGAAAGTTTTTGAAGGGCCTGGGAGCGGCCGCCGCATCAACCCTGGTAGCGGGCAGGAAGGCAGAGGCCCTCTCCTTTTCCCTGAGCGAGCTGTTCCAGAACCACTTCAAAAAGTTCACGAAAGAAGACCTGGAAAAGGTGCTCTCCCGACTGGAAGAGGAATATTCGAAAAAGTACAAAAGGCAGGTGTACGTCAAGTCCGAGCCTCCCATACCGAACGTGCTCTTCGCATACGCTCTCGACCTCTCCCGCTGCATCGGGTGCAGGAGGTGCGTCTACGGCTGCGTGGAGGAAAACAACCAGTCGAGGGAGCCGCAGGTTCACTGGATCAAGGTGCTCCGCATGGAGAAGGAGAAGGGGATCTTCGTTGAGGAGGCGGAGCTCTACTACAATCCCGACCTCGTCCCGGAAGAGGGCTACTTTTACATGCCCGTGCAGTGCCACCAGTGCCGCAACGCCCCCTGCACGAAGGTCTGTCCCGTTCAGGCCACCTGGACCGAGACCGACGGCATCGTCGTGGTGGATTACAACTGGTGCATCGGGTGCCGGTACTGCATGGCAGCCTGCCCCTACGGGGCCAGGCACTTTAACTGGGGCGAGCCCAAGGTTCCACCGGAAGAGATTAACCCGGTTACCCATTACCTGGGCAACAGGCCCCGCTACGTTGGCGTCGTCGAGAAGTGCACCTTCTGCGTGCAGCGCGCGAGAAACGGGAGATACCCGGCCTGCGTGGAGGTCTGCCCCGTCGGTGCGAGAAAGTTCGGGGACCTGAACGACCCCGACAGCGAGATCAGGTACATCATCGAGAATAAACGGGTATATATATTCAAGGAAGAGCTGAACACGCAACCCAAGTTTTTCTACTATTTCGGAATATAAACAAGTCAGGGGTAGAGTGCATGAAAAAGAAAATTGAGTTAACAGGGTTTTTCGGGCAGGCCCTCAAGCTCATAATAAGGGGTCCCAAGCTATATTACTGGTGGATCGGCTACCTGCTGTTTTTTATTGTCGTCGGGCTGGCCTGCTACTTTTTTCAGTTAAAGAACGGGATGATCATCACAGCGATGAGGGACCAGGTTTCCTGGGGCTTTTATATTGCCAATTTCACCTTCCTGGTGGGTGTTGCCGCAGCCGCCGTTTACCTCGTCATACCCGGATACATATATAAGTTCGAGGATATAAAAGAGATAGCCGTCATAGGGGAGCTTCTCGCCATCTGTGCCATCATCATGGCGGTCCTCTTCGTCGTCGTGGACGTGGGACGTCCTGACAGGGTGTGGCACCTCATACCGAGACTCGGCCGCATGAATTTCCCCGTGTCGCTTCTGGCATGGGATATCATCGCGCTGAACAGCTATCTGGTCATAAACGTGATCATAGCGTGGTACATCATCTACAATCATTACCACAACAAAGAGCCCAACAAAGCGATTTACTGGCCCCTGATACTGGCTTCCATACCGCTTGCCGTATCGATTCACACGGTCACGGCATTTCTCTACAACGGCCTGGCCGCCCGTCCCTTCTGGAATTCTGCCATCATAGCTCCCCGGTTCATAGCGTCGGCCTTCTGTTCCGGCCCGGCGTTGATGCTCATTGTATTTCAGATCGCGAGAAGGGTGTCGAATATCAGGATCACCGACAGGGCGATCTTCAAGATCGCGGAGCTCATTGCCTACGCAATGGCCATCAACCTGTTTTTGCTCGTCTGTGAGTATTTCAAGGAGTACTACTCCGACACGACGCACATTGCCTCATTCAAGTATCTTTACATGGGGCTCCACGGGAAGAACGCGCTCGTGCCATTTATCTGGATTGCCATACTTTTCAACATTATGGGCTTCTTCCTCCTGCTCATCCCGAAGACGAGGGAAAATCTCATCACCCTCAATATCGGATGCGTGCTCATACTCCACGGGGTATACATCGAGAAGGGGATGGGCCTCGTGATTCCGGGGTTCATTCCCGATGTCCTCGGGGAGATATATGAATATACCCCGACGTTTACGGAGTTTCTCATCGGCATGGGCATCTGGGGGTTCGGGATGCTTCTCTACACGGTAATACTCAAAGTTACCATTCCCATCAAAACAGGAGAGTTCACCGTAGATCGTACCGCGGAGCGGGATGAAGTAGA
>CAYFXN010000105.1:0-6949 GCA_964347065.1 uncultured bacterium | reverse complement strand
ATGAGGGGGACTATGTGGACAATGCGGAGCGGTTCATCTTCTTCTCAAGAGCAGTGCTTGAATTTCTGGTACATAACCAGATGCGGTACGATATCATACACGCCAACGACTGGCAGACCGGCCTCATCCCCGTATACCTGAAGACTATTTACAGCGGGCACGATGTCTTCTCGAAAATCGCATCGGTCTTAACTATACACAACCTCGGGTATCAGGGCCTCTTCTGGAGCCACGATATGCCCCTGACCGGCCTGGGCTGGGAGATGTATACCCCCCAGGCTCTCGAGTTCTACGGGAAAATTAATTTCCTGAAGGGCGGACTCGTCTTTTCTGATGTCTTGAATACGGTGAGCGAGACCTACGCCAAGGAGATCCAGACGGAGGAGTTCGGCTTCGGGCTGGAAGGTGTGCTCTACGGGGAGCGGGACAACCTCTTCGGGATCCTGAACGGAGTCGATTACGAGATCTGGAGCCCGGAAACGGATCCCCATATAAAAGCAAACTACCGACCGGATGATCTGTCGGGCAAGCTCGTCTGTAAAAAGGATCTCCTCGATGAGTACGGTTTTTCTTCCGAGACCGAAACACCCGTCGTCGGAATCATATCACGGCTCGTGGCCCAGAAGGGCTTCGACATCCTGTATGAGATCGGGAGCAAACTTGCCGGGCTCGATGTTCGGTTCGTGGTTCTCGGTACGGGGGAGAGAAAGTACGAGGAATTCTTCAGGGAAATGGCCTCCCGCTACCCTTCAAAGTTCGGCGTGAAGATTGCGTACGATGATGTCATTGCCCACAAGATCGAGGCGGGAGCCGATATGCTTTTGATGCCCTCCCGGTATGAGCCCTGTGGCCTCAACCAGATCTACAGTTTGAAGTACGGTACCGTTCCCATCGTCCGAAACACGGGCGGGCTGGCCGATACGGTCGTTGACATCGATGAGCAACCCGGGAGGGGGACCGGATTTAAGTTTTATCAATACGACTCAGCGCTGCTTTTTGAAACGGTTGCCAGGGCCCTTTCCTGGTATCATAAAAAAGAGGACTGGAAGAAGATGATGATAAGGGGCATGGGGCAGGACTTTTCGTGGGATGTCTCTGCTTCCCAGTATTTGGACCTTTATAAAACGGCCCTCGGAAAGAGGGGTGTGGACGTTTATGGATAAGCGTGAAAGCTCTTCTCTGGAAATAATTTCTCGTATTGTCGAAGTATCGAATTCTAATATCCAGGTGGAAAACAGGCTGAAATTTATCTGTGACATCCTGTCGCGCGAGTTGGGGATGGACTGCGTCAATATATTCAAACTCCCCCCCCATTCGCTCTACCTCGAGCCATGGGTTTCCTCCTCCCTGTCGGTTGAAGATGTTCTCCATCGTAGCTTCAAAGTCAGGCTTGGGGAGGGCATATCGGGTATGGCGGCGTGGAAACGCCAGCCCTTTTTCGTCGAGGATGTGAAAAAAGGTCCTCCCGGAGTATCCATCGTGCCCTTTGAAACGAGAGATTTTACCTCGATCTATTCGGTACCGGTGAAAGACGACGTGTACCTTTACGGGGCGATGAACTTTTCCTCCAAGGACGGAAAGGTGCTGACGGAAAGACAAAAAGAGATAATCAAAGTGGCTTCCATCGAGGTTGCAGGAACGATACGGAACTCCCGCCTGTACAGAGATGCCCGGAAAAGGGTGGCCGATCTTTTGACTCTGAACGAAATCACGCGGGCGATTACCTCCTCATTCAGGCTAAACGACATTGCCGCCTACGTGACGAGAACGACGCTGAGGATAGTGGGGGCAGATGGCTGTTCCCTCAGGCTGTACAATTACACCAGGCGGTCCTGGGAGCTGCAGAAGGAAGATGGGTTCGCGAAGAGAGGACTGAAGAGGGAGCCGCGGCAGATCGGCCGGAAGATAGCATCGTACCTGCTGAGGGAGAAGAAAGCCCTGCTCATAAACTCTCTCGAAGATTCGCATTTCTACCGGGAACTTTCCAGCAAAGGGGTATCGTCGTTTCTGGGTGTGCCCGTGATTTCAAAGGGCAAAGCGCTGGGAGTCATGCTCTATTACCGCTTCGGAGAGGATGAGGAGGGCTTCGATCAGGAGTCTTTGAATCTCGTCCAGACCGTTTCGATACTTCTGGCAAACGTCATCGAAAACGTGAAGATGTACAAAGAGGCATCGGATCTTGCGAAGGAAAACCAGTTTAAAGTCAAGCGGTTGCAAACGCTTTACGACGTTACGCGGACGCTCATGTCAACCATAAAGACCGACAAGCTGCTCAGGATAATGCTCGATGCCCTCACGTCTCCCACGGGATTGAACTATTCCCGGGCGATCCTGTTTCAGCTGTCTTCCGACGGTAGTGTTCTGCAGCCCAAATTAGCCTTCGGTCCGGTGACGAGGAAGGACGCGAATGATTTGATGAAGCTTATGAAAAAAGGATCAAATGCGGAGAGTGGCGACGGGCGATTGAAAAGTGTCCGGGAGAAGTTCTGGAAACAGGTTGCCGATCATGAGATTCCCCTGGGCTGGAGCGAAGAATGCATCATTGCGAAGGCTTTCTCCGAGGGAAAGGCCATTAACTGCAAAGAGGGATGCAGCAAGATTCTGACCCATCCGAACAGCTTTTGCGCTCTCCATCCACAATCTTTTCTCGTCGTGCCTATGATCGTCAAAGGGGAGGTAAGGGGGGCAATATACGTTGACAACATGTTCAGGGAGAGAGAGTTCTCGGAGGAAGATATCCACCTGCTGACCATGTTTGCTTCCGAGGCGGGGCTCTCCCTGGAGAACTCGGAGCTCTACGAAAATCTGGAAAATGCGCTGGGTGACCTTCAGAGCACCCAGGACAGGCTCTTTCAGAGCGAGAAGCTCGCCGCCCTTGGTGAAATGGCTGCCCAGATGGCCCACGAGATCAAGAACCCCTTGACAGTGGTAGGTGGGTTTGCCTCCCGCATGCTCAAAAAAATCGAGGTGGAGAAATCGGATGCGGACTCGAAGGCGATCGTCAACTACGCCAAGGTGATCGTCAAGGAGGTGAACAGGCTCGAGAGGATTTTGAACGAGACGCTCCATTTCAGCAAAGTGGAGAAAAAACCCACGTTCAGGACGGTCCAGATACATTCACTGATCAAAGAGGTGCTCGCCCTCTTTCGGGAGGAGTTCGATGAGAGCTCCATAGAGGTGAAAACAGACTTTTCCCCCGCCGTGGATACTGTTGTTGTGGAGCCGGACCAGATCCGTCAGGTCTTCTGGAATATTATATCCAATGCGGAGCTGGCGATGGAAAAGGGGGGCGTCCTCACCGTGGAGACGAAGAAGGTGACAGAACCATTTGACGGTGTTGAGGTCATTGTCTCAGACACGGGAGGCGGGATTCCCCCTGAGATTACGGGCAATATTTTCAATCCTTTCTTCACGACGAGGCCGGGGGGAACGGGGCTCGGGCTGCCGATCGTGCACACGATCGTCACCCGGCACGGGGGGTTGATAAATCTCGATAACCGTGTGGGGTCGGGCGTGATCTTTCACGTGATCCTCCCCCAGGAACCGGAGAAAATCGTCGTCCGGCGGGAGAAAGAAAAGATGTTTCGAGGTGGAATTAATGGATTCAAGGATGAGACCGATCTCAGATAAAGTGAGAGAAGGGGTGAGGATCGATGAATCGGATGCCCTCTATCTCTTCGAGTCAGGGGATATCTTTTCCATCGGCGAGCTGGCAGCCGTTGCCAACGAGAGGAAAAACGGCAAGAATGCGCACTTCATAATCAACCGGCACATAAATCCCACGAATATCTGCGTCAACAGGTGCAAGTTCTGCGCTTTCAGCAAGGACAAAGACGAGGAGCTCGCTTACGCGATGACCCTTGACGAGGTCGTAGCGCGCACTGAGGAAGCAGTCTCGGCGGGGGCAACGGAGATTCATCTCGTTGGCGGGCTTCACCCGGACTGGCCCCTCGAAAATTATATCGAAATGCTGAAAGCGATCAAGGAGGTTTCTTCTGGTTTGCATATCCAGGGGTTTACCGCCGTCGAGATAGATTACTTCTCCCGGATCTCGGGGCATTCCCTCGAGGCGGTGTTTGGGAAACTCATCGACGCCGGTCTCGGAAGTCTTCCCGGCGGGGGCGCCGAGATATTTTCCCCTGCCGTGAGGGAAAAAATATGCCCCGAGAAGATTTCCGGCGCCCGATGGCTCGAGGTTATGCAATGCGCCCACAGGATCGGCTTGCGCACCAATGCGACGATGCTCTACGGCCACGTGGAAGAATTCCGGCACCGGGTCCAGCACATGGAACTTCTCCGCAGGGCCCAGGACGAGACGGGCGGCTTTCAGGCGTTCATACCCCTTGCCTTTCACCCGAAGAACACAGAAATATCAAAAGGTTACACCTCCGGATTGGATGATCTGAAAACCCTCGCCATCTCCAGGATCTACCTTGATAACTTCGATCACATCAAGGCATTCTGGATAATGGTGGGAGAGAAAATCGCCCAGCTGTCCCTCCTTTTCGGAGTCGACGATATAGATGGAACCGTCGTTGAGGAGAAGATCACGCACGCCGCCGGGGCGAGGACCGGGCAGGAGCTGACGGTGTCGGAGATCGTGGCTCTGATACGCCAGGCCGGAAGGATTCCCGTTCAGAGGGATACGCTGTACAACGTTGTAAAGGTGTGGAATTGATCCGGGAGATTTTGACCAGGGCTGCAACGGGTGAGAGAATTACCGATGAGGAATGGATGCTCTTGTGGGACGGTGCCTCCCTGTACGAGCTGGGAAAGGTGGCCCACACCCTGAGGCTGTTACGAGCGGATCCCACAACGGTAACCTTCATCATAGACAGAAACATCAATTATACAAACGAGTGCGTTTCCGGATGCGCTTTCTGCGCCTTTTTCCGAAAGCCGGGTTCGGAAGATGCCTTCCTTCTGACCAGAGAAGAGCTTTATAAAAAGGTTGAAGGTGCAAAGCAGCTGGGCGCGACCCAGATTTTGCTCCAGGGAGGGCTCCACCCGGATCTCGACATCACATTTTTCACCGGCATGCTGAGATTTATCAAGGAAAATTTCCATATCAACGTTCACGGTTTTTCTCCCCCCGAAATAGTCCATATAGCGCGCAATTCGAAAATGTCCGTCGATGAGACGCTCCGGCGTCTCGTCGACTCAGGCCTCGACTCCATCCCCGGGGGAGGTGCGGAAATTCTCGATGATCGTGTGCGGAGCCGTATAAGCCCGCACAAGATATCCGCTTCCGAATGGATCGAGGTGATGCGAAAAGCACATGGGCTTGGGCTTCCCACAACAGCGACCATGATGTTTGGGAGTGTCGAGGGAAAAGAAAACATCCTGCACCACCTGAGGATCATAAGAGAGCTCCAGGACGAGACGGGTGGGTTCACTGCCTTCATCCCCTGGTGTTTTCAGCCGAAAAACACAGAGCTTTCCGCCTCTTACGATTTTGTTACACGTGAAGATTCCCCGCTGCGTGGAGTGCCCGGTTACTTGAGGATCCTGGTCCTCTCCAGGATCTATCTCGACAACGTGAAAAATTTTCAGGTGTCATGGGTAACCATGGGGCTGAAGGTGGCCCAGATCGCCCTCTTTTTCGGAGCAAACGATTTCGGTTCTCTCATGATAGAGGAGAACGTCGTGCGGGCTGCAGGGGTGAGTTATCGTCTCGATAAGGAAGATATCCTTGACGCGATCCGGGATGCGGGGTTCAATCCCGCTGTCCGGAATACGACCTACCGTATTCTTTATTCCTGTTGAAATGAGGCTCTTTTTTGTGGTATTCCATCAGAGACTGATGCGACAGATGGAGGCCAGCTTGCCCTGGTATGAACGGTTGAAGGCAAGGTTTTTGATTCCCCTTCTCAGCGTGTTCTTTGTTTCGATGGTCGTTGCCTTGAGCTGGCTCTATTTCGCGGAAAGGAAAAAGCTGTTGAACAGGTTCAGTGAGGAAACCGCCCTGGTTAGTAAGGTCATAAAGGCTGGCATCCGGCACCAGATGCTGAAAAAATACGGCGACATGACCCAGGAAGCCATTTCCCTCATCACCCGGAAACCGGTGGAAAGGCGGCGGTGGTGGTGGCGGAGAAAATACGCTTCCGGGCGGAAAAACGTGTTTTTGATATTGGGGGGCAAAAGAGTAAGATCACCGTCAGCGTTGGGGTAGCATCCTGTCCCGGAGACGGCACGACCGTCCGGAATCTCGTCACCGCTTCTGACACGGCCCTGTACACGGCAAAGCGGCAGGGTAACAACAGGGTCGTATCCTGTTAGAAACGATCGACTTGGGGGTTTTTCCGGTGCTTGATATACGATTCGTAAGGGAAAACATCGATATTGTCAGGGATGCGGTATCTGCGAGGCAGATGGACATCGACCTCGCGCCCTTCGCAGAGCTTGATCGGAAAAGGAGGGAGATCCTCTCCGATGTGGAGGGCAAAAGGGCGACGAGGAACAGAGTCTCCGAAGACGTTGCCAGGATGAAAAAGGATGGGCGCGATGTTCGTGAGATCACCGCGGAAATGCGTGAGCTATCCGGGCGTATAAAGAGTCTCGAGGCGGAGCTCGCCCTTGTTGAGGTTGAGCTTTCGGAATTCATGCTGAATATTCCCAACATGCCCCACGAAACCGTCCCTGCGGGATTGTCGGAAGAAGACAATCTGGAATTGAGAGTTTGGGGGAAAATACCGCAGTTCGGTTTCCCCGTCAGGGACCACGTAACCCTCGGTGAAATATTGGGAATCCTCGATTTTGAGAGGGCGGCCAAGATAGCGGGCGCCCGATTCTGTCTCTTGAGAGGCGCCGGTGCTCTCCTGGAAAGAGCATTGATAAATTTCATGCTCGACCTGCACACCCGGGAACACGGCTACACGGAATACCTCCCCCCCTTCATGGCGAACACGTCGAGCTTCGTTGGAACCGGACAGCTCCCCAAGTTCGGGGA
>CAYFXN010000104.1:0-7017 GCA_964347065.1 uncultured bacterium | reverse complement strand
ATCACGTATATCTCGTTCTGCCCCCGATCTACCGTGATCCTCGCCCAGCCGAAGGGGACGTCGCCCTGGAAGCTCGCGATGTTATAGAGAAAAATGCTTTTTACTTCACCCGTCTGGGCCGGCGATGACGAGGGAAGATTGAGGAGGAAAAGTACGACGATGAAAACAGCCGAAACATATTTCCCGCAGACACTTTTCATGATGCTTCTCAATAAAAGCAACGAACGTGCCAACGCCGCATATTAAACAATAAGAAATAAAATCAGGTGGTTGTCTGCTTATAAAATTATCAGCTTAGATCAAAACAGGGGAAATCACCGGGCCCGTCTGGTTATATCACCATAATAAGGGGAGAAAAGGGTGAAATAATGATAATTGCTATTATAAGTCCCTGAAAAATAACAATTTCTCAAAAAGATCCGGTGTTGGTTCGCCTCGGTACTATTATGAGGGCCCCTGGCGGGATGTCATCCTCCAATGTGTATCCTTTTACCGAATGAAAAACCCCCGGGGAACCCCGGGGGCTTTTACGAGAGGTGCCCATTGTGGGGGTTGAATGGCCGGTTATCTTTCGGGCCAAACATCGGCACCCGTTTAACCTCAAAGCAACTTGCATGCCCCGTGTGCCGGGAAAGGTAATGTGCTGATAACAAGGGAGTTTCCAAACGCGATGACTACACAACGTGCCAGATTCTGGTGAAATCACCGAAGACCTCGGGCATTTCCCGGGTTGGGTACGTCAAGTGACATGTGTTTCCAAATCCTCTGATGTCGTAGGATATCAATATTATTTAGTTTTTTTAAAAACTGTGCGGAAAAGCGTGGCTGGTACGGTATTTGCGTTGGAAAAAGGCGTGTTCTGCGAGGAGGTGTTCAAGGACAGATTATTTTTCTCCCATGACCCGATGGGCAGGGTTTCGGGAAAAGCGCTTGACAGCGATTCCGGCGTTCCTGTAAATTTAAATATAGCATTATTCTGTTATTTAATGATGAATAAAGGAATGGATCCGGCAGCAGCAAAACACCCTATCGGGGAGAAACAATGAAGAGGATTTTGATCGTCGACGACGAGCCGTTGATCCTCACGGCCCTCGAAAAGGCCCTCTCCGGTCCCGGGCTGGAAGTTGTGACCTTTGTAAGCAGCAGCGATGCCATGACGGAGATCGAATCATCCTTTTATCACCTCTGTTTCCTCGATATCAACATCTCCGACCAGTGCGGACTAAAGCTCATGAGGAGGATCAAGGAGGCCTCACCGGAATCCCAGGTGGTGATCATGTCTTCCAGAACCCTCACCGACGAGATGGAGCGGGAGATCGAGGAACACGCCCTCCTTTTCATACCGAAGCCCTTCGAGATATTCCACATGAAGATGATCGTGAAGCACCTCTTCGATGACATCGGTGAATCCCTTCATGGAAATGGCCTCCCTCTTCCACAGGTGAGGAGGAAGGAGCGCAGGTTTCAGCGAAGGGCCGCGAGTGAGGCCGTCAACTTTCTCCTTGAGCCCGAAGGGACACAAGACGCGGTGATTGCGAATTTAAGGGCTGAAACGATAAATATCAGCGACGGAGGAGTCTGTTTAGTGACCGATCACTCCCTCGATCCCGGCCAGGTGATAACCTTCACGGAAGGGGTGGCGAGCGAGAAGGGGGTAGTGCGCTGGAGCTCACCCGCCGATGAAGCCTACCGGGTGGGGGTGGAGTTCTGCTGACCCCCGCATTTTACCTTCCGGAAATACTCATTCTCAATCGATTGCATATTTCCTGAAATTTCAAAAAAGTGACCGGATTGAAAAAGGATATCTCTGCATAACTACTTAGCTTTTTCGGGAAATTCAGGGAATAACCCCCTGGTCTCCGACGGTTACTCCAGATCGTATTTCTTCACCTTGTACCGGAGCGTGTCGTAGGTCATGTCCAGGAGCTTTGCGGCATGGGCCTTGTTGTTCTTCGCCCGCGTAAGGGCCTGCGCTATCAGGTTTTTCTCCAGATCGTCCATGGATATGCCCTCTTTCGGGAGGAGGAACCCCCCTGCGGGTTGGGCTTCTCGGGTTGATTCCCCGTCCCGGATCGCCGCGGGGAGATGGCCGGGTTCTATCACCTCGGCGCTCTCGAGCACCACGACCCTCTCAACCACGTTTTTCAGCTCCCGCACGTTCCCCGGCCAGTCGTAAGAACGGAGGAGCGAGTATGCCTCAGGGGAGAAGTCCTTTATGAGCTTTTTGTTGTACAGCCCGGCGAAGAGCGACAGGAAGTGCCGGCAAAGGAGAGGGATATCCTCCCTTCGCTCCCGAAGCGGTGGGACGTGGAGGGAGAAGGTGTGCAGCCGGTAAAAGAGGTCCTTTCTGAACCCGCCTTCTTCCAGCGCCTCTTCGATATTCCTGTTCGTCGTGGCGATCACCGTCACATCGATGGGGATGGGGGCTTTGCCCCCCACGCGCCAGATGCTGCGATCCTCGATCACCCGGAGGAGCTTGCTCTGCAGGTTCGGGTCCATATCGCCGATCTCATCCAGCAGGATCGACCCGCCGCCTGCGAGCTCGAACATGCCCTTCCGGTCGGCTTTCGCATCGGTGAAGGCCCCTTTCACGAATCCGAAGAGCTCGCTCTCGATCAGGTGGTCCGGAAGCGCCGTGCAGTTCACGGCGATGAAGGGGACGCACTGGATGCCGCGGCCCCCGAACATCGTGCGGTGGATGAAGCGCGCCATGAGCTCCTTGCCGGAGCCGCTCTCCCCCGTGATGAGCACCGTCTGGACGCGGGCCTCGGCGAGCTTTTCCGCACGCTCCTTTATATGCCGCATGGCTCCCGATTCACCGACAATCTCCAGAGTGAGGGTCTGGGACCGGACCCTCCGCAGGTAGTTGACCTCATCCTGGAGCCGCTCCTGCTCGATGATCTTGCCCAGCACGATCTTCACCTCCTCCATGTTGAACGGCTTGGTGAGGTAGTCCGAAGCGCCGAGCTTCATCGCCCTGATCGCCGTCTCGGCGGTGTCGTCGGCCGTGAGCATCAGGACCTGGGTCTGGATTCCCCTCTCGCGGATCTTTTCCAGGATCTCGATCCCGCTCATGCCGGGCAGGTTTATGTCGAGAAGGACGATGTCGGGGTAGGACGACTCGATCCTGTCCATGATGCCATCCGTGGTCGTGGCCGTCTGGACGGTGTAACCCTCTTTTTTGAGGGACCGCGAGAGCATGTTGACGATCAGCTCGTCGTCGTCGATCAGAAAGACTCTGCCCCTGCTCTTCATGCCTCCTGGACCTCGCTCTCCTGCTCGACGGGGAGGGTGACGGTGAAGCGGGCGCCGCCTTCAGGGTCGTTGCCCGCGATCATGGTCCCTCCGTGCTGCTCAACTAAGCGCTTGCAGATGGCCAGCCCCAGGCCGGTTCCCCTCGGTTTGGTGGTGTAGAAGGGGGTGAAGATCTTGTCGATGACCCCGTCGTCGAACCCCGGGCCCGAGTCGCTTATCTCCACCTGCACCGAATCGATGCCGATTTCGTGAAAGGTCTTCACCCTCACCGTCCCGCCCTCCGGCATAATTTCCACGGCGTTGAGCAACAGGTTGAGAAACACCTGCTGGAGCTGGGCGGGGTCGGCCAGGATCGGCGGGAGGTTCCCGTCGTAGTCCTTCACGAACTCGATGTTGTTCGCGTTGCCAGAATGTAAACTCTGCCCCCGTATTGAATAGCCCGCGTTCGTTATCGCCCTGTCCAGGACCTTGCCGATCTCGAGAAGGTCGAACTGCGGCTTTGGCGGCCTGGCGTAGCTGAGCAGCGTCCGCATCAGCGCCTCGATCCGCTTTATCTCATCTATAACCCGCGAAAGGATGTCTCTGTCCTCCTCTTCCAGCGTGAGATCGGACTTGAGGGTCTCGATGGACGCTTTTATACCGGCCAGGGGATTTTTGATCTCGTGGGCGAGCCCCGCCGCCATCTCTCCGATGACCACCATCTGCTCCGTTCTCTGCATCTTCTGCATCTGGTCCTTCAGCGACTCGGCCATCTCGTTGAACGACGTGGCCACCGTCCCGAACTCGTCTTTCAGCGTCTCAACACGGTAGTCCAGGTCGCCGGATTGGAGTTTTTTCGTGGCAGAGAGCAGCGAGAAGATCGGCCGGGTAAAACTCCGGTAAAAAAGGATAGCGAGCCCGATGGCTATCACGGGCCCTGCCAGGATGAAAAAGGTGAGGAGCCGCTTGGAGCTGTTGATCTCCCTGTAGGCGGCCTCTGTTCTCTCGTTCAGTGTCCTGGAGGTCAGCGCAATCATGCCGTTGACCTCTTCGAACAGCTGCTCGCCGATTTTAAACGCCTCATCCTCCACCTGTTCCAGCCTCTTTGAGTTGGCCCTGAAGGTGAACACGCGGCTCAGGGCGTTCTTGTACCGCTCCGTCCCGTCGTGGAGCTGGACGAGCAGTTGTGTCACCTTTTCGTTGTGGTGACAGTCGAAACAGGTGGAAACGACCATTCCCATGCCCGACACGTGGCTCACGATCGTGCCGATGTCCCGCTCGTGGCGGGTTCCTTTGAGGGTGAGGTCAGCCTGGACCTTCTTGATCTGGATCAGCAGGTGCTCCCGGAGGATCTCGGCCTGGTGGAGCGTAACGATGTTTCTGTGTATCGAGGTGGCCCGCTCGATGGAGGAGATGATGTAGAACCCCCCGATGATCGAGATCAGGGAAAACAGAATCATGCCTGTCAATATCTTCTTTCTCATCAGTCGTTTATGTAATCGTAGGTTTTAAGGTCCAGCCCCACGTGCTCCGCATATTTGAAGACGGGGGCGTAATCCTCATCGGTGGTAGCGATAAACCTTTTTGCGCCGAGCTGCCGGAGCTCTTTCGCTCCCGCCGGGTCCCCGCTCATGTTGAGCAGGGCTTCTTTGATTTTCACCTTGAGCGAGGGGTCCAGATCTTTTCGAAGGGCCAGGCCGTTTTCGGGGACGTCGGGTGAACGGGCCAGGAGGGCGAGCTCATTCACGATCCTCGTGTCTTCTTTGGCGAGACGGAAGTAGACGGTGTTTTTCGCGGCGCCGATGTCCGCTTTCCCGTTTAAAACATCGTAGATGGCGTCCTCGTGGGAGCCGGTGAAGTAGCGCTCGCTGAAAAAGGTTTTGTAATCCTTTATCCCCTGTTCCCGGAAAAAATCCAGGGGGAGGAGATAGCCAGCTGTCGTCGCCTTATCCACGAAGGCGAAGCGCTTCCCTTTCAGATCCCGGGAGTTTTTGATGCCGCTGTCTCTCCGGACGAATATCAGGCCGTAATAGGTGGAGGTGCCGTTTTGATCCTCGGGCCTTGCTACAACCTCGACGCCCAGCTTCGCATGAGCCAAAGCATAGGTGAAGCTGCCGAAAAATGCACCATCGAGATTGTTGGACGTGAAATTATCGATGATGTTCCCGTACCGGGAGAGGATCTTCATCTCTACGTCCATCCCTATCTGGTTCGAGAGATAACGGGCGAAGGTTTTGTATCGCTCCATCTGGCGGAATATGTTATGCTCGGGTATGAGCCCGATGGTGAGCGTCTCTCTGGATTTCGCCACGTTATCCGGTGTCCTCTCTCCCGGCGGAGGCGCCTCTTTCTTGCTGCACCCGGGCGATACGAAAAGGATGAGGGAGAGGGAAATAAGGACAATTTTTCCGATAACCGGACGTTTCTCGAGTAATCTTGCCATACACGCAACTTTCATGAAGTATTTACTGTGAACAGGGTACCATTTCTTGTGCTTTATTCCAATATTCCCCGATGGCGGCTCCCTCGAAGTTGGTCAGGGCAGAAAGGTGCCCCCTACGTGGCACGGCATACAGGTGGGGTCGTTGGGGATGTCCGTGTGACACTCCTCGCAGCCGGTTCGGTCCCCGATGGGGGGAGCGACATTGGGGCTGAAGTAGTGTAAGAGCGGCCCGGTGATCCAGTTTGCCGGGTGCGGAGCGCCCGTGGCCGTCGTGCCGTGGCAGTCCTGGCAGTTTACGCCAACGGTATCACCGTCGTACACGGGAGGTGTGCCGGGCGTCGCGTGGCAGAACTTGCAGTCTAAAATGTCGCTCCGTGCGCCCACGCCGTGTTCGGCCGGATCTGCCCACCCCGCCACGTGGGGGAAGGTGTTGTGGCACTGGTCGCAGGAAACCCCGACGCCGCCGCCCGTAAAATCCACGCCGTGGCAGGCGGCTATCCCGCAGGTGGCGGGAGCGCTTGGCTCCGTCACCACGTACGGGCCGTGGTCCACGATGGGGACCGACCACGTTAAGGGGTGCACCGAGACTGCCGTTGCGCTGACGCCCAGGTGGCAGTTCGCGCAGGCAACGCCGGCGATACCGCCGCTGAAGTCGCTTCCGTGACAGTCGGTGCAGGAGGCGAGGTCTGCCTCGGCGGCGGCCCTGTGGCCCGCGGGGACCCATCCGGCGGGGTGGCCGCCCTCAAAGGTAAAGGACGAGTTGGGGTTGGAGTCGCTGCAGCCGGCGGTAAAAAATAGGGCCGCCAGTAAGAGCGCAGCCAGCGATCGTATCGTTATCTGTGGCATCGTCTGCACCCCCTGTTGTTCTGCCGGCCGTGACACTTGAAGCAGGCGGCCGGGTTTATCTTGCCGTCGATCTGGTGCTGGGTGAGGTAGTCACCGCGGTGAGGAAGCGCCCGCTCGGGAGAGTCCTTGTACTTGTCGCTCGGCTTTATTTCCTCGTAGTTCGCGTGGCAGTCGGCGCAGAAGGACTGTTTGTGGCAGACGGCGCAGGTCTGCTGCTGCTGCGTGGAGTAGAACTTGTGACGCATGAGGAAGTCGGCCGTGTGATCGAGGGCCACCTTGTCGTCGTCGTGACACTCGCTGCAGAGTGGCTTCTCCGTTATCTCTTCGGGGTGCCAGTAGATGATCTCTCTGTTCTCGGCGCAGGCCACCAGGCCGGCGATAACCGCCCCGAAAAGAAGCATTATTATCATTTTCGCGTTTGTGTTCTTCATTCTCTATGCCCCCCACGGAATGGTTCCGAATTGATAGAGAAACTTTATGAGTACCCGGAGGTC
>CAYFXN010000103.1:0-7036 GCA_964347065.1 uncultured bacterium | reverse complement strand
CGCCTTTGGAGCAGGAAAGTGGAAAAGGGACTGGTTTTTTTCCCTGAAAAAGACATTTACGTAACGCCGGAAAACTATGGCCTTTCCTATGAGGATGTATATTTCACGACGGCCGATGGCATCCGGCTCAACGGGTGGTTCGCTCCGGGGACGGGGGACAAGGTTATTCTCTGGTTTCACGGCAACGCCGGAAATATCGCCGACAGGGCGGAGAACCTCGCCCTCCTGGTCAGGCTGGTGGGAGCATCGGTATTCATTTTTGACTACCGGGAGTATGGAAGGAGCGAAGGGGAAATATCGAAAGCGGGAACCTTCATCGACGCCGATGCTGCCTACGATTACCTGCTGAAAGAGCGGGGAATAGCGGAGGAGAAGATCGTGCTGTTCGGAAGGTCACTGGGAAGCGCCCTCGCTGTTTATCTTGCGACGAAATTCCGGCCAGGATATTTGATAATTGAATCGGCATTTACCTCATCTGACGACGTTGCGAACCTCTATTACCCCTTTCTGAAACACCTGCTGAAGACGAGCGCGAACTACGAAACCTCAAGGCTCATCGGTGAGATCGAGGCGCCCAAGCTAATCATCCATGGTGAAAGGGATGAGATCATCCCCTCGTGGATGGGAAAGAAACTGTACGATCTAGCCACCGGGCAGAAAGAGATGTATATCATACCGGGAGCGGCACACAACGATACGTATATCGTGGGGGGAGAAGAGTATTTCAAGAAGATCAGGAAATTCATTTCAGGTTAAAGCGAATCGGGGTTTTGCCGATTCTTTTTCCTTTTCAATGAATCGATTATCGATTTAAATAGTGTGCAGATTGACAGTTTCCGTTCGGTGGATACCATAATTCCCACGTAACAGGGGGAGGGAATTGAAACTCTATCTTGTCAGGCATGGCCAGGCCAATCCCGAATCTGTGGATCCCGGGAGATCATTGTCAGAACGGGGCCTCGAGGAGTCGGTCGCCGTTGGCAAGTTCCTTTCATCCCTTCGCGTGAAACCGGACTACATCTTCACCAGCCAAAAATTAAGGGCCGTGAAAACCGCGGAAATAATTGCCGGTATTATAGAATACGATAAGGATAGAATCGTAATATCAGAAGAGTTAGTCCCAAATGCCTATCCGGAAGCTATCGGGGGCTACCTGACATCTTTCGGCCCTTTATTGAATGTGATCGTTATAGGCCACCTGCCTTCCATCGGCATGCTCGCGAGCTATCTAATAACTCCGAGCGGGGATGTATCGGCATCTATATCGTTCGAGACGGGGGGCGTTGCATATTTAGAGGGGGATGATGCTGGCAGGCCCGGCGGATTCGTGTTGAAAACGCTGATCTCCCCCTGGCTGATATGATCTTTACCAATATCCAAGGAGGAGGATTATGACAAGGGGGCTCGATTCAATATTCAAACCGAAATCCGTCGCAGTTGTGGGCGCATCAACGAACCCTGAAAAGCTCGGGTACCAGATACTCGAAAATATCATCAACGCTGGTTTCGAGGGCAAAATATATCCATTGAATCCGAAAGCGACAGATATCCTGGGATTGAATTGTGTCAACGACCCCGCTAATCTTCCCGAGGGTGTCGACCTGGCAGTTGTGATTATTCCCGCCGGCGTCGTGCCTGGCACACTTGACAAGCTGGGAGAAAAAAAGGTCGGTTCGGCTATCATCATCACGGGGGGTTTCGCCGAGTCGGGAGAGGAAGGGGAAAGGCTGCAAAAGCAGGTTGTGGAAATATCGGCGCGGAGAAACATCAGGGTCATCGGCCCGAACTGTCAGGGGGTAAATTACGCCTTTCACAATCTCTGCGCTTCGTGGCCCCTGATAACGCTAAAAGGGGACATGGCGATCATATCGCAGAGCGGAACCGTCGGGGCGGCCCTGATCGACTGGGCTTCGGAGGAAAAAATTGGATTTTCCGCTTTCGTGAGCATGGGGAACAGAGCGGACGTGGATGAGTCGGAGCTCATTGAATATTTTTCCGAAGATCCCAATACCAAAGTCATAACGCTCTACATCGAAGGTGTGAAGAATCCCGGAAAGTTTCAGAGGTCCATTGAAAAATCGAAGAAACCCATCGTTATCTTCAAAGCCGGCAGGACGGCAAGGGGAAAGATCGCGGCGGAATCCCACACGAAATCCCTTGCGGGGAGAGATGAAATATACAATGCCCTCTTCAAGAAGTACGGAGTTGTGCGTGCTCTGGACATCGAAGAGCTCTACGATTACTCGAAAGCCCTCGCTTACTTCCCCCAGCCACCGGGAAACAGGATGCTGATCGTAACAAGCTCGGGAGGAGCGGCAATCATCGCCATCGACGTTGCCGAGGAACTCGGTTTTTCCGTCGGTCCCATGAAGCCGGAAGCGGCAAATGAGATCGCAAAGGTCATCCCACCTCATTGTATAACGGTCAACCCGATAGACCTGACCGGTGATGCCGATGCCGCCATGTTCAAAAAAGTCATGGATATGGCGGAAAAAGATTACGACATCATCATGCCCATTTTCGGCGATCCCGTACCGGGGGCCGCCGAGATCGTTTCCCCAGATAAGTGCCATCTCGTGGCCTATCTTGGCGGCGCAGATGTGGAGCGGGAGGAAAGGGTCAAAATGGGTGAGAGAAAGATCGCGGTATTTCCCACGCCGGAGCGTGCGGTCAAGGCAGCATCTGCCTATCTCAAGCTCGGGAAAACCCCGAAGAGAGAGGACAGGCTGGTCCATGAAGAAGAGAAGATAGCGGGGAAAATGCTCACACCCGTCGATGCTTTCTCCCTCCTGGAACGGTACCACATTCCCGTGTCACCCTACTTCAAAGTCAAAACGGCAGATGAGGTGGAACAATACGGGAAAAGCCTTGGGTTTCCCGTCGTTTTAAAGGTGAACTCCTCCGATGTGATTCACAAGTCGGATGAGAAAGGGGTGGTATTGAATATCCAATCTGCCGAAGAGGGGAAGCGTGAATTTACGAGCCTCGCTGAGCGGTTTCAAAAAAAGGGTGTGCACGCTGACGGGATGCTTCTTGCCAAACAGATGCCGCCGGGGACCGAGGTAATTTACGGAGTTGCGAAGGACGAGCAGTTTGGCCACGCCCTCGCCTTTGGTCTGGGTGGGATTTTCGTGGAGGTGATAAAAGATGTTACCTTCCGGATGCTGCCTCTTTCCAAGGAAGAGATGAGGGAAATGATTCAGGACTTGCAGGGAAAGGCTATTTTTCAGGGCTTCCGCGGGATGCCTCCTGCCGATATGGAAGCGATCGCGGACCTCGGGGTGAAGATTTCCCGGTTGATCGGGGAAAACCCGCAAATAGCGGAGCTCGATATCAACCCCGTGTTCGTTTACGAAAAAGGGTTGTGTGTCCTCGACGCAAGGGTAATTCTATCGAGCTGATTCAGTCGAGAAAGTCAGACAGTTCGGGCACATGAAATCCCGCGTCGCTGAGCTCCTTTTTTACTCTCGCCACGTCTATCGTGGAAAGCCTTATGAAAGCGACGTAGTTTTCACGAAATGGAGATAGGATGAGGCTGCGTATATCCAGTTTCATTTCGTGTATCTTCTGAATCAGAGAAAGAAAGTCGTTCTTTTCACGATTCAGGATAACTTCGATTCGAACGCCCAGTTCTTCGATGGAAAGCGTGTCGATGAAGGAGGCAAGTACATCTACCTTGGTAATTATACCGACCAGTTTTTTCCCCTCTACGACGGGCAGGGCCCCGAATCTTCTCCGGTGAAATATGAGGAGGGCGTCCTCCACGGTATCCCAGGGGCTTACCGTGATGACATCTTTTATCATAATCTCTTCGACCGTACGGTTCTTGACCAGCATCTCACCTTTGTGATCCACTTCCGTTACTTCAAGTGTTGAATTTCTGATATCTGTGCCCGATATGATTCCTACCAGGGTGTCACCCTCAACTACGGGCAGATGCTGAATTCTGTGTGATTTCAGAAGGTGATTCGCCTGTTTGAGCGTGTCGTCGGGTTTTACGGTGACCACATCAGCGGTCATTCTTTTTCCGACAAACATTTTTCCCTCCTTCCCTGAAGGGTGTTGAGATGTGCCAGTATGGAGGACGCGAGGGAAGTGCGGTTGTATCCCCCTTCGAGCACCGAAACGATTCGGCCCTCGCAGTGTTTGTCCGCCATCTCGCAAATCCTCTCTGTCATGTATGCGAATGCGTGTTCCGACAGATCGAGGTCGGCGATGGGATCGTCTTTGTGGGCGTCGAATCCGGCAGAGATCATAATGAGTTCGGGCTTGAATCTCTCTATCTCAGGAATCACTTCTTCTTCAAACCGCTCGATAACTTCACGATCGACCGTGTGGGGTATCAACGGTACGTTCAGGGTGAAGCCCGATCCCTTCCCTTTTCCCCTATCCGTCCGCCTGCCCGTTCCTGGATAACAGAAGGTGGGATGTTCGTGAATGCTGCAGAAATAGGTGTGATCGTCCTCGTAGAAGATATCCTGGGTTCCGTTTCCGTGGTGGACATCCCAGTCGAGGATGAAGATCCTATCGAGCCCGTATACCTCTCTCGCATAGATTGCCCCCACGGCCACATTGTTTATGAAGCAAAAACCCATAGCATAGTTTTTCCCTGCGTGGTGTCCTGGAGGTCTCACCATACAAAATGCGTTCTCAACTCTTCTGTTCAAAACCGCATCGATTCCCGCCATCACCCCGCCAGCGGCAAGAAGTGCCGTATCGAAGCTTTCCCTGGATATGGAGCAGTCCCTTGTGTGAAGGTAGCTTTTCTCTTCTCTTGCGCTTTGATTGAACTCGTCGATATATTCGGGAAGATGAACTTTTTCCAGAACATCCCTGTCGGGAACGTACGGTTCGAGGAAAACCAGGCTGCGGTGAATCTCGTTCTTGTTGATCTCTTTGAGCACCGTTTCGACACGGCGGGGGCTCTCGGCGTGGCCCGCACGGGGTCTGTGAAGGGTGTAACTGTTGGAGGTGATAAAGCCTGTTCTCCTGGGGGTGTTGGTGTATATGACCTTGTAGCCATCCCAAGGCTCTGAAACGAGGAGAAAAGCCTTGCCGAGGGGAAATCGGTGTTCATCGGGGTGATTTTTGTCTCTCTCGAAGGAATAATACCCATCGATGTTGCTGTAAACGGTAATGCTGATGTCTCTCTTGAAATTGGCGATATCGTAAATGTGGTTGAGGCGATTTATTTCGGCATCTTTGATGGGAAGATTTTTTTCCTTTACCAGGGATCTGATCTTATTTTTTTTCTTTGAAAGTTCCGATTTATCGATGCAATCGAACCCCTCTTTAGCCCAGTAATATTTTCCCACCGACAGTGAGGCTTTCAGCCTGAACTGATGAAAGCCCATATCGTGAAAGAGTTTTTCGTAATACCTGAAGAGGGAAGATGCGTAGCCGGAGCTCTGCTTCTCCAGCCATATGTTCTCGATAAAGACGATTTTCAACTTTTTTTTCTTCAGGTACGCCCAGATGCCGAATTTTTTGTCGAAAATCGTATAGAAAAACAGGGTCATCCCCCCGATCGCCTTGGTCCCGTGAAATATCTGTGTATCGTAGATGATTTTGTTTTTGCCGCAAAGGAGCATGTTCTCCCTGTGCTGTAAAGCCCCGATTGTTACGGAAATCATATCGAAGAAACGTTCTGGTGAAACGAGATTGCCGGTGATTTCATGCCAGGTTGACAGGAGCTTCCTTTTCCGAGGGGTTTGGGTAAGGAGGAAAGAGCGTTTCGAGCCGCTCTTTTTCACGACTTCAGGGTTTAGTTCCACTCCAAAAAGCTTCTTATCGCCGCTTAAGAATTCAAATCCCTCTAAAATCTCGCTTTTCGCAAAAGGCCTGTCAAATTTCAATCCTTCGAAAGGGTATTTACCGTTCAACTCGACCATTGTTTCTGTGAGAGACCCGGATGGAGAATCCTGAAAACACCTGTCTCAGATGCATGCCGGGTCATCGTATTTCAACCAGCCAGTAAGAGCGGAAAGTGAAATCGGTTACCGGCAGCGTATTTGAAGACACCTCAATATGCAAATCGCGTGAAGACGTAGTCGTTATCCTTTACGTTTGCCGCATGGCAGGGGAAGCAGGTTGCATAGAGTTTTTCATCGCCAACAGGTTTTTCATCGACGAATCTTCCAAATCCCCAACCGCCGGTCGATGCAAATTTCTTCGAATCTTTCACCATGAATTCCTGCCGTTGGGCCGCCCCGGGAACGAGCGCCGCTTCCCACTCGCCTCTTTTCACGCCTTTGTATGCGAGTTTTGCCAGAATTGCTCCGTCGGGATAGGGGAGTGTTTTATTACGAGCTGCTTTGACTGCCATGTCATTTCCCAGGATGAGGCGAATTTCATCCTTGTCGGTTCTGTAAGAAGGCGCGATGACCGCCCAGTTCCTGTATCCTTCGGGGACGGCAATCCCCGTGATGGTTACCCCCTTCTCCCCACCTCCGGAGGCCAAGCTTCCGATGATGAAAACTGATGACACTGTTATGAAAAAACCGAGGCACATTCGCAGACTCAGCTTCAATTTTTCCATGTTTCCCCTCCTTGCAGGTTTTCCTGCTTGAGTATTGTACCACGTATCTTTCCAGGGAAGGCGGGAATCGATATTTGATCACCCTGTGTAAAAGCCGATTATTTTTTAGGGGCGAAAAAAGCTCTCTCAAAGGTGAGAACTACCTCATCTCTCTGGTTAATTCCCTTCGTCTCTACCGACACGACCCCCATATCCGGTCTGCTCTTCGAATCCCTCTTTTCCTTGACGCGGCTCTCGGCGTAGAGCGAATCGCCATGAAATACAGGATTTTTGAATCGTATTCGGTCGATTCCCAAATTAGCTGCTGTTTTTCCGGAAAGGTCTCTGACGGTCATTCCGTACACGAGACAGAAAGAGAGATAACCGGTGACGAGCCGTTTACCCCACTCGGTCTCTTTGGCGTAATGCTCGTCAAGATGGAGGGGATGCTGGTTCATGGTGAGAAGCGTAAAGAGGGTGTCATCGAATTCGGTGACCGTCCTTCCGGGGAAATGTTTG
>CAYFXN010000102.1:1721-7069 GCA_964347065.1 uncultured bacterium | reverse complement strand
CTATTTTTCCTATGGACTACGGACGCTGGACTATGGACTGTTTTTCCTCTGAACTCTGGACTCTGAACTCTGGACTGTTTTTCCTCTGAACTCTGGACTCTGAACTCTGGACTGGTTTTAAGATTTTCCGAAGAACCTGTTGGTGATGGGCATCCGCCTGTCTTTTCCGAGGCCACGCTGGGAAATCCTGACGCCCGGCGGCGCCTGCCTTCTCTTGTACTCGTTGCTGTCCACCATGGCCACCACCTTCTTCACCGTCGATGGCGGAAACCCCCTGGCCACGATCTCCTCTATGGCGCAATCGTCCTCGATGTAGCTCATCAGTATGGGATCCAGCACCTCGTAGGGCGGTAGTGTATCGGTATCCAACTGGTCCGGCCGAAGCTCGGCCGACGGGGCTTTCGTGAGAACCCGCTCGGGGATCACCACCTTTTTCCTCACCTCGTTGTAGTAGCGGGAGAGCCGGTACAGCATCGTCTTGTACACATCTTTGATCACGGCAAACCCTCCGGCCATATCACCGTAGAGCGTGGCGTACCCCACGCTCATTTCGCTCTTGTTTCCCGTCGTGAGGACCATGTAGCCAAACTTGTTCGAAAGGGACATGAGGATCATTCCCCGTATCCTTGCCTGGAGGTTCTCCTCCGTCACATCCTGCTTCCTCCCGGAAAATTGGGGCTCCAGACTCTTTAGAAAACTCTCGTACATATCCCCTATGGGAACCACGTGAAGTTTTATCCCCAGCCGGCGCGCCAGTTCCTTCGCGTCGTCAATGCTTTCCTGCGAGGAGATGATCGAGGGCATGGATACCCCGATGACGTTCTCCCTGCCCAGAGCCTCGGCTGCCACGCAGGCCACAAAGGAAGAATCGATTCCCCCCGACAGCCCTATGACCACCTTTTCGAATCCGTTCTTCTTCACATAGTCCCGCGTCCCGGCAACCAGGGCGCCAAAGATCTCCCCCTCGAGTGGGGGGGGGTCCGATAAACCTGCTTTCAGTTTTCTCCCCCCTTTTCCCGCCTTCCTTTTCCCCGGAATCCTCACCGGCACCGGAAGCTCCCCGGCGCGGCGGACCCTTCTCTCCTCCTCCCGCACTCGCGGGTCGTGCAGCCTTTCCCGGAAGACGCTCTCCGTATCGATGGTGTGAACCCCCAGGGTCTCCTCGAAAAGAGGCAGCCTGCCCACCACCTCGCCGCTCTCGTTCACGAAAAGGCTTGCGCCGTCAAAGACCAGCTCGTCCTGCCCGCCGGTCATGTTGCAGTAGGCGAAGAAGCTCTTCGTATCGGAGGCTCTGGTGGAAATCATATTCTCCCTCTGCCCCCACTTCCCGAAATGATAGGGCGATGCAGATATGTTCACGATGATTTCGGCACCCGACGCAGCCTCGACGACGTGCGGCCCGTCTGGATACCAGATGTCCTCGCATACGGTCATGCCGAAAGTGACCCCTGCGAAGGTGAAAACGAGGGGGTGCCTCCCTGTACCGAAGTATCGGTACTCGTCGAAGACACCGTAATTGGGGAGAAAAATCTTGTCATAGCAGGCGTGTATTTTTTTGTTGTAGATGATGGCTGCTGAATTGTATATGTGTTCGTTTCTGCGAACAAAACCCACGACAGCGAGAATATCCTCCGTCGCCTTCACAATCCTGGAAAGCGCCCTTTCGTTCTCCTCCAGAAAATCAGACCTCAGGAGGAGGTCTTCGGGGGGGTAGCCTGAAACGGAAAGTTCCGGAAACAGTACGACGTCGGCGCCCCGGCTCTTCGCCATGCGGATGTAGCGAATTATTTTCCTGCTGTTTCCCTGAAAATCTCCAACGACCTGATTGACCTGTGCCAGCCCGACTGAAATCCTTGCCAAACCGTACCTCCCCGAATCTCCTACACCTATTATTTTTGAACTCCGTGAAAAAGGCAATACCCACAAACCAAGAGAACAGTTCAGCGTACAGCGTTCAGAGTCCATAGGAGACCAGAAAGCAGGAGATCTGCAGGAATGGCATTGCGGAATGCGGATTTCGGAATCCGGAATGATATCGAGTTCAGAGTTCATAGTTCATAGTCCAGAGGAAGAACAGATCGATGTTCATAGTTCCCCGTTTCCGTTTATCTCTGAACTATGGACGCTAGACACTGGACTTACGTTTGACCTTTTAAAGTTGTTTGAATCATATTTTGTATTTTTCTATCCCATATTGTGTTATACCGTTTTACCGGAATTCGCCCTTTTCACGGAATATCGATGAAGACGACCAGCACCCTCTATACCAACGATTACATCCTCCTGAACGGATCGAATTTTCTCTACTCGCTCTACGCCACCATATTCATCTTCATGCCTCCCTTCCTCGATAGCATCGGTTTCAGCCCTTCCCACATCGGATTCCTGATGGCCACGGGCACCTTCGTCTCCGTCGCCTTCAAGCCCCTGGGAGGCTGGCTGGCAGACCGCACCAACAAGGTGATTTTCATCATCGTCGGTTCTATCATCGCATCCCTCTTCACCTTCCCCTGGTATTTCGTGAAAGCGCCCTCGTCGATACTCTACGTCTACCGCGTGTTCCAGGGGATCGGGTACTCATTCTTCGCAACCTTCGCGTACGCACACATCGCATCCCATGCACCGCCAGAGCGGCGGGCCGAAGCACTGGGCGTCTTCGGGCTCTCCTTCTTCATCCCCACAGCGATTGGAGGGTGGATCGGGGAGATGGTCATCGCCCGGTTCAGCTTCAGCGCCTTCTTCCTCATCGGCGGCTGCATCGCCCTTTCCTCGGCTCTCCCGGCCGTGTTCATGAAAGACAGGATGAAAATCGCCGGAATCGGCCCTTCCCGTGTCCTGGAGGTTCTCTCAAGAGACGTTCTCGCCTACGTCCTTATGGCACTCATATTCGGCATAACATTCGGGGGAATCTTCACCTTCCTGCCCCTCTTTCTTTACAAAGGGGGAAGGGACGGCATTTTTGTCTTCCTCCTTTGCTACTCCATATCGGTTATCGCAACACGCACAGTATGGAGGAAGGTTGTCGACACAGCCGACAAGGACGTCTCCGCCATCCTGTCCCTCTCCCTGCTCTCTTCGGGTGCGGCCCTTCTCACCTTTTCCGGTGATACCCCGATACTCGTCTTCGCATCGATAATCACGGGGATCGGTCACGGATTCCTCTTCCCTTCCCTCTCATCACTGATCGTTGACACGGTGGGAAGGGAAAACAGCGGCATAAGCATGGCCCTTTTCACGGGTGCCTTCGACCTCGGCCTCGTCATCGGATCGGCCGCCCTTGGGATCATCCTGGAATACGGCGGTTTCCCCGTCACTTTTTTCTCCTGCGGTGTGCTGCCGCTTATCGGTGCAGCACTCCTGTTTTGGAAGAGGAGGAAAAAGGAGTCGTCCCGGCCGGTCTCTTGAGAGAAATGGGTATCATTTTGGGCTATAATGGACGATAACGTCTCGGAAGAAAAAGAAAAAAGGAGAGAGCGTGGTTTTTGAAAGTTTTCTGTTCAGGTTGATAGGAAATTTTGTCTCCATCATGATCGTTTCTTACGGTTTTTCGGGCATCACGGTTAACTCTCTGGGCGACGCCGTTTTAGCAGCGGTGATACTCGGAATTATCAACGCATTCATAAAACCCATCGTCTTCATCATCACCCTGCCGATAAACATCCTCTCTCTCGGACTGTTCACCCTCGTCATAAACGCACTCATGCTCAAAGTGGCCGACTGGATCCTTCCCGGTTTCACCGTCGAGGGCTTCCTCACGGCCCTGTTCGGTGCTTTGACAGTCAGCATAGTGTCGACCCTGATAACCTATCTGGCCACGAGGTACCAGGAAGTGAGAACCTACAGGTGGTAATTTAATTGGAAGAGAATAGCAGCAACCGCAGCAACGAGAAAACGATAAATGACACAAAGAAGATTAGGACCGCCCAGCTGTCCCTGGGAACGGGTATATTCCTCTCCGTCACCAAGTTTGTCATTGCAATTTTCACCGGTTCACTGGGAGTGCTTTCATCGGCCATCGACAACATCGGCGACATATTCATGTCTGCTGTCACCCTCGTCTCCGTGAAAAAATCCTCTGAACCACCCGACAAAGACCACCCTTACGGACACGGAAAAGTGGAGGCCCTGGCCACAGCATTTCAGGTGGCTGTCGTCTCGGCAATCGGGGCTTGGATAGTCTACGAATCGATACGCCGCTTCATCGAGGGGTACGGGCCGAAAAGAACCGGGGCGGGGATAGGGGTGATGGTCTTCTCCGTCGTGGTCAGTTTCCTTGTGGCGCGGAAAATCGAACGTGCTGGAAAAGAAACAGGTTCGCCCGCCCTGATCGCCGACGCGCTCCACTTCAAAACGGACGTTTACTCTGGCGCCGGAATCCTGATCGCCCTTTTGCTGGTCACCCTAACGGGAAACCCCCTATTCGACTCTATCGCCGGGCTGGTCATCGGCATCTACATCATTCAGGCAACCTTTCCCCTGATCAGGGGAGTTCTCGACGACCTTCTCGACAGGGACCTTCCCGGAGAAGTGAAAGGGGAAATAGATGGTATAATAAACAGGCACAAGCCGATGGTCGTCGACGTTCACGCCATGAGGACGCGAAAAGCCGGCTCGACGAAACACATAGATTTCCATCTCGTGGTCTGCAGGCTCTCGACAGTGGAGGAGGCACACAGCCTGGCAGCGCACCTCGAGATGGAGATCGAAGAGGCACTCGGAGATTCTCACGTCGTAACCCACTTAGAACCCTGCGAGGAAGATTGCACCTTGCAGAAAGGGTGCGAGGAAATGCGGGAGAGGATGCTGAATCTCAGAAAACCCGGGAAGGACAGGGACCGTGAAAAATATTACTTCGAAGATTGACCCCGTGAAACACCATTGCCGGAAATGAGCTCCCGTAACCATACTTTTTGAGGGGAGAGGAATATGAGACTATCTTTTTTGATCGTCTTTATCGTCATCGGCGGCGTCGGGATTTTCGCACTGCAAAACCAGAATGTTCTCCAGGTGAAATTTCTGAAATTCTACTGGGAAACCTCCCAGAGCATCGTCATCATGGTTTCCGTTATCGTGGGGTTGATCGGCGGGATGCTGGCGATGGTCCCCGGCTCAATCCGAAAGTGGCGGAAAATGAGGAACCTCGAGAAGGTAGTAGCTACCCTGAAAAAAGGAGAAGGGACAACGCCGGAGGCTCGCGAAAACTGAAGAGACAAAAACCGATGGGTAATCCAGCGACAAACGATGCGGAACGGAAGGTTCTCCGGGCGCTCTACCATTTTTACAAGGAGTTCGGTCCCGGGGCGACTCCCAACCTGAAAGGCCTCGACGCTGAATCGGGTATCATGAAG
>CAYFXN010000102.1:0-1711 GCA_964347065.1 uncultured bacterium | reverse complement strand
CGCAGCCCAGCAGGGCGAGCACGAACTGGAAGCCGCGGTTCGCTCCCTCACGGCCAAAGGGCTCATAGAATACTGGGAGCTCGGCCCCGCCGTGAGGCTCACGGAAGAAGGCCTCCTCCTCATGCTGAACACGGAAAAGGGAAGTGAGGAAAAAGATTAAAAAAACGGAGGAGGCGCTCTGCGATCATCCCGGATCCGGAATAAAGGTGCGGACCCACCGGGACCCCGTTGACACCCTCATCCGGACCATCCTCTCCCAGAACACCAATGACGGATTGAGAGACAGGGCATACGTCTCGTTGAAAAAACGATTTCCCACCCACGATGCGATAGCGGCGGCAGATACCGCGAAAATCGCGGAGGCGATCAGAACCTGTGGCCTCTCCAGGCAGAAAAGCCAAACCATAAAGAGGGCGCTCACCCGGATAAAACAGGAGCAGGGGAAAATAAGCCTCGCATTTCTGCGCCCGATGGCCACAGAGGATGCCATAACCTATCTGAAGAGCATAAAAGGTATCGGCGACAAAACGGCGGCGATCATCATGCTCTTTTGCTTCGGCAGAAAGACGTTTCCCGTGGATACGCACATTCAGCGAATCACCAAGCGGATGGGCCTTGTCCCGGCATCCTCCTCCCCCGAGAAGATCAGAAAAACGATTGAGCCCCATATTTCAGAACATCTGGCGGCCAGTCTCCACGCATGTCTCATCTCGCTGGGAAAGAACGTTTGCCGGGCGGCGAACCCCTCCTGCTCCCTGTGCCCGCTTCTCTCCCTGTGTGCATTCGGTAAGGGAGGAGGCCTTTCGTGATAGTGCTCACTGCCCTGCAGGCGTTCCTTATTGCCGTCTACACGCTGGTTATCGGCTCGATTATCGTGCTGGTCACCTTCATCGTGCGGGTACCCGGAATCCAGAACTTCGCCTACAATCTTTCAAAGGTTTACTGCTTCCTCTCACTGAAGACCTGCTTCGTAAAATTGCGTGTCCTTGGAATCGAAAACATCGACCCGAAAAAACAGTATGTGTTCATGTCGAACCATGTATCATACTTTGACATACCTGCCGAGGCCCTCGCCCTACCCCACCAGATGCGATGGGTGTACAAAAAAGAACTTAAATCAATACCCTTTTTCGGCTGGGCCCTGAAAGCCATCGGCCACATAATGGTAGACAGGGGAAACAAAGAGCAGGCAATTGAAAGTCTCAAACAGTCCCTTTCCATCCTATCGGGAAACACATCCATCATGATATTTCCCGAAGGCACCAGGAGCACAACGGGAGAGCTCTTACCCTTCAAGAAGGGGGGCTTTCATATTGCCCTTCACAGCCGATTTCCGATCGTTCCGGTAGCCATCAGGGGGAGCAGGAGTATAATGCGGAAGGGAAAATTCAGGATTTATCCGGGGACCATCGAAGTTGAAATTTTCCCCCCCGTTCCCACAGATGAATACGAGATGGGGCGCATCGGCGAACTCATCGAAAAGGTACGGGTGACGATATCCAATGGGCTGAAAGAAAAATCCGAACAGGGTTAGCATCAGTTCATAGTCCATAGTTCATAGTCCATAGTTCATAGTTCATAGTTCATAGTTCATAGTTCATAGTCCATAGTTCATAGTTCACAAATAAATCTGTCCAGAGCTTACTATCACTTGGCACAACGTATGAAATTGACCTGTTAAGAGTGGATGGTAAATCCTAAGCACGAAATC
>CAYFXN010000101.1:0-7116 GCA_964347065.1 uncultured bacterium | reverse complement strand
ATGATATGAGAGCATCAAGCTTTTCACCATTCAAAATGGCAAGGTCATTACCGCTTCCATCCTTGAACGTGGATGCTTCATAGGCCTGAATATATTCGAAGAAATACAGCCCCGGGCCGGGGGGTTGATCGAGGACGTTTGTGAAACCAAGATTGAGAGGCGGCTGATTGTAAGCGAGGACGGCTGAGGCTGGAATAATCAGGGCGAGGATGAGCATGTATGCGACACACCGTGTTCTCATTTTTTCCCTCCTTTCTTTTTCAGAAAAGGATTAAATTAATCTTCCCTTCTGTCAAGGGCTAAATTTCTATCTAGTTCTCTTTTTAAAAAGGCCCGGCCCCGGTCTTAACGATCGGGGCCGGTAGTGGTGGGGTAATAGATCCACATGTTGAGGAGGAGGGGTTACCCCTATTGATCGGACGTGAAATAGAAAACTTTAGGAAAAAATATTTTTTTTTAGGAAGTACGATTGAGGAAGGGGAAAAAGAAGGAGACCTGGCATTTCCGGGAGGTGCCGGTTACGACTCCTCTGCGAAATTTTTCTCTGCGTGAGTGTAGAGAACCTTGACGATTCCCGCCACGGGCAGGGAAAAGAATACCCCCCAGAAACCGAACAGTGTTCCTCCGGCGATGACGGCAAAGACGATTATAGCAGGATGGATTTTTATGTGCCTGGCAGTCAGGAAGGGGGTGAGCACATTGCTTTCAATGGAGTTGACGGCGATGATGAGAATCGTGATTGCGATAGCCGATTTCAGGACCTGTGGCATTCCGAAAGATGCGAGAAGGCCGGGCAGAAGGCCGGCAAGGGCTCCATAATAGGGTATGAAAGCGGTGGTTCCGGTGAAGAGGGAGATGAATATTGGGTGTCTGATACCGATAATGTACGTACCGATCAAGGTGAGGAGAAAAACCAGGAGGCAAACGAGGAGCCTCCCCCTGAAGAACCCGCGGAGCACCCCGTCGACTTCCGTAAGAAACGCTTCATACTCGTGGGTCCTCTCTTCTCCGATGAAGCGCTCGATTCCGGCAACTACCCTGTCCCGGTTGATGAGGATGAAGAAGGAAAACAGGTATATTAACAAAAGATACACTGCCTGTGATGCCACTTTGATGGCGCTTTTGAGAAAATTTTGGAGGGATTTGGCAAAGTAGGTGTCGAGGTTTCTGATGGTTTCACCGAGCCAGGCATATTCGTCCCCCATTCTCTCGGCAATTGTCCTCGTTTTTTCTATATAGGAGGGTATCTCCCTCACGAACTCCTGGGTCTGTGTAAAGATGTACGTTCCCCCCTTGACGCCGAAGGATACGAAAAGGAGCAGGATGAGAAGATAGATGACCGATACGGTCAATTTTCTGCCTGCCTTCTTCTTCTCGAGTTCCAGGACGAGCGGGTCGAGCAGGTACGCGAAGAGAACCGCGATGATGGTCGCCACAGCAAGTCCGCCTGCCCTATACAGCAGGATCGCGAAAAAAAAAGCAGCGGCAATGATAAAGTGTTTCCTCTTCATCGTCATTTCCCATGTGTATCAGAGCAGTGCCGCGTGGCATTTCGGGCAGTGTTTCAACTCCTTGTCCACTTTGAGGCCGCAGGAATGGCACTTTTTCTTGGGCCTCCAGGGGGCATAAACGTATAGGATTGTCACCAGTGCGATAATTGCCAGGGATACCACTTTCCACTGATTATCCGTCATGTTATTTCTCCCTTCTCGCAAAGAACATTGCTCTCCCGTCTTCCGTACGTAAAGATTATATATTAAAATAGACAACCCTGATACGTGGTGGCCCGCCATCGTTGTTATCTGGCAGGAAAAAACGCATTTGTGGAGGTCCTATGACTCACGAGATGCCTGAAATCGGTAAGATATCGCCCGAAATATTCTCGAAAATCATCCTCCCCCACCTCGGGTACAAGAGGAAGGAGGTGCTCGTTGGCCCCATGCACGGTGTCGACGTGGGCGTGGTCGATATAGGGGGAGGGAGGGTTATGGCGCTGACCACTGACCCGGTTTTCATCGTTCCGGAATATGGATTCGAGCGATCGGCCTGGTTCGCCGTCCACATCCTTGCGTCCGATGCGGTAACGAGCGGGCTGAGCCCTACCTATATGACCATAGACTTGAACCTTCCCCTCCAGATGACGGCGAGCCAGTTCGAGACGATGTGGATGAAGATTCATTCGGAGTGTGAGAATTTGGGTATAAGCGTCGTAGCAGGACACACGGGAAGATATCACGGCTGTAACTATCCCATGGTTGGCGGGGCGACGGTGATCAGCATCGGCCCCCGGGACCGGTGCCTGACTCCACGGGACGCCAGGGTGGGAGACAGGGTGATCGTGACCAAGGGTGCCGCCATCGAGGCCGCCGGGCTTTTTGCCGTGACCTTTCCCGATAAAATTGCCGGCGCCTTCGGCGAGGATTTCGCAAGGGATGCCGAACAGCTATTTTACGAAATGAGCGTCGTCGAGGATGCGCTGACGGCCGTTCAGGCGGGCGTGCGGGAAGAGGGCGTTACATCGATGCACGACGCCACCGAATGCGGCGTGTGGGGGGGGCTTTTCGAGGTTGCGCGGGCTTCCGATGTGGGGATGGTCCTGGAAAAAGAGAGCATCATCGTTCAGGACAGAGTTCGGAAGATATGCGACCTCTTTTCTATCGACCCCTATTCTTCCATCAGCGAAGGGACCCTGATCATTACGGTGAGGCCCCACAAATCAGGGGAGGTGATGCAGCTGCTCGCAGACAAGGGGATCATGGCATCCGAGGTGGGAGAGGTGGTCCCCCCGGAGGAGGGTATCTCTCTGCACGAGGCGGGTGCAAAAAAACCCCTTGAGCATCCGAGGGTCGATCCCTTCTGGGAAGCCTTCGGAAGGCAGCTCCAGGAGGCGTCGGAAAATCGATGAAGACGAAGAACGCGGTTCCCCCGCCATCATCGTGGAGCCTGTATGTGGTAACGGACGTTGCCCTCTCGGGAGGCAGGCCCCATGACGAGATTGCCGGGAAAGCCTTCGCGGGGGGAGCCGATGCCGTGCAGCTCAGAGACAAGAAGATGACAGGTCGAGAGCTTCTCTCCTCCGCAAAGCGTGTTCTTGCGATTGCCCGTAGGCACGGGGGGGCCTTCATCGTTAACGACAGGATCGATGTGGCGATGGCGTCCTCGGCTCACGGCGTGCACCTCGGATTCAGCGATTTTGACTTTTCCCTTGCAAGAGAGCTCCTGCCCTCCTCAATGCTCCTCGGTATCACGGTAACCAGCCTGGAGGAAGCCCGGCATGCCATCGCCGCCAGCCCGGATTACATAGCAATCAGCCCGGTCTTCGAGGCCAGAGAGTCAAAGTGGGACGCGGGACCTCCCGTGGGGCTGAAGTTTGTTGAAAATGTGAGGAGCATGACGGAAATACCGCTGATAGGAATCGGAGGGATACATCACGAAAATGCCCACTCGGTCATAAAAGCCGGGGCGTGTGCCGTAGCCGTCATTTCCGCCGTCGTTTCTGCGAAGGACATGGAGGGAAGCGCGAGGCGCCTGAAGGAAATCGTCCAAGAGGTGAAAGGAAAACAGCTGCATCCCTCTTGAAGAAGGGGAGTGTAGAGACATGATCTCCCTGCGTGAAGGTACCGCGGTTCTCCGAATTTCGAACCGTGAACTTTGAACAGATCTTATTTCTCTTTCACCCGCGCTCATTCAGGAAACGGGCCACGGCAGGAGGGACCAGGTGCTGCCATTTCCCGCCGGTTGCCATGAGTGAGCGTATATGCTGGCCGCTGATTTTCTTGGTCAGCCTGTCCTCCACGATCACGTTGAATCCCCCCTGGCTCAGCCTCTCTGCTTTCTTTCGCTCCCAGTCGGAATAAGCGACGACAAACAGAGCTGTTTCCCGAGGAATGTAATGCTTCCATCTGTCGGGGTGATGAATCGGGAAGGGAACGATGTAGATCCGTTTCATGTCGTACCCCTCCTCCCTGAGGGACTCGGTTACCATTATCAGCCGTTCCGTGAAGGAAAAGGGATTCTCCTCGGGAAGGTGACGATGGCTGCTCAAATCATCAGCGACGATGGTGCTGGGGTCGGGGTTGGTGATGCCGACGAGAACATTTTCCGAACGTTCCCATGCAATGTGGAAATAGCGAAGGTGCTCCCTGTGGAAAGGCTGGAATCGACCATGAATCATACCGTATCTGTAGCGGGTGACGTTTCCTTTCTGCATCATCACATTTAAGATGCCAAAAACAGACTCGTCCGTCCAGTTAATCCCGAATTGCCCAAATTCCGCAAAACCGAAAGGAGGGAAGATGAGAGGTTACGCCGTCGAGAATTGCTGAACCTCTTCCTTTCTGAACGCCGGCCTTCTCTATCTTTCTTAATCTTTGAACCTTGAACTCACATTTTGTATTTTTCTGGCCTCTGGACAGAATTGATGGTCCGATCATTTCGGCAGATTGAGCCCCAGACGCTTCAGGTGCTTTTCTATCATCACCTTTTCGAAGTAGATCAAAAGCTCGGGTATATGCGGGTGTCCCCCGTATATGGGAGATTCCTCCAGCATTTCCGCTGGAGACAATCCGGCCTCACTGAGGGTTTTTATGAGTTCATCTCTCTTGTATATCAGCTCCTCGTAGCCAGTTAGCCTGCTGCTTATTCCATCGGACAGGGGAGGTACATGGGAGGATGCCAGTATCGCCGGCCGGGTATTCTCGATCCTCCGAATCGAGGAGATGAAGGAATCGATATCGGACTCTTCGTGACCGTACCAGGGTCCGAAAGAAGTGAGGTCGATGTCGAAGGAAAAAAGAGTCCGGGTCCTTCCTTCGAAGAAGCAAAAGTGGTCAACCGTATGCCCAGGCGTGGAGAGCGCCACAATTTCATGTTCTCCCGTTTTGAAGACATCACCTTCATTGTAGGTCCCCGATGGATTGAACGCCCTGACTCCGAGGGTGGCAACCATGAAGTGTTTCCACACTGTTAGCGCTTTTTCATCGTTCTGGATGAACCTTCGTCCGAGAGCGTTGATGTCTCGAACGGACTCACACTGCATTTCGGGAACGAGGCAGGGAATCCCCGCCAGGGCCTCAAGCGACGAGATGTGATCGCCGTGGGTGTGAGAAATGATAATAAGATCGATGCCGACTTCCCCTTTGATCTTTGCAAGATTCGTTTTCCCCGCGCCTGCGTCGAGGAGAATGTTCTTCTTCCCCTTGAGAAGGAAACTGAATGAGTAGGGGAACTTGCCGCAGTTTTCTGCCTGGATCAGGTATATGTTTTTTGCAATTTCTCGTAAGAGCATGTTCTCATTGTTATTCGTTTTGAGTCTCAATATCAGAGAGAGTGTGTAATTCGCGGGATACACCTTTGTTCGATGAAAATCTCTATGGGACGGTATCCCCACCGATCCATTGTATCCCGGATGGGAGCAGGCGACAAATTGCGCACTCCGTTCATTTCCGGCGCGACAATGCCCTCATACGTCCCCTCGATGGAAATTTACTTTTATCGGGGTACGGCGCATGAAAAGTAGTATAATGAGCAAAAATTGATCGCAGAGGGAAATGTGTTTGTCTCTTCCTGAGTTAAAAATAGGAAAAATCCGCTCGAAGTACCCTATCATCCAGGGGGGTATGGGAGTCGGCATATCTACATACGGCCTTTCATCGGCCGTATCCGAAGCCGGTGGAATCGGCATCATCGCGTCCGTGGCATTGGGTCTCAACTCGCGGCATTACAACGGTCCCGGTTCCTACCGGGAGGCGAACATGAAGGCGCTCGGGGAAATACTCGAAAGGGCCCTCAGCCTCTCTTCAGTGGGAAATATCGGGACCAACTGTATGGTGGCCATAACTGATTACGAGAACATGGTTCGAACCAGCCTTGAGAAGGGAGCGAAGTTGATCATTTCCGGTGCGGGCCTCCCACTTCAGCTGCCGGGGTATGCGAGAGACTTTCCGGGTGTGGCCCTCGTGCCGCTCGTATCTTCTGTAAAGGCAGCTGCATTGATTTACCGAAGGTGGGAGAAAAAGTATGGGAGGGTTCCCGACGGCTTCGTCGTGGAGACACCGAACGATGCAGGAGGCCATCTCGGGGCCAGCTTTGGTGAAGTTGGGAAGGACGACTACTCCCTCGAGAGAGTCGTGCCCGCCTTGAAGGAAATGCTCCTAAACGACTTCGGAAACGATATCCCCGTTATAGCCGCCGGAGGGATCTGGGATCGTGGGGACATCGACAAGATCCTCTCCCTCGGTGCCGACGGGGTGCAAATGGCAACGAGGTTCGTCTGTACCGAAGAGTGTGACGCTCCCATCGAATTCAAGAGGATGTATCTCAAGGCGCACAAAGATGACGTTGTCCTGATCAAGAGTCCCGTCGGCCTTCCCGGAAGGGCGATCAGAAACGAGTTTGTGGAAAAGATCGAAAACGATACACTCGAATCCGATGGGAAGTGCTTTGTGAACTGCCTGGTGAAGTGCTCCTATCGGGACGCGGGAGAGGAATTTTGCATAGCCCGCGCGCTGGTAAATGCGCGGATGGGCCATACCAGGGAAGGAATCGTCTTTGCAGGGTCAAACGCGAAAAAGTGCGATGAGATAATCACGGTGAAACAGCTCTTCCGGGAATTGACGGGAAAGGAACAGTCCTGAAGAAAAGTGCATTGCTAAAGAATGCGGAATGAAAACCGAAGAAGGTGAGAAGGAAAGGGGATGAGAAGTTGATAATTGCTAAATTCCCACTTTATTTGTTTTTTTTACTCGAAATCCTTGATGCGAGAATGTTCCCTCTACATGCTGTTTCATTGTGAACTCAATCGGATGGTTCGATTAACAGGTGGTGGGAGAAACGCTCTTTGACCTCCCCGGTATTTACGATAGCCTTCCTGTATCTTCCTTCTAGCCATAATTTCGTCTGGTCCCGGTAGTGTTTTTCGTAGAAGTGGCCCGATTGCCCCGTACTGATGACTACGGCGGCATCATCGGTTTTACTCGGTGAGACCACCATCCTCAGCGAGGGGCCGACGAGTGCAGAGAAGTCGAGCCCGTGGGGAAATTCGGTCTTGAAAACGGTCCTTCCATCCCCACCGACCGGCTCCGGCCCGATGTTGAAGAGCTTTTTAAGATACCATTT
>CAYFXN010000100.1:2762-7180 GCA_964347065.1 uncultured bacterium | reverse complement strand
CTTTTGCAGTTCGAGGGGATGCTCAAGTTCCATGTGATGTCGGGATATCGTCCCGTCGATCCAGGTGAAGGACATGGGAGCCACGTCGGGATTGATGATGACGAAATAGAGGTGCCACACGATTATGGCCAGGGTAGCCAGTATCGCCTCGTAATAGTGGATGATCGTCGTCACATCGATCCCCCACATGGGAATGAGCATCATTGACTCCTCTTCGAACCAGAGGATGAACCCCGTGAGGATCATAACGATCGATCCCCAGATGAGCGCGAAATACTCGAGCTTCTCGATGTAGCTGAAGCGGTCAAAGGCCGGCCGCTCCTTAGCAAGGCCGACGTAGAACTTGATGGCCTGCAGCATATCTTTCACATCTTTGTACCGGGGGAGCATGTCGACGAAAAGTTTCCTCCCTCTGGCATCGAAGAGAAGGTATCCCAGGTGGTGAAGGCAAACTCCCACCATGGCGATGGCGAACACCCGGTGGAGGAAACTCCGGAGAAACTCGTTCACGCCCACCTTCAAAAAGGGAATCGACCAGGAAAACTTGAGTGCGAAACCGGTGACAACGAGCCCGAAGAAGGAGATGATCATCAGGAAGTGCTCGAATCTCTCGATCCTGTTCATCCTCTCGAACCGCGGTTCTTTTTTGTGTTTCCTCAGGTGTACACGGAGCTTTTTCACGTAATCAAAGGTGTTGTGTGTGATCATGAACCCGATGGTCAAAACGATGAGCCATATGTAGAAGTATTTCACGATCTTTTTCACCAGCTCGCCCGTTCCCGTTCCGCCGCCATGGATGGTTCCGACTGCGAACTTCTCCGTCGCCTTTGGATGGCATTTCCCGCAGGTTATCTTCAAATTCCCTGCGAACACGGTGGATCGCCTGTCTGAAGAAGGATATATTTCGTGTGCGCCGTGACAGGAAGCACAGTTCGCCACGGTGTGATCGCCCATTTTAAGGGCAAGGCCGTGGTAGGTATCCTCGTAGGAGCGCATTCTATCGGTATCGATTCCGAACTTCCGCACGATACGCTGCGCGTCGTGGCAACTGGGACAGGTTGTCGTTGAAATAGCGAGGGGAGAAACGTACGATGTTGCCTCGAGGGCGGGCTCGATCTCGTGCTCGCCGTGACAATCGGTGCACACGGGCGCATCGGGCAGCCCCTTCTTGGCCGCCGTCCCGTGCACCGAATCGACGTACACAGAGTATATGCCGTAATGGCACTTTCCGCAGGTTTCGGGGATGTTTCTCCTAAACACCGACGAGCCCGGGTCCCCCGAACGCAGCAGATCGTGCGATCCGTGACAGTCGACGCAATTTGCCGCTTTACTCAGCCCCTTCTGGCTGATAGCCCTCCCGTGTATCGACTGCTCGTAGAGCGCAGATGCCTCTTTCATGCTGATCCCGGCGGCTTTCACGAACTCCCTGTTACCGTGACACCTCCCGCAGGTCGTGGCGAGGTTGTTGAAATACACGGGTGACTCCGGGGAGGATATCTCACTGACGTAGTGAGCGCCGTGGCAATCGGAGCAACCGGGGGCGAAAGCTACCTTATCTCTCTCCCGGGAGAGGCCGTGCCTCGATTGCCCATACTCGCCTTCGGCCTCCTCGTGACACTCTCCGCAAAAAACGGCCTTCAGGTACCGGTTGTGCGGCACCGCATCGGCATCGACGTGGCACTCGATGCAGGAGAGGTCCCCGTGGACCGACGCGGCGTAGAGATCTTCGTCTACGAAAGAGGAAATATCGGGAATCTTGACGAACTGAAGCTTGGGAAGCTTCTCTGCGGGCAGGGTATTCTCCAGCACCTCCTCTTCCGACCAGCCCAGGATGTCATCGCTCCCGTGGCAATCGAGGCACTCATCCGTTGCCGGCTGCGAAGCGCCGGCCGGGTAAGCAGCGGCCATAAGCGCCATCAGAGACAGAAAAACAGCAACTGAAGCCCGCCTGCACACGGCGGCCCAGTTTTTCATTTCCTTCCTCCTTTCAAACCCTTTCAAACAGCTTCTGCTTTCACGGCGCCCATCAATAATACCCATAGGGACAATCGTTACGTTTAATACTGTCGACTGTATACACTATAACATATTATAACATTTATACCATGCGGATAGGAAAATCAAGCACTTTTGGGGCAAACCTGCTAAAATTTTGACATGCCGAAAATTTCTACAGAAGATGCCATGGGACGGGAAGCACGGTTCCTCAGCGCGAGACGGTCGACCCTGGAACTGGAAACACTGCTCACGGACTACTTCGAGAAAGAATGGGAGCGCATGGACGAAGAAAAAAGGAAGGAATTCGTAAAAATTCTCCAAACTGAGGATTCGGACCTGGAGCGGTATCTCTTCAAGAATCACCCCCCGCCTTTCGATCTTTGCCGGGATCTCGTGGAGAGACTGAGGCGGCATTCCCTGAAACGACGTTCTGACCTTTAAAATTTCCCTTGCCTTTTCGCACGATAGCGCGAAAAAAAATATTCGTTAAATTCTCCTTGACAGCACCCGAACAACACCATATCTTGTATACATTCAGTTGAGAACCACAATATAATCCATTATTGGCCATGTGTTAGAATAATAATAAAGGAGTGGGGTCATGTCAGTTTCGGAAGAATCCTTTCAGAATAAACGGTTGGACACGGGGAGTCGCGAGACGGGAGAGAAACGGATGATCGAGGCGATACCGCACAATCCGCCGGAAGAGTGGAAAAGGCTGATGGTGGAAAAATTTGGACCGATGCCCGTCAACGAAAACTCGCTTCGCGTTCTGAAGCGCCGCTACCTGAAAAAAGATGAGGAGGGGAACATCGTTGAAACCCCTGAGGACATGATCGCCCGCGTCGCCTATAACATCGCCCTCGCAGAAGGAATCCACTTCGGAAAGAGCTACCAGGATATTCTCACCTGGGCAGAAACATTCTACTCAATGATCAACTCCCTGGAGTTCATGCCCAATTCCCCAACCCTCATGAACGCCGGAGGGGAGCTGCAGCAGCTCTCGGCCTGTTTCGTCATCCCGGTGGATGACTCGATGGAATCGATATTCGACGCCGTGAAATACACGGCCCTCATCCACAAAAGCGGCGGGGGAACGGGTTTTTCCTTCTCCCGTCTCAGACCGAAAAACGACGTGGTTAGATCGACGAAGGGCATCTCATCAGGTCCCATATCGTTCATGACCGTTTTCGACGCAGCAACGGAAACGATCAAACAGGGAGGAACGAGGCGGGGAGCCAATATGGGCATTCTCCGGGTGGACCACCCCGACATCGTTGAATTTATCACCTGCAAGCAGGATAACAAGCGCTTGAACAATTTCAACATCTCCGTCGCTCTCACGGAGGAGTTCATAAGGGCGGCTCAGGAAGAGAGAGATTACCCGCTGGTGAATCCCAGCTCGAACCAGATCACGGGCTACCTGAATGCCCGTGAAGTGTTCGACAAAATCGTTTCCGCTGCCTGGAAAAACGGGGAGCCCGGGATCATTTTTCTCGACAGAATTAACCGGGACAACCCCACTCCCTCAGCCGGCGAGATAGAGAGCACAAATCCCTGCGGGGAACAGCCCCTGCTCCCCTTCGAGTCCTGCAACCTCGGCTCCATCAACCTGGCCAGAATGCTGAAGGAGGATAAGGGGGATTACGCGGTAGACTATGAGAAACTGCGCGACAGTGTTTTCAACGCCGTACGTTTTTTAGACAATGTGATCGAAATGAACGACTACCCCCTCCCCCAAATACGGGACATGACGATGGGAAACAGAAAAATCGGGCTCGGCGTGATGGGATTCGCCGATATGCTCCTGCGCCTGAGAATCCCCTACAATTCAGATGACGCCCTCGATGTGGCGAGGAAAGTAATGCGGTCCATTAAGGAGGAATCCCAAAATGCATCGAGGGAGCTGGCGAAGGAACGGGGGGCTTTTCCCAACTTCTCAAGCAGCATCTATGCAGGAAACGGAAAGCTGCCCCTTCGCAACGCCACCACCACGACCATGGCGCCAACGGGAACGATTAGCATCATCTCCTCCTGCTCGAGCGGCATAGAGCCCCTCTTCGCACTCGTCTTCGTGCGAAACGTCATGGACAACGACAAGCTCCTCGAGGCCAACCCCTTATTTGAAGAGGAGGCCCGCACGATCGGGCTCTACTCGGAGAAATTGATGGAGAAGGTCTCTGAAAAAGGCTCTATCAAGGATTTCCCCGAGTTTCCCGAAGAGACAAAACAAATCTTCGTGACGGCCTTCGACGTTTCCCCCACCTGGCACCTTCAGATGCAAGCGGCATTCCAGGAGCATGTCGACAATGCCGTGTCCAAGACGGTCAACTTCCCAAATCAGGCCACGAAAGAGGACGTGGCCGATGCCTTCAACCTCGCCTACGAACTCGGGTGCAAAGGGGTGACGGTCTACAGGG
>CAYFXN010000100.1:0-2752 GCA_964347065.1 uncultured bacterium | reverse complement strand
CGGATCCCGCGAGGAGCAGGTGCTCAACGTGGGGAGGAAACTGATGGAGCAGGACCGCCAGGGCGAAGCGGTGAAGGACGCTTCCCATATGGTGGGACCGAGACCGAGACCCGACTCCCTCGTGGGCATTACGAAAGAGATGAAGACGGGGTGCGGAAAACTGTACGTCACCATGAACATGGATGAAAAAGGCATCTTTGAGATCTTCAACCAGATGGGAAAGGCGGGAGGTTGCGCATCGAGCCAGTCGGAAGCGATAGGAAGGCTGGTCTCCCTCGCCCTTCGCTCCGGAGTGGACACGAGAACGATAATCAAGCAACTCAAGGGTATCAGCTGCCAGATGAATTCGTGGGCAAACGGAGACCGGATTCTCTCCTGTGCAGATGCCGTGGGCAAAGCGCTTGAATGGTATCTCAACACCCACACAGAGATCCTGCCCATTCGTGACGAGAAAATCCATGACGGCGTCCCCGGGGAAGGAGCAGGCAAACAAGAGCAGCTTTCGGCCTTCGAATTCGCACTGATCAGAGGTGCATGTCCCGACTGCGGATCACAGGTGGAAATGCAGGAAGGCTGCCTCAAGTGCCGTTCCTGCGGTTACACGGAATGCTGATTTTTCACCACGCAAAAGGACTCGGAAGATGGGATTGAAAAGAGGGCTGTTCATCACCTTCGAGGGCATCGAAGGGTCCGGCAAAACGACCCAGATCAAAAGACTCCGTGATTTTCTTCAGAGCGTTGATGCAACGGTGATATCGACGAGAGAACCGGGGGGAACGCCGGTGGCCGACCGGATACGCGACGTCCTCCTTGCTTCCCACAGCGAAAAGGTGAGCGACAAAGCGGAGTTGCTTCTCTACCTCGCCAGCAGGGCACAGCACGTGCACGCCGTCGTCAAACCCGCCCTCTACCAGGGTATAACCGTTCTCTGCGACCGTTTCTTTGATGCAACGGTGGCATACCAGGGCTACGGGAGGGGCCTGGACATAGATTTCCTTCAGAAATTGAACCGTTACGCAACGGACGGTCTCAACCCCGACCTCACCATACTGCTCGATTTGTCCGCCAAAATCGGCCTTTCGCGCATCAGAAACGATCGAAAAAGAAACCTTGATAGGCTCGAGTCGGAAGGTATAGAATTCCACGAAAGGGTGAGGAGGGGCTACCTCCAGATAGCCGAGTCGGAGCCACAAAGGTTCTTCGTCATCGACGGGGCTCTCGAGGAAGATGAAATTTTCAGAAGAATAATAGCTGAAGTTACCAAAAGGTTCGACGTTGAAGAGAACAAAATCGGAAGAAATACTGCAGAAGGAGACCTTCCGTAAACTCGTAGAACTCATCGAAAGAGGAACCCTTCCTCAGGCGATTCTCATTCAGGGGCCCCCAGGATGCGGGAAAGGAAAGCTCGGAGAGCGCTTCGCCATGGCTCTCCTTTGCGAAGGAAACGGTCCTCCCTGTCATTCATGCAGGTCCTGTGACCTTTTCGAGGGGGGAAACAACCCCTCTTTTTTCTCCGTCATCCCGGAAAAGGGGGAGATAAAGGTATCGGCGATACGAAACCTTCGCCCCGAGCTGGCGAAGAAAACCTTTTTCGGAAAACGTCGGGTCATTCTCATTCGCGGCGGAGACAGAATGAACAAGAGCGCCGCCAATTCCCTCCTCAAAATTCTCGAAGAGCCCCCCGCGGGGGTTCACTTCATCATCACGTCGAGGCAGGCGGGAAGATTACCACCCACGATCAGATCGCGGTGCTTCATTCTCCTTATCCCCCTGCCAGGGGAGGACGAAATGGCCCGGTTTGCAGGATACAGGGAGGATGACGACTCGGCCCCTTCCGGGCGGAAAGCGCTGCGGATCTCTGAAGGAAACCTCCATCTTTTCGGGGAAATTGTATCGGGCAACATCCCCGGCCCCGACGAAATAGCTTCGGCTCTCCTTGAAAGGGACTACCGGAAGATCACCGATATCGCATCCACCTTCAAGAGCGAAGACGGCTTCCGCCACGGGCTGATAATCCTGAAACGGCTTCTCCTCGATCTGATCCTGTTATCAAAAAATGAAAAAGGATGTATAATGAACAGAGAAATTGCGGAAGACGGGAAAGTAAAGAGGCTTACCGCGCATCCACAGAAGCTTGTGGACCTTTATAATACCCTGACTGCCCTCGAATTCGTGCCCCGCCAGGCGAACAGGGCTTTCATTTGTGAGTCGATACTGCTTTCCCTCTCTGATATGGAGGCTGTGTGAGCCATGAACATGTTAACGGTCAAATTTTATAACGTTGCAAAGTGCTATCAGTTCGACCCTGCGGGCCACGAGATTGAGCCGGGGGACCACGTGGTGGTGGAATCGGAAAGAGGTATCCAGATCGGCAAAGTTGTGAAAATCATACAAAGCGTCACGGGATATAAAAACAACGGCCCGCTGAAAAAGATCATCAGAAAGGGCACCGACGCCGACCTCGCCGCACACAATAATAATCTGGAAAGAGAGAAGTTCGCCCACACGTTCTGCCAGGAGAGGGTCGAAGCCAGGGAGCTGCCCATGAAGCTCGTCAGGACGGAGTATCTCCTCGACGGCTCAAAGGCAGTTTTCTACTTCACAGCGGACGGCAGGATCGACTTCAGGGAACTCGTCAAGGATCTCGCCCAGAAACTGAAGACGAGAATAGAGATGCGGCAGATCGGTGTGCGGGACGAGGCCAGGATGATGGGGGGAGTAGGGTCCTGCGGCAAGGAGCTGTGCTGCGCCT
>CAYFXN010000099.1:0-7292 GCA_964347065.1 uncultured bacterium | reverse complement strand
GACTTTCGTGGACGACACGGGTACAGTGCCCACCACCACCCGGCTGTAGAGTTCGTCCACCACCCTCAGGCAATTTTCCGTAATCCCCGATACGACCTTGGGTATGGTGCGTGCGGTGAAATCCACGTTCCCCGGGTCTTCCCGCTCCGGGCTGTATCCCAGGAAGAAATCCCTGCCCACCTTTAAACCCGTTTCGAGAAGGATCGGCAGCATCTCTTCGTCCGTCGTCCCGGGATAGGTGGTGCTCTCGAGAACCACTATCTGGCCTTTTCTCAGATGCTCTTTGATTTTGACGGTCGTGTTAATTACGTAAGAAAGGTCCGGTTCGCGGTGTTTCCCCAGTGGGGTGGGAACACACAGGATGATCGCGTCCACCGAAGCGAGGCCGCCAAAATCCACCGTTGACGAGAATGTACCCTCCTTCACGTGTTTCCGGATGAAATCCGATGGTATGTGTTTTATGTACGAGGCGCCCCTGTTCAGCATGTTGACCTTTTTCGGGTCGATATCGAAACCCCTGACGGGGAACCCGGCCGTGAGGAATTCCCTGGCAAGGGGGAGCCCCACGTATCCCATGCCGATAATTCCCACCACCGCCTCTTTTCTCTTGATCCTCCCGATCAGTTTCCTGTGTTGCATAACCGCCCTCCGAAATCCTGCTTACCGTGGTTTCTTGGGTTCTGCCTTCCGTTGTTCCTCTGAGCTCTGAACTATGAACTCTGAACTGGTTTTTGTTCCGCACTCCGAAATCCGCATTACCCCCCCCAACTCTTCCGGTCTATCAGAAAGCTACTATCAGGACTCCCGCCGTGACAGCTATCTGGTAGAGTATCTGCGTGATGTCTTTGAGCTCTCTCATCACCTTCGACTTTACGATCTTCTCCGGCACGGCGAGGGTATCTCCGGGGTCCATCTTCGCCCTTCGGATGTTGCCCACGTTTTTTCTGCTTACCACGGTTCCGTCGGCCTTGATGAGGAATATCTGTTTTTCGTCGGCGTTGTCCGTCGGTCCCCCCACCAGGTCGAGGTAGTGCCCCGCCCTCTTCTTCGTTGCGTTGTAGGTAACGGCCGTGGGGTTGAACACCTCTCCAACTACGTTGACCACGTTCATCTTCTTCGGCACGAAGAGGGCGTCGTTGTTTTCCAGGATCAGGTCGCTGTCCGTGCCCCTGAACCGTTCCGGCTCGTCCACGTGTATGACGATTCTCCCCTTGGCCCTGACGGTCTTCAATTTCTCGAGCAGCGTTCTCCTGGCTGTTAAGATCTCCTTCTGCAGCCTGATGTCCTCGGGGTCTATTATCCCCACGATTTCGCCCGATTCCTGGGAGGCGATCCTGTGCTCGAGATCTTCGATGAGCTTGTTTATCCTCTCCTGCTGGACTATCCTCACCGATTCCCGGGTGAAGACGGCTCCCTTCAGGTAGGCGTCTTCCTTGAAGCCGCCAGCCCGTTCGATCAATGAGCTGAGGGTTTCGTCTTTCCTGACGCCGAAAACGCCGGGAAACCTCACCTCTCCCGTTACGGTGACGAAATTCTTCTCCTCGTAGTCGGGAATCGATCTGATGATGACCCGGTCCTGGTGCTGCAACCTGATATCGGCCGTGGCTTCTTTTACGAGAGCCCTTTCCGGATAGATGGTGATGGTCTGGGTCCTCACCTCCTCCCCCTCGACGGTGTTGTACCGGATGATCTCGGCCTCTTTGTCATATGCGCTCTCGAGAAGGCCCCCGCCCTTGAAGATGAGCCCCGATAACGTCATTCCCTCGGTCAGGGGGTACTCTCCGGGATACTTAACGGCGCCAAGGAGGGAGACCTTCTCCTCGGTGCGCGTCTCGTATACGGAGTGTATGACCACCCAGTCCTCGGCGGCGATCAGGATGTCGTTTTCCGGGTCGTTTTCGAGGGCCCTGCCAACGTCGAAATAGAGCGTAATCTTCGACCGGTCCTCAAGAAACCGGAGGACCTCTCCTTTTCCGAGGTAGGCCGTTTTCGCCAGTCCACCGCCGAGCTTTATGATGTCGGAGACCCTCGTGCTCTCTTTGATCTCGTAGGTTCCCGGTTTTCTCACCTCCCCCGAGATGGACGCTTTTTTGACGTCTTCAAAAGCCTGCCGGAAGAAGACGTCGATTCTGTCCCGGGGATTGAGCAGGATATTCTCAGCATCGTCATGTTCCAGAACCGCTTTTCCCAGGTTTACCGGGATGATCTCCTTGTGCATGTCGGGCGGAACGAGCCGCGTGACGGTGGCGTATTCAAAGTAGGTTTCGGGCAAAAAGGCCATCTCGTCGGGGAGGATGTCGCGCAGCCGCATCCCCTGCTTGAACTCGTACTTCCCGGGATTGACCACGTTGCCCTCCAGGTAGACGGTGTTCACGTCTTCGTAGAAAAGGGGAGACACCCGTATGATGTCGCCGTCTTTGAGCGGGAAGTTCTCTTTGGTGGCTGCGAGCGCTTCCGCATTCACATCGAGCACTATATTCGCCATGTTGGACTCGAGACGCTCGATCAGCACTTTTCTTCTGTACGCTTTCGGGGAGAACCCTCCGGCCATCGTGATCAGGTCGGCGAGTCCCTCCTTACCCGTCAGCTCGTAAATTCCCTGCCTTTTCACCTCCCCGGTTATGGCCACCAGGTTCGAGACGGTGGGAACGAAGACCGTGTCTCCCTGCAGGAGTCGGATGTCCCCCTTCGCGTTCCCGGTAAGGAGCAGCCGGTAGAGGTCTATCGTTATGATAGTTTTACCGTTCCTGATTACCGCTATTGCCCGGAGGGAGCCCGTGTCCTTGACGCTTCCGGCCCGGTAGAGGGCCGAAACGGCCGTTTCAAGTGAGCTCACGTTGTACGCACCGGGGGACTTAACCTCTCCGAGAATGAACACCCGGATCCCTTTCAGGCTGGTCATGGTGACGTCCACGTTTGCCCCGGTGACGACGCTCACCCGCTCTTGTATATAGTCTTTCAGCTCCCGGTAGGTTTTTCCTGCCACGGAGAGGGTGCCGAATTTAGGCACGTAGATCTTTCCCTCCCGGTCTACCGTGGCGGGGAAGTGCCCCTCGATTCTCCCCCACATGGTGATCAGGATCTCGTCCCCCGGACCGACGATGTAATCCGGGGAGATTGGGAGGGTCGACAGGGGAGCGAACTTTCCCTCCTCCCGGGCGAAAATGTCGTGTCCGAAATGCACGAGAGCGTCGATCTCGTCGGGCCGGAGGCGCGGCGAAAAGAGATTCCCCAGGTAGCGTGAATCCTGCCACCGGTACACTTCCTCTTCCGGTTTTACGAAGAAGCGCTCCTCTTCCTCCGGGGTCGGAGGCGGGAGGAGCTCCCTTTCACGCTCCCTTCTTATCTTTTCCGGGGCTTTTTCCAGCAGGTCGGGGCGTTCCCGCAGGATGTCCTTCGCCTCGTCGGGAATCTTTTCGAGCAATTCCGGGGGCAACTGCTGGGGGCCTACCTGCCTGGGGGTTTCCTGCGTGTGGGCTGGAGGCGGCAGCGCCGTCAAGAGAAGGGTCAGGGCCAGCACCAGCAAAAGAGCGTTTCTCCGCACATGGCGGGAGAAGTCCCTGTAACCCCCCTCTCTCATTCCATCTCCCCGATTTCGACTCTTCGCTTGATTAAAGCAGAAGGGACGGATAATTTCAACGGATATTGAAATTTGCGCCCTCTCCCCGGGTTCCGGAAGACGGGGTTGCCGGGAAAAAGGGTACTGTATGCGCTCACCTCACTTCTTCGCGAGAACGACCAAGGCGTCGGACTCGGCCGTGTACTTCTTTCCCACAAAGCCCGGAAATATTCCCATGACGTGCAGCCCGGCATTCTGGATCATCGTGATCAGCCGGTCCTTTTTTATCGGGAAGAGAGGAAGGGAGTTGGAAATGGTAATGCCCTTCGAGGGGACTTCCACAATCGTCTTGAAGATAACCTTTTCGTTGGAGGTGAACGTGTAGGAGCGCCGGAAGGAGATGTCATGGGAAGACACGGTTATCAGGGGAAGCTCCTCGATTTTCTGTTCGAATATCCTGTCGTAGTTGAGTATCTGGATGAGGAGCATTCCCTCATTATTGAGCAGATCTGCTGCGTCCCTGATAAACTTTCCGGCATCGTCTCTGGGAACGTGGACGAGGGAGTTTCCGATGTTCATGATGAGATCGAAGCCGGGTTCGAACATATCCTTCATTTCGTCGAACGTTCCCTCCAATATGGCCACGTCATCGAAGACGGAAAATTTTTTCCGTGCCAGTGTTACCATTTCCGGGTCTGAGTCGAAACCCGCACAGGAAAGCCCCCGCTTCGCGAAACAGAGAAGCTGGCTCCCCGAGCCGCAGGCGGCGTCGAGGACTCGCCGGGGCTTGAAATCGCGCACGAGCTCGGCGAAAAAGTTCTCCTGCTCGGCGGAAATCGGAAAGATCAGATCGTAGTAGTTGCTGATGGACGAGTAAAAACTCATGGGTCTTTCCTCCTCAAACTGTCGTCGATCCTTCGTTTCCTTCCCTTTTAAAGCTCAACCGAGCTTGTACTCGTGTTGCCTCTTTCCCCCTTCCTTATCCGGCATGTTTACCAAAGGGGGGTGCCGAAACGTTCGGGCAAAGAGAGGGGAGAGAAAGCCCATATATGGCCTTCCGTGAAACGCCCTTCTGCCCCGGGGGAATAGGATGAGAATAAATCAACTGCCGGGAAAAAGCAACTGCTTTAAAAAAGGATACTTACCCGCTTCCACGGGAATAAAAACATTGCGAATGGAACCGTCCGGGGACCGGCCCGGGGACAAACTGTATCTTGAACCTCCGGGGAACTCCTGCGATAAAAGTTCGGAATCACTCTTATATCGAGGAGCGAGCGATGGGCCACCTCTCAGGCGGATACGGCGTGTACGGAAATCTTCAGAAGAGACTCGACAGGTTCATGATAGGCGCTCCCCCCTCAAGGGAAATTTTTGCGATACTGGAGCATCTCTACACGCGGCAGGAGGCTTTCGTGGCCGCACGGATGCCGATAAAATTCTCCACCCTCTCCCGTATCTCGAAATTGACGGAAATCAATATGGAGGATCTTCCGCCCATTCTCGAGGGAATGGCCGGGAAGGGCCTCGTTATGGATTTTACGAGGAAGGGGAGGACCTACTACATGCTCTCGCCCACTCTACTGGGGTTTTTCGAATTTACCTTCATGAGGGTTAACAAGGATGTTCCCCAGAAAGAGCTCGCGGGGCTCATGTGGAATTACGTCCACGAGAACCGAGACGTTGCCCGGAGCATCCTCTCGGGGGAAACCCCTCTGGGCAGGGCCCTCGTTTATGAAGACGCCGTAGACGAAGGGGACCGCTCCCAGATCCTCACCTACGACGTGGCCTCGGGGCTCATTCGCGAGGCGAAAAAGATCGCCGTCGGGCTCTGTTACTGCCGGCACATTCGAGGGCATGTGAAGGATCCCTGCAAATATCCGATGGACGTCTGCACGGCGCTGAACGCTGGCGCCTCATACCTCGTCCGGAGGGGCTTTATGCGGGAGGTGTCGAAGGAGGAGGCCCTCGATATATTTGCACGGACAAAAGAAGCGGGGCTCGTTTACGCCGCCGACAACGTGAAGAACCGTCCCTCCTTCGTCTGCCACTGCTGCGGCTGCTGCTGCGCCATGCTCGGTGCCCTGAAGAAGCTGCAGCTGGAAAATGCTGTGGCCACCTCATCATACATTGCTGAAATAGACGAAAAGATCTGCACCGGCTGCGGGCTCTGCGCAAAAAAATGCCAGGTGGACCTGATAACCCTCCACGAAGATGGGGGAAAGAAACATGCGGAAGTTATCGAGGATCTCTGTCTCGGATGCGGCGTCTGCTTCGATGCCTGCAGGCATGGTGCCCTGAAGATCAGGGGTCGGAAAGAGCGGGTGCTGACACCCGAATCGACGATGGAGAAATACCTGATGATCGCCGTCGAACAGGGGAAGCTCGGAAACCTGTTCTTCGACGATTTCACGAGCCTGCCCCACACGGTCCTGCGAAACATGGTAAACGCTATCACCAGGATCCAGCCCGTCAAAGAGTACATCGTCGCGAACGATAACGTGAAGTCGCGCTTTTTGAAAATGATAGCGGGGAAGTAGCGGCAATCAGTCAGTAGGTAGCAGTTAGTAGGTAGAAGTTAGCAGTTGGGGATGGGTTGGCAAATCCTAAATTCGAAACCCTAAACAAATCCAAAATACTAAGCACAAATGAAGAAACAATGTTCTTATTTCTCGTTGTACGAGTAGATTTAGCGGGTACTCTCCATTGTTTTGAATTTTGTTTTTTGGTCATTTGAATTTGTTTCGGATTTAGGATTTCGTGCTTAGGATTTGCCATGGAAACACCCATTGTATTTCTCATAGCAGTGTCAGGTGATTTCCAACTCAGTTCTCTTTGTACACTCCACCCCCCACTAACTACTAACTTCTAACTGCTAACTACTAATCACTAACGAAGCTTTCCTGATTACACGAGGCTCTTTACCGCTTCCAGAGCCCCGTCGTAGTCCGGATGAGTACTGCCCTCGGGGACGATCTGAACGTATCGAACCACGTCGTTTTCGTCGATCACGAATACGGATCTGGCGAGCAGACGGAGTTCTTTTATCACCACACCATAAGCCGTGCCGAATGAGAGATCGCGGTGGTCGGAGAGCACCGTAACCTTCTCAATTCCCGCCGTCTGGCAGAACCGTGACTGGGCGAAGGGGAGGTCGGTGCTGATCGTCAGAAACTGCACGTTGTCCGGAAGGTTGGCGGCAACCTCGTTGAACTTGCGCGTCTCCTCGTCACAGACACTCGTATCCAGGGATTGGACCACCGCGATGAGTTTTATCTTCCCGGCGAAATCTCCGAGCTTCACTTCTTTGAGGGTCCCGTCCAGCGCGGTGAAATCGGGCGCTTTGTCCCCTTCCTTGATCTCCTGGCCCACGAGGGTGAGCGGATTTCCACGTATGGTAAAGATATTTTTCCGTTCCATGTTCCCTCCTCGTTTTCCTGTTTCGTCCCCCTCTCCGCCACGAACCGCCCGGCGGGTGGGAGACTCTCTGGACGTACCCACGGCGCGGATTCTCACGCGTTCCGTCGGTGCCCCGTGAGCCGGTCGGTGTAATGCACGCTTATCTGTTTAGATGTTGAAAATTATAAAAGATTCCAGATAATTTGTTAAGGGCCGAGTTTTTTCCACAGGGTTTGGGTCTTTTCCGGTGGTGATATCGCCGGTGAGGCTGGTTTCCCGCTCATTTTTCGTTTCTTTTATCTGCTGCAATGGCATTACAATGGTAGGAAGGCGGCAG
>CAYFXN010000098.1:0-7429 GCA_964347065.1 uncultured bacterium | reverse complement strand
AGAAGCGATGCGCTCGGCTGCCATCGTGGAATATTGCTGTTTATCCTCCATGGTGACGTTCTCATTGGTAATGACGCAGCCGACAAAGTTCCAGTCGATTGTGTGTCTTCGTAAAAGTTCCAGGATGATGGGGTTATTCTGGTGGTGATAGGTGGTGTTTTTATCACAGGCCGAAACACAGTTTCCCGAGACTATGGCGCCAAAGAGCACTTCCGACGGCACGATTCCACGGGGATGCATTGTTTTGGCATCTATCCCGCAGTAATAGGTATCGTGCAGGAGCCCCTGGGACTGGAGCATGTACAGGTAGGCGATTCTGGGCAGATCTTTCGCTTCGGCGGATTCATTGCTATCGGGGGAATCTGAATAAGCCGGATTGGTAAGGGTCTCCTGGCTGTCCCAGGAAAGGGTATTGTTCAAGGCGTGTCTGGCTATGTAGTCGGAGGCTTTGAAACCGGCCATTCTCACTGTTTTTTCGTGATCGTGACGCTCTGTCCCCTCTTTTACGGTAATGTCCAGCACCAGATGGTGCTTTCGCGAAAACAGGCAATACGCCGCACCCGGGCCGGACATATCGATCAAACCTTCCTGATAGCCCACGATGGATCCCACCGTGGTTACTACCATTCCGCATAAAGATGCGATTTCCCCGGAGGGTATTCCCCCCGTATCGGGATTGAATGGGGAGAGCACTCCGGGGAAGACCTGATAGCCCGGGATGAGACTTACGCGGGGCTCGATGACATCTTTGACGGGAATAATCCGTACCGACTCCCCGGGATGGGCAATATCCAGCTTGACATCTTTGATGGTGGGATCGGATTTGAGCAGGTTGATCAAATCAGCTCGATTTACGAGCAGATTTCCCTTTTCAACCTTTGTGGCGGAGGAAAAATCGAGATTGGAGACAGTGATTTTTTTCCAGTGATGAGTTACAGATGGACCAAAGGCAAATGGTTTTCCATTCGTCACAAACGCAATCTCCAGGGCGGTTCAGGTTTCAGGGAAGCGGTTTTCCATAATATACAGTTCAAAAAAAAAGATGTCAATAAATATTGGAAATTAATTTCTCAGCGCTATATCCCTTTTTAATATCAATAACTTAGCTCTTGCCGATTTATCGTCATTTTAGGTTTTTCATGGAAATAAGAGAGCAGAACTCATATGACACATGTAACATTACATTACCATTTTCACGATATAACAGAAAAGCAGGAAACAGAAAGGAGCGCCATTGGATTAGATGGTAATGCGGAATGCGGAGTGGGTAGCAAAAACCAATTGTCAGTTCATAGTTTATAGTTCCTAGTTCTTATTTTGGGAAAAATCTCATGGTCAAGGAACGTTTCAGGGCAGGGTCGGGCCGTCCCTTCTGACTTTTTAAAATTATGCTGAAGGTCCTAAGGCAGGGCCTGCCCCCGCATGCTCGCTTAGAAAGCTATCGAGATGTTAGCGCCATAATAGACGGGATCTTCATCCGACCCTGCAGCTTCCACTGCATTTTCCAGTTTGCTGTCCACAAGAAGCGAATAGCTCACGTAGGGAACAACGGTTATATGTTCATCTATGGGAATATTGAGTGTCGCTGTCAGGAGCAGGTCAACGAATGCCGAGTCATCTACGCCGTAGTAGAGCTCGTTCCAGCCGCTCGAGGCATATCCGATCGAGCCGGAAAGGTCCAGGCTGGCAGAAAGCTCTGCCACCTCGGGCAGAGGTAAGCTATATCCGAGTCCCAGGTTCGCATAGATGCCGCCTGCCTCATCGGTGTCATAATAGATTGCTAAGGTCGGAGAAACTACGAAGTCGTAACCGATGGATCCGTAAAGCTCGGTCGTTCCCTCTCCCACATCGGGAAACGTGTACTGGATCACTCCCAGTGAGTAGCTGAATTTATCCGCCGAAGAGGAATAATCGAGGGTATAGTCGAATTCGGTTATCTCCGATTCTCCGGAAGCGCCTCTATCGGTCAGATCATGGTTCGCCCAGAAATTGAGGCTCAGCTTTTTGTATCCGATGGTAAGTGACGGCTGGAGGACCGGATCATCGGTTACGAGGAGTCCTCTCCACACGTACTTGCTACTGAGGGCTAGATCTACATTGACAGACGGTGACTCTTCACCTGCAAAAGCCGCTGAGGACCAGGCTGCCATGATCATGACAGCCCCAAACAATGCTAAGAGTAATTTCGCCATCTTAATTGTCCCTGACATCTTATCCCTCCTTCTTTTCGACATGTTCCTGCAGGCGAATTTTTTCCGTTGCTTGCGCTTCCTTCTCCTTGGTTTCGAAGTCTGAAGGTGAGCCAAACGGCGCTCCGCCGCCTATGTGTACCGCTGCAAATTCGGGGTAGGCGTTTGCTCCGTGCTCCCCGAAATCGAGGCCGGCATACTCCTCTTCCTCTGAAACGCGCAAACCGATCGTTACCTTCAGTATACCGAAAAGTACGAACGAAGCGGCCACGGTCCACAGGAAGGCTACCCCGATACCCAGAAGCTGAATCATCACGGTCTTGAGGACAAATCCGCCCGCGTCGAAGGCGCCGGCTGCAAAAGTTCCCCAGGCCCCACAGACACCGTGAACGGAAACTGCGCCGACGGGATCGTCTATCCTGGTCCTGTCGAAAAAGATGACGGAAAAGACCACGATGACGCCTGCCATGAAGTCTATAATCAGAGCGCTCACCGGGCTGTTATGGCTACCAGTCCCGCGAGGCATCCGTTCAGGGCCATACCGATGTCGGGCTTTTTCAACGTAGTCCATGTGGTGAGCATTGCGCCAATCGCACCTGTGGAGGCAGCAAGCGCTGTGTTCACCGCAATAAGCGCTATCGATGAATCGCCGGTGGTCGTACTTCCGGCATTGAACCCGAACCAGCCGAAAAAGAGGATGAATACGCCAAGAGCCGCAAGCGGTATCGAGTGTCCCGGGATCGCCTTCGGTTTTCCATCCTTCGAGTATTTACCTTTCCTCGGCCCCAAAAGCCAGGCTCCCACGAGGGCTGCCCAACCGCCGACAGAGTGGACCACCGTGGAGCCGGCAAAGTCGATAAAGCCGAGCCGCTCGAGAAAGCCGCTCCCTTTATAGAGGCTTCCCCAGGCAAACGAGCCGAAGACGGGATAGATGACCGCCGATATGAAGACGCTGAAAATCAGATAGGTGGAGAATTTCGTCCGCTCAGCCATGGCTCCGGAGACGATGGTTGCCGCTGTGGCGCAGAAAACGACCTGGAACATGAAAAACGCATATACCCAGGGATCCCCCTCTCTGGCGAAGTCGGAGAGGAAAAAACCGGTTGAACCGACCCCCAGTTTGGTGCTCGCAGCTCCAAACATGATTGCGAACCCGACGGCGAAAAAGGCCACCGACCCTACTGAGAAGTCCATCAGGTTCTTCATGATGATGTTGCAGGCGTTTTTTGCCCGTGTGAATCCGGCTTCAACAAGGGCAAACCCTGCCTGCATGAAAAAGACGAGAAACGCAGCAATAAGGGTCCACACGTAGTTGAGATTGCCCTGGACAGCCTCGGGTGTGAGCTTTTCTGCCCCTCCCTCCCCGAAGGCTGATTGGACGAAGACAAATAGTAAAAGTGGTAATGCATGGAAGATAAGAAATAATCCCTTCTTATAATATGGTCTTTTTGCAAACATTGGATGCCTCCTTATATTGAATCATCTCCGCTTTCCCCGGTCCTGATCCTGATGGATTCTTCTACCGGCATAACGAATATCTTTCCATCACCGATTTTTCCCGTATTGGCATTTTCTCGGACCGTCTCGAGGACCTGGTCGAGTTGCGAATCCAGTATCACCACTTCGATCTTTATCTTGGGGACAAATTCTACAACATATTCCGAACCCCTGTAGAGCTCGGTGTGTCCTTTCTGTCTGCCGAATCCACGAATTTCAGAAATTGTCATACCGGGAACCCCGATTCGATTCAGCGCCTCCTTTACCTCTTCGAGGCGATACGGCTTGATGATACATTCGACTTTCTTCATCTTTTCTGCCTCCTTTGAACAAAAACAGGAATACGAGGAAGAGCAACAACAGCCTGTTTCATTGAAAAAAACGAAACGGTTTCTTTCAATTCACCGCTTTCCTCTGCACTTGTCGTGCCAACCTGTTCTATCAAAAGCTATCTAATTAATTTTAAAAGGATGTTATGGAAGGATGAGGGAGGTTCCCTTCACTCTCATTCCCGTCAAACAGGGATAAGATGTCCGATTATAGAGCAATATATGCCTGATAAACAGGCAATATGTCTCCGGGACCTGTCCCCATATCCTCACCCCGGATAAGCGATATTTGGGTTCGATTTTGCCTTTCTTTTTTCTGTGGGTTTTACCTTTGAATCCGGAACTTTGAACTTTAAACTAAAAAAGCCCGCCATTTTGGCGGGCAATTTCGTAGGCGCGGTAGAGCCCTTCGGAAAGTGCCATTGGCTGAGCTCGGGGGACCCGTACCGTTGTATGAACTTATTTAAAAAACAATATATTTCGCGCGGGGGGCGCTGATACATTGAATAATAAGTAAAAATTACATTTAGTTTCCTCGAGCCATCAAATTTCTCATTGAACACATGGACCAGTTTTCGAAGGACAGATTCTCTTTATCTCGTTCCGTACACCCGGATTTTATATTGTCGTACGTTCAGCTTTTTTGCTGAGATAAGGTTGTTTGGTGTCAGCACTCCTTGAGCGCCCGGTCTATATCTTCGATGATGTCCCGCGGATCCTCGATGCCGATGGAGAGGCGCACGAAATCTGGAGTCACCCCGGCGGCAAGCTGCTCCTCGGGGCTCTGGCGCTGATGTGTGGTACTCGCGGGGTGGATGACCAGGCTTTTCGCATCCCCGATATTCGCCAGGAGAGAAAGGAGCTTCACGTTATCGATGAAAGCCCTTCCTGCTTCGTATCCTCCCTTCAAGCCGAAGCCCACAATGGCTCCAAATCCCCCGTCCAGATATTTCCTTGCGAGCTCGTGGGTCGGGTGATCCTCGAACCCGGGGTAGTTGACCCATGAAACTTTCGGGTGCGTTCTCAGATACTTTGCTACCTCCATGGCATTTGCATGGTGCTTCTCCATCCTCAGGTGGAGAGTCTCGAGCCCCTGAAGGAAGAGAAAGGCGTTGAAAGGACTCATGGCAGGCCCGATGTCTCGCATCAGCTAGAGCCTCGCTTTCAGGATAAACGCCGCGTTCCCGAAGGCCTCCACGTATCGCAACCCGTGGTAACCCGGGTCGGGATCGGTATAGTCCGGGAAGTTCCCGTTCGCCCAGTTGAAATTGCCCGAATCAACGATAATTCCGCCGATGGAAGTTCCGTGCCCCCCTATGAACTTCGTGGTGGAGTGGATTACGATGTCTGCCCCGTGCTCGAAGGGCCTGCATATGACTGGTGTGGGGACCGTGTTGTCGACCACGAAAGGTATACCCGCTTCGTGGGAGATGGAAGCGATGGCTTCAAAGTCCGGTGTGTCCAGTTTCGGGTTTCCGATCGACTCGGCAAATATGAGCCGCGTTTTCGGTGTAAGTGCCTTTCTGAAATTCTCCGGATCGGAAGGATCCACGAAGATTGTATCGATCCCCATTTTTTTGAGCGTTGAGTTAAAGAGCGAGACCGTACCACCGTAGAGGGATGCGGAAGACATTATCTCGTCCCCTGACTTCGCAATGTTCAGTATGGTGACCGTTTCAGCGGCCTGTCCCGATGACAGGGCGAGAGCGCCCACGCCTCCCTCCAGAGCGGACAATCTCCTCTCGAGAACATCCGTCGTGGGGTTCATTATCCTCGTGTAGATGTTACCGAACTCTTTCAACGCGAAGAGGTCCGCAGCGTGCTGGGAATCCTTGAAAATGTATGAGGTAGTCTGATAGATCGGCACCGCTCTCGCCAGAGTGGATGCATCTGCCTCCTCCTGTCCTCCGTGCACGCATAGCGTATCCAATCTGTATTTCACATCCATGAGATACTCCCTCCTTCTTCCGTATATTGGCAGGCAGAATAAACAATATTCTACAATATGTCAAACAAAATTGTTGTTGCCCATCCTTGGAATATCGATCATGTTTCCGGTTCCGCAGTACCTGTGAATGAGGATAGAGTTGGCGCTGGGAATTGCTGCTAAGGCAGAGCATTTTCAGTCATAAATATTATGTCGAAATAAAAGTCAGTTTGTGGGACCCTAATAATCTCATAGTTCCAAACCGTAAGGCGGGCAGGTTATCGGGGATGGAGACAACGGTGTGAGAGAGTTCACAAAGTAAATCGTACAACTATTGGGAACATGATTGCGCCGAACCTGCAGTCTCCCTCGGCTCTCTACCGCTCCTTTCGGGAAGCGACATGAGGTGTCCATGTCTGTTTTAGTGAGGGAAATAGAAGGGTCTCGGGACCGGAAGGAGTTCATAGCTCTCCCTGTGCGGCTCCACCGTGGCCGTGCCCTTTGGGTACCCCCACTGATAACCGATGAGAAGCGCTACCTCGATTCGAATCGCAACCCCGCCTTTGCGTATTCGGATGTCACGGTAGCCCTCGCCAGGGAAGGGAAACAGGTTGTGGGCCGCGTGATGGGCATAATCAACAATCGACACAATGCACTGGTGGGAGAGCACACAGCCCGTTTTTCGGAACTGGAGTGCGAGAATGATCACACGGTCTGCCACGCGCTGCTCGGGCACGTCGAGTCGTGGGCGCGTGGAAAAGGAATGAACCGGGTCGTGGGTCCTATGGGATTCACCGATCAGGACCCACAGGGGTTCATCATCGAGGGGTTCGAGCACGAACCAACAATTGCAACATATTACAACCACGAATACCTTCCGGGATTGGTGGAGCGTGAAGGTTACCGTAAGGAGGTTGACTACGTCGTCTACCGTGTGCCGGTGACACCTGAAATCCCCTCTGTGTACAACGCGGCCCTTCGCAGGCTTTCAAGGCGAAAAGACTATGAACTCCTCGAGTTCCGAAGTCGAAGGGAACTCCGGCGGTGGAGCCGGCCGATACTGGAGCTCATGAGCGAGACTTTTACCGGACTCTACGGTTTTGTTCCGCTAACCCCGCGGGAGATCGAAGACCTTACACGGCGGTTTCTTCCGATCCTCGATCCCCGTTTCGTCAAGGTTGTCAACTACAAAGGGTTGGCCGTGGGTTTTGTCGTAGGAATGCCGAATATAGATGAGGGGCTCAGGAAAGCCGCAGGGCGCCTGTTCCCATTCGGCATCTTCCATGTCTTGCGAACTTCGAGAAGAGCAAAGCAGCTTGACCTTCTCATCGGAGGCATCCGGAAAGATCACCGAGGTCTCGGTCTTGTTGCACTTCTTGGAGCGGCTATGTTCCGCTCAGCCCGCGACAGGGGCTTTGCGTTCATGGACAGCCACCATGAACTCGAGGACAATACTGCTGTCCGATCCGAGATGGAGCGGGTGGGAG
>CAYFXN010000097.1:0-7581 GCA_964347065.1 uncultured bacterium | reverse complement strand
AACCTGTGACTTCTACCGTGTGAAGGTAGCACTCTACCACTGAGTTAAGCGCCCAGAAGTCTGAATAGGTGAAGTCTATTCTATCCTAATCTAACGGGAAATCAAGGGGGAATTGGATCGCGCAGGAGTTCCACGGTATCGCCCCTATCTTGATGGTTGCGTTTTGGGGAAAAAACAAATCATACGATTTTGATACGTTGTTTGGTATCAGGTTCCGGGAGCTCTTCGTGAGCGGGATCTTTAAAATTTACACGCTTGAACGGAAAGCCAGTTCGCCACCTTGAGAATGCTTATTTGAGTCGTCTTTCCTCACCTTCTATGGCTGCAGATCGCATCAGCATTCAATGTGGCCGCTTGTTACGTGATGTGGCGAACCGAGTACCCATCGAGCAGGTCGCCCAAAGTAGCGATCGATTTTTCACGGAGCTCTGCGGGAACGCCGAAGAACTTTATTCCCAAGGCGCTTTCCCCCTCCCTTACCATTTCAAAAAGGTCGGGTTCCAGCCCGACGGTGAGAATCACCGCGTTTCTGCCGGATGCGAGAGCGTAGCGTGACTCTAGTTCCCTCTTTCCTTCCGCGTCAAATTCCCCGGCCAGGTCCAACTTTTCCATGAGCGCCTGCAATGCACCTGCAGCCTTCTCCAGACCCATCGAGAGGGGGTTCACCGAGAGGTGAAACGATGAAGGGTCCGGCCACACCTCCCCAAAATAATACTGGAGAAATCCAGCTCTTTCTCTGTCTGACTTTTCCACTTCACCAGCGGCGTCCATCTCCGGGATGCCCTCACTTTCCGCCACCTGTTTGGCTCTTTTGGATTTTTCCCCCGTTACGAAGATGTGAAGGACCCCTGGTATGCCTCGGAGAATCTTGAAGGCGCCCCTTCCAACTATCAGGACATTTTCCCTTCGTGGAAAATCGAGTATAGACTCCTCGAGAAAGCCCTTCCATGTGCGAAAATCAAAGGAGAGTCTCTCTAATATCCCCGGGGCTCTCTCTCCGACGACCTTTTCTGGAACAGCTCTGCCTGCAAGTTCCAGCAGTCTCTCCTCGATCCCACTTCGCGAAACGATAGAATATCCCGTTATTGCCCCAATGCGTTCTGCGAGTGCCTCCCCGAGAGCACCGTGTTGTCTGGACAGGGTGATCACGCTCATCCTTTCCCTCCTGTGTTAGTTAGCAACATACACCACACGGCCTTACTTAATTTTTACATATTGTAGAACACCAAGTCAACACTCAATTGTTCTCTCTGCAACAGCTGATTGCACCATCTTGTTGTGTTTTCCTTTTACATCCGATGGGAGCGATTAAAACGGGAGGTCTTTGGGCTCATATCTACTTAAATTACATAGCTTGTATTTTAACAGAATTATTAATATATTTTGAAACAGCCTTTGCTGAAGACAGGGGAAAAAGTGCAAGGAGGGTCGCTTTGGCAGGGAAAAACGTCTTAATCGTTGGAGGCGTCGCTGTAGGTCCAAAAGTTACTTCGAGGGTACGGAGACTTGACCCGAATGCAGAAATTACCATCGTCGGAAAAAACGACCTCTTCTCATACGCCGGGTGCGGTTTGCCTTATTACCTTTCCGGGCAGGTGAGTGATTTCAGGGAATTGGCACAGGAGATTTGGCCATGAGGCTTGATATCGCTGTCACGGCGATATCGGCGGGAATGGATGCGAGGGGAATTTTCAACCTCGATCTCGGCTACGCACCTCCTTATTCGAACGCCCTCGATAGTATCATCAATAATATCATCAATCTTTCTTCCATCCTCGAGAACAAGATCAAGGGGGTTGGAAAGGGACTCTCACCGCTTACGGTGAAGGATATTTTGAGCAACGGACGTGACGTTCTGATGATAGATGTTCGGACCCCTGCCGAGTTCAAAAAGATGCGGATAAATGATGAGCGGGTCAAATGAACACCCCTGGGAAAACTGCGCTCTTCCCTTTCGAACATACCGGGTGACGGAAAGATCATCACCTTCCGCAAGACATCCCTCCGGGGGTATGAGGCCAGCAAGATCCTTTCGGGGGCTGGTTTTTCGGATGTGGCCCTTCGAGATCGACAGATCAACGGTTCCCGGAATTTAATTTTACCTGGCAAATTATCGTTTTATCTGATAAAATGTTTTAAAAACATGGGGCGGTTTCGGTCCCCACCTTGACACGCAGGGCGTTTTTTGCTTAGAATGAAGTACCTCTCAGAAAAAAAACGTTTTATGCAGGCTAAGGTTACTTAGGTGGATACGGAAACACACGTATTTAGATTTGCACGGAACGGTCATGCACTGGAGAGACGCCCAAAGGGAAAATATCACCTCTGTCGAAGAGCTCGGGAAATTTATTCCCCTGAGCCAGATGGAGTACTTTGGGCTGAAACAGATTCACCGTAATTATCCCGTAAACATACCCCGTTATTACCTCTCGCTGATAGACCCTCACGACGAAAACGATCCCATAAGAAAAATGATCATCCCCAATATCGAGGAAGCTGCGGGGAGGGGATACTTTGACACGAGTGGAGAGCTCGACAATACAAAGATCACCGGGGTGCAGCACAAATACCTGCAGACCGCTCTTTTGCTCCTGACGAACTACTGTTTTGCAAACTGCAGATTCTGCTTCCGAAAGCGTTTTGTCGGCAGAAAGGATGATGAGGTCTTGAGGGATGTCAAGGCAGGCCTGGCGTACGTAAAAGAGCATCCGGAAATAACAAACCTCCTCCTGTCTGGAGGGGACGCCCTTTCCCTCAGCAACAGGTTCATTTCGAAAATTCTCAAGGAGTGTGATTCTATCCCTCACCTGAAGTTCATACGGATAGGGACGAGGGCTCCCGTCGTCTTTCCTCAGAGGGTGCTCTCCGATGATGGACTCGTGAGAATCCTGAAGCGCCACACCAATCCGAACCGGAGGCTCATCATCCAGACCCATTTCAATCACCCGAAAGAGATGACGGAAGAGGCAACGGCGTGCATTGCCACACTTCTAAAAAATGGCATGATGATCCACAACCAGACGGTTCTTTTAAAGGGGGTCAACGATGACCCTCACGTCCTTGCCGACCTGAAGAGCAGTCTCATCTCGATCGGTGTGCATCCCTATTACCTTTTTCAGTGCAGGCCTGTTTTGGGAACACTCCACATGCAGGTTCCCATCGTAAAAGGGTACAGGATAGTGGAGGAGGCCAAATCTTATCTTTCGGGTCCCGCAAAGATGTTCAAGTACATCATGTCTCATCGATCCGGTAAGATCGAGATAGTGGGTCTCGATGAAGAGAGGGTTTATTTTAAATACCATCAGGCCAAAAACCGGAAGAAAGTGGGGAAATTCTTTTCCCTTCATCGTGTCGATTATGCCTGCTGGTTCGACGAACTCCTCCATCACCAGGAAGCACACCAGGAGGCTTCCGGGGGAGCAGAGAACCGGTTTCCGCCGCAGTAATACTCTCTCAAAAATCAGGGAGAACACCGTGTATAACGGCTCGCTCAAGTCAAAACGCCGTTAATCCCTTGATAGAAAAACCGATTTCTATTATTCTTTAACTCATCAGGAGAAATTCAATGGTGGATCTATCAGATAGGGTGCACGATATTCCGGAGAATATCGTCAACAGGCGGATTCTCCTGATTTCGAACAGGCCCCCCTACTCCATAAGAAGAAGGAAGGGAAAGGATGATCTCGTACGGGGCACGGGGGGGCTGGTAACGGCCCTTGACCCGGTCATGAAGAGAAGCGGCGGTGTCTGGTACGGCCTCGCCAGAGATGATAAGAAAGACCTTCCCGATACAGCTTATGTGAAAGGCGATTATCCCGGAACTCCCGGGTATCAGATAAATTACATCACGGTGGATTCGAAACATGTCGATGGGTTTTACCGGGGGGTTTCAAACAGGGCTCTCTGGCCACTCTTTCATTGCTTTCTCGGTAACACCTATTTCAAGAAGGAAGATTGGCGCACTTATCTTCACGTCAACTGGAGGGTGTATCAGAGCATCGTGAAGAAGATTCAGGACAACGACCTCGTCTGGGTGCATGACTACCATTTTCTCCCCCTTTCGAAGCTCCTCCGGAACAGCCCCGCCAGTTTCGGTGTGGGGTTTTTCCTTCACATCCCCTTCCCGCCGCTGGATATTTTCCGGGCACTGCCCTGGTCGGTAGAGGTCCTCGAAGGGATGCTCGGCGCTGACATCGTCGGTTTTCACACAAAGTGGTACTTGCGCAACTTCTTCGATTGCGTTGAGTTTCTCCTGGGTGCAGAGGTTAACAGGGAGACCAACGAGGTAACTTACGATGGGAGGACCAGCCGATGCGGCGCTTTCCCGATCAGCATCGACTATGAGCGGTTCAAGGAGGTAGCGCTCAGCGAACAGACGGAAAAACGGGTCAAGAACATCCGAGACGCCTTCGGCACGAAGAACATAGCGATCGGTGTCGACCGGCTCGATTATACGAAGGGGGTCGTGGAGCGCCTCCTGGCGGTTGAAAAGATGATCGAGCGCTACCCCGATATGCGGAAGAACTTCGTCTTCATCCAGCTGACAGTCCCGTCGAGGGAAAATGTTGCAGAATACAGAGCGATGCGGAGGACGATCGACGAGATCGTGGGAAGGATAAATGGAAGGTTCGCAGGAGGCGGATGGGTTCCCATCCATTACTATTACCGGAGCCTTAAGTTCGAGACGCTGGTAGCCTATTACCGGGCTGCCGACCTCGGGGTCGTCACACCGCTCAAGGACGGCATGAACCTGGTTGCAAAAGAGTACGTCGTTTCAAAATGCGGGATGCCCGGTGCTGTGGTTCTGAGCGAGCTTGCCGGGGCGTCCGACGAGCTTCTGGAGTCCCACCTGGTGAATCCAAACGACATCGATCTGGTAGCGGATACCATGTACGAGGCCCTCAACCTTCCCGAGGACGTGAGGGCGGACAGAATAGCGAAGCTCAATCAAAGAGTAAAAGAAAATGACATTTATGCGTGGCTCCACGCTTTCCTCAGCGAATGGGGTAAGATGATCGAATGACGGTATCACAATCGGTTATCGAGAGAATTATGAAGGAAAAGGGGGAAGGGGAGCTTCTCGGTCTCTTCTTTGATTTCGACGGAACCATATCGGAAATAGTTGACAGCCCTGAAGAAGCGAGGATACTTCCGGGGGCGCGGAAGTTTCTCGAAACGCTGGCGGAATCTGACGATGTTGTGGCTGGCGTCATATCCGGGAGGGAGATCGAAGACCTGAAGGAAAAGGTGGGTGTTTCCGGTATCGTTTTTTCGGGCAATCACGGGGCGCAGCTCGAGATATTCGGAGAGAGCTACACCCTTGCAAACGATGAGGAACTTTCCTCCCTGAATCATCTCGCTATGGAACTGGCGGCTAAAGCCACGGCATTTCCCGGCATGATCGTGGAGGATAAGAAGTTTTCCGTGAGCGTTCACACACGTCTTACTGACGATTGGCTCCTGGATGATCTCACCCGTCTCGTCACGATAACCACAAAGAAGCATCGCAATCTTAAAATCAGGGAAGGGAAAAGGGTTCTCGAAGTTCTTCTTGAAAGTTCAGCCGACAAGGGTCAGGTGCTCGGGTTCATCCTCGAAAAAATCGAGGAAACCTTCAGCACAACCGTATTTCCTGTTTATTTCGGTGATGATGTTACCGATAATTACGTGTATGAGTACATGCGGGTGCGGGACAGAGGAATCTCAATTTTTGTGCAAGGGCGAGACCCGCTCCATCTCGATGCAGATTTCGAGCTGAACGGGCCTTTGGAAGTGGTGATCCTGATGGAAGATCTCATCGGTTCCGGAAAATGTGGGAGGCAGAGGTGACCAAGCATACCAGATCAGCGATGCCGTTCCATTTCAACGAGTTCTTAAAGATTATCAAACCTACGGGACAGCAGGCGCAGAGTCTTCGGGAGCTGCTCGGCATCATCCGGGCAGCAGAACCGGACGTCATCTACCACCACATGTGCCGGGGCTATCTCAAGTACACGCCCCAGCTCTGGGATTATCCAAACGACTTCGCGAGGTGGGCCACCAACGGGCTGGGAACCCAGGTCCTCGCCGAAAGGCTGGCGAACATAAATCCTTTCGAGCAAGAAAATATCGAGGAGTTGCGGCAAAACATCATTAACGTCATCGAGGACTTCATGTGGGAAAACCAACACACGCCGCCTGTCAGGCCCGGCTTTGAGTTTCACTTCGAGCGGTCTACGGGCATCATCCTTCCCACGCGGCGGTACGCGAAGACCCTCCCGCAGTTTTGCGACGCTCTGGCAAGGAGCGGCGTGAGCGTGGTCTATTACCACTTTTTCGAGTCCAGGATCAGGCTCGGGGAAAACATGGATGATTTCTCCACCTGGATCGATCTGAACTTTGATCTTCCGCAACTCGTCGCTGCGATCAGGAGACTGGATTTTTATCTCAACTCGCTGGAAGACTTGCGGAGGAGGCTCATCCAGATGATCAAAGAATTTTTAAAGCGGTGAGGATATGCGCGCGCGATTGGACGATTACATAGCGGTTGTCGGGAAGCGATACGTAAATCAGCTGAAAAGGCTCGCGGAGCCGCTTCAGGGGCTTCGCGTATTGAACGTAAACTCGACGAAAGAGGGCGGCGGCGTTGCCGAGATCCTGAACAGGACGGTTCCTCTGATGAGCGAACTGGGGCTCGATGTGCGCTGGGAGGTTATTGAGGGAGACTCCCGGTTCTTCGCGGCAACGAAGGCGATGCACAATTCCCTTCAGGGAGACAAGATTACCATTCCAGAAGGTGACCTGGACCACTACCTGGAGGTGAATAGGCGACACGGGAAGAAGATCGATTTTAACGCAGACGTCATCATCATCCACGATCCCCAACCGGCAGCGCTGATCGAGAACAAAAGGGACGGACAGCACTGGGTATGGCGCTGCCACATCGATGTTGCCAGGCCCTGGAGGGACACGTGGGGCTTTCTCAGAAAGTACGTTGAGCAGTACGACTGCAGCCTATTCTCCATGGCGAAATTTTCCCAGAACCTGCCCCATCCCCAGTATATCGTGATGCCGGCGATCGACCCTTTGAGCGAGAAAAACCGGACCATGGTCGATTCGGAGGCGAGGGGGATCGTGGAAAGCCTCGGCGTGAAGACCGACATGCCCCTGATCGTTCAGATCTCCCGTTTTGACCGGTTCAAGGATCCTGTCGGCGTTATCCAGGCTTTCCGTGTAGCACGGAAATTTAACGAGTGCAGGCTCGTCCTGGCAGGCGGGGGAGCAACCGATGATCCCGAAGGGGAGGAGGTCTACCGACAGGTTCTGACGGAAGCCGATGGGGATCCGGACATTTCCGTGATCATGCTTCCATCGGATGCACACAGGGAGATCAACGCGATCCAGGCCGTGGCGACGATCGTGATTCAAAAATCGACCAAGGAGGGCTTCGGGCTCACGGTGACCGAAGGGATGTGGAAAGGCAAACCGGTCATCGGAGGGGCCGTTGGGGGAATTACCGCCCAGATTTTCGATTATCTCACGGGTTTTCTCGTCTATTCCATCGAGGGGGCGGCCTACAGGATGCGGTACCTTCTGAACCGC
>CAYFXN010000096.1:0-7664 GCA_964347065.1 uncultured bacterium | reverse complement strand
AGTATCCGTTTGAGCCCCCTCAGGAATTTCTCACGCAGGTCCCCGAGCCGATTCAGGCTCTTTGCATCCGGTCTTTCCGTCAGAACCGGTTCCTCCGGCAGGTAGAGGGCTCGGTTTATCTCGAACTGCACCCAGGGAAGGGGCCCTGAGATCCCGTGGTGCCGGCACAGGTATCCGCCCCGGAAAGGGTCGTTCAGAAGAACCGCACCGGCGCCGATGCCCACGGTGACGTCTTCGTGGCGGAACGCAGTTTCCACTGCGTCGCGCAGAGCCCGCGCGAGTTCGGGCGGCGCCGTCAGCGGCTCCCCCCGTGATTCTCCCGCCCCGTCCCCCCCGTTGCTGATACAGATCATCGGCCGGGGCGCTCCGGGCCGATCGCTGAAAAGGGGAGCGCGGGAGAGCATGGTGTGGCAGTCGATGCCAAGTATGGCCGTTTTCTTCCTGGATGCCGCCTCGATCGTGCCGTGGAAGGGGCGGTGATACTTCTCGATGATCGTATCCACCAATTCGCGGGGGAGCCCCGCCGGGTCTTCCCACACCTGCACGCCGTCGACGGTAGTCGTCTTGACGACGCCGTCGGGGTTTTCTGGAGGCCTGTCGTCTGGCGATCGGTTCATATCGAGGGCGGCGCGGGCAATGCGGGTCTCCACGTATGACACCACCCGGTCCGAGAGACCGTACAGGTGCCGCGACCAGGTGTCGCCGTCGCGCAGTATCTCATTTATTCCGAGACGGAAGAGGTGCGCAGCTTCGGAAGGTACCGCCGTGCCCCCGTGGGGGACGGAGATTACCACCGGCAGGGGCAGAGGCCGGGACACGGCCTCAGCCTTCCGCCAGGAAGAGGGCCAGAAGGAGCGTGCGCTGGAGCAGCTCGCCGCGATGGACCGCTTCGAAGGGGGTGAACATGTCCCTGCTGGCGGCCCCGAGCCCGCAGACCACGGGGATATCCGGGGGAACCTCTCCCGCTGCCGAGGGAAGCAGGCTCGCGTCCTTGTCGAAGGGGAGTTTCCACTCCCCGCATATTTTTTTGAGCCGGGAGATCAGGTCCTCGTTCTTTTCCTTTCGAAGAAGCGGCGGGCGGTCGGAAACGGTTTCCAGGCGGATCCTGACTCCCCTGGCCCGTGCCGTCAGCAGTTTCCTGAGGCTGTTTTCCGCCTGGTCTGCATGTTTTGGATTGAGGTAGGTGATGCTCACCGATGCAAAGATGCGGTGGGGCAGAAGCGCCCCGAACCTGTCGGTGTAAATATCCTGGACGGAGACGGTGACTTTCTGTCCCGGCCGGGAAAGCCCGGGCACATCCCCGGCCTTTTTGATGAACCAGGTAAGCGCCTCCACCTCGCTGCCGCGGTGCCCGATTCGGAGGGCTTTTCCCTCCACGATGACGTTGAGTTTCCTGATGCCCCGCCGCTGGGTGATGGCCTTTCCCACCCTGTTACCCGGCCGCAGGACGATCACCTGACGTGCCTTTCTAGCGAGGTCCTTCAGGACGTGGCGGCTCTGCCGCATCTCATCGCCCTCGTCGGCGTAGGCGAAAACGCCCAGACGGGTGCTCTTGAGCTTTTTCACCGAGCGCAGGGCCTCGAAAGCGCTGAGCATGCAGACGATGCCCGCCCGGGAGAGGGCGATCCCCTCCCCGTAGAGCCACTCGGGCTCGCGGCGGAACTTCTGGGGGTAGCCGCCCGTGACGCGGGGGACGTCCAGGGCCACGACGAGAAGGGTGCCGTTGTCCAGACCCGCGGCGGTCTGCCAGGCCCAGGTGGATGTGCCGTTCGTGTATTCCTCGAGGGAGGTGAGACCGAGGGCGGTCAGACGCTCGCCCAGCGCCCTTGAAGCTTCGCTGATTCCCGCGATGTCCCCCGTCATGCTCTGCATTTCCGTCCAGGTTTTTAATTTTTCCTCGAGCCGGTCCCTGTTGTGGGTCAGGTGGGTGAAGATGGTTTGCTCCTTCGTGCCGCTCTTTTTGCTCACGTGGCTCGTGAAGCCGGGGCCGAAGTATCTCTTCCCCGCTATCTCCACCAGCCGGTTGGCGAGTGTGTTGTAATCGATGCCGATCTTGCCGGCGGCGAAGACGAAGGAACCGCCCGGTCCGAGGCTCGCCATCGAGTTGACTTCCAGTATGTAGAAGTTGCCCTTTTTGTCTCTGCGGAAGTCCACCCGGGCGCTGTCGAAGCAGCCCAGGGCTTTGAATGTCTCTACGGCCAGTGACTGCACGCGCTCTGTCTCTTTCTTCGAAAGCGGCGCAGGACAGACGGGGACGATCTCCCGTTTGCTCCGGTGGGTCTTGTCCTCGTATGTGTAAATTGGTGGCCCTTCGGTGAAGGTGAGCTCAACGGGCGGGAGCGCCTCCACGGGGTCGTTTCCCAGAAGGGCCACGTTTACCTCTCTGCCGTCGATGTACTCCTCTACCAGGGTTGGCGACCTGAACTTATCGTAGATGGCCGATACGCCCTCCCTGAGCTCCCCATAGTTATGAACGATCCTGAGGCCGAAGGAGACGGCCTCGTCCTTGGGTTTGACGATGAGGGGGTATTTCAGCTCTTCGGTGAGCTCCGAGTCCGGCTCGTCAAGAACGGCGAAGCGCGGTGTGGGGAGGCCTTTCTGGATCAGGATCATCTTGGTTACCACCTTGTCCAGGGCGATGGCGTGCGTTTCCGGGCTGGAACCCACGTAGGGGATGCCAAGCATCTCGAGCATGGCGGGCACGTGGGTGTAGCGGGCCCTCCCCTGGATCCCGTAGCTCAGGTTGAAGACCAGTCCCGGGCGCTCCCCCGCGATGACGGCGGGCATGAACTCTTCCAGGTGTTCAACCAGGTGCTTGTCACCCTCGAAAACCTTGACCTGGTGGCCTCCCGCACGCAGGGCGTCACGCACCTGCCTGATGGTTTTCAGGCCATACCGCTCCCTGTTCGGTACGCCGAAGAGATTGATCACCGCCTGGCTGTCCCTGTTATATACAACCGCGATCTTCATGATTGCCCTCCTGAAACAATGCTGTCCGGGCCCATCGCCCTCCCGTCGCGCCGGGGATCGGCAACCCCCTGAAATGGCTCACCCGGGCGGGAGGGGTACCGGACCGCCTGTACGGAACCCAGGTAGAAACTGTAGCTGCTCCTCTTGCGCACCTTGAGCCCTGCCAGTTTCAAAGCTTCTCTGGTGGCCGGGGAAAAACGGGAATACTCGATGTGAACGCGTCCGTCCCTGGTGGCGTGCAGCCTGGCCCCGCCCACGGCTTCCGCGAGGCTCTCGCCCCCGTCCACCATCCTGGAAATCACCTGGGCGATGGTGGTGGTGATGCGCTCGCTGCCCGGGCTTCCCAGTACGAGGAAGGGTTTCTTCCCGCGGAAGACCAACGTGGGGGCCACGCTGCTCCACGGCGCCGCCCCGGGGAGCAGGTAGTGGGGGTGAACCATGTCCTTGTAGTTGAAGGTGCTCATGTAGTTGTTGTAGAAGAACCCCAGATCTTTCGCCGTCCTCTTGCTCCCGAAGATGAACTCGATGGACTGGGTGATGGCGACAGCGTTGCCCGTTGCGTCCACCACGGAGAGGTGGGTTGTCTCTCCCTCCCCGCCCGGTGCCCCGGCGCTTCCGCCAGGTGTGACGATCCGAATCTGTCCGGCGATCTTCCGGGCGTACTTTTCCCCCAGCATCGGTTTCTCCTTCGCCTGGAAAAAGATGTCGGGGTCGAAGGGCATCCTGTCCCGGTCGCTGAGCGCCCTCCAGAAGGAGAGGGCAAGGACGGTGGCTCCGGCGGGGGAATCGGGGGAGAGCTCATCGGGTGCGAAGTTTTCAAGGATGTTCAAGATTGCCACGAGGGCCCTTCCGGAGCCCGGAGGCGGGAACGTGCGTAAACGGAACTTCCGGTACCTCCCTTTCAGAGCCGGGCGCTCCTGAGGCACCGGTATGCGGTTCAGGTCGACCCGGGAGAGGAGGCCGCCGCGCGCCTCCATGTCCCGTATGATCTTTTCGGCGATCTCTCCCCGGTAGAAGTCCTCCCACCCGTTTATCGCCAGTTTTTCCAGGCAGGCGGCCAGTTCGGGCTGGAAGAGGCGTTCCCGTGCGTGGAGGGCCCTTCCGTCTTTGAAAAACCGCTGCGCGCAGAGGGGGTCTTTCAAAAGCTCCTTCGATTCCCGCAGGATGAGACGGTGCTGGAGTGAGGAAATGGGGAAACCGTTTCTGGCCTCTTCGATTGCCGGCTCGAGCACCTCGGAGAGGCTCATCGACCCGTAGTTCTCCAGCAGGTAACAAAGGACGGCAGGTGTGGAGGGGAGGGTGGAGGCCGACAGCCCCCGGACGAGCGGTTTTTTCGGTATATGTGTGGGGGAGAATCCGAGCGGGGCTCTGGACGAGCCGTCGATGGCGATCGTTTTCCCCTCCTCGGCCAGGTGGATAATCCCCATGGACTGCCCGCCGAGTCCCGATGCCTGGGGCTCCGTGACACCCAGGCAGAAGGCGGCTGCTACGGCAGCGTCAACGGCGTTGCCGCCCCTTTTCAGGATCGCCACGCCCGCTTTCGTGGCGGCAGGCGAGCCCGTCGCAACCATACCGAACGGGCTCGCAGCCTGGCTGACCGTCCGCCTTTCCCTTTCTGCCATGGCCATCTGCTCCTTTCAAACCCCGGGAAACGACCGTGAATCGGGAAGCTGAAATTTCGACTCCATCCTGCCGGCAGGAACTAGTTTATCAGAAAATTATCGCCTCTTACTCTCGGTAATACGTCCTCAACCATCGCGAGAGGAGTGGGTCACAGGAGACATATCTGCAGAGCTGTTCAACCCTCCCGGTCGATGATATGCTTGAACGCCGTGGGGGAGACGACGGAGGTGACCAGGGCGAGGAAGACGATGGAGTCCCGGAGCGCCTGGTCGATGAACCCTTCCCGGAGGCCGATTGCAGCTGCAGCGATGATCAGCGTGAGCCGCGCCGAGAGCAAAAATCCCGCTGCCACCGAATACCGGGGAGGTATCTTTCTTAAGAGAAGGAGCAGGGATGGGATGATCTTGACGGCGAATGCCACCGCGACGAGTTTCACGATGAAGATGAGCGAATCGAGGTTCAGGACGTTCCCGATCTCGAACATGATGCCAACGCGGATGAAGAAGAAGGGGATCAGGAACCCGTAGGCGATGGATGCGAGCTTCTCCTCGAGGTGCTCTTTCTCCCGGAAGATAAAGGAGAGGAGGCAGCCGCCCATGAACGCTCCCAGGACCGGTTCCATGCCGGCGAGTTCCGAGAGGGCCACGAAGATGAAGAGGAGGGCGATGGAGAAGCGCACGCCCAGCTCTGACGGGGCCGATTTTCCCACCAGCACCTTCGCCTTCTCGGGGTTCCACCAGACCCAGAGGCGGGCAGCGAAAAGGAGGATGCCGAAGAGGGCGAAGACGGGAATCGGGGTGATGAACCGCCAGGTGAACCCGTACTTATCGAAGAGGACATAGAAGGTAATCCCGAAGAAGGTTAAAAAGTCGCCCAGCACGGCGCAGAGGAGGATGCTCTGCCCCAGCATCGTCCCCGTTATTCCCACGTTGGACAACGTTGGGAGAACGAGGCCGAGCGATGCGGTCGAGAGGATCAGGGCGAGGTAGAAACCGTACCCGAGGAGACGGGAGAAAGCGTAGGAGAGCAGAAACGTGCTGGCAACGATCAGGGCGAAGAGCACAAATACTTGCGGCTTCTCCTTCTCCAGCAGGGAAAAATCTAGTTCCGCACCGGCGAGAAACATGAGCATCAGAAAACCGATCTCTGCGAGGATCGATATCCACTCCCCAGAGACGGGAATATTGAGGAAGCTCTTCCCGATGATGACCCCGAAGAGGATCTCGGCGACGATGGGAGGCACACGGAGCCTCTCGGCGATGTTCGGGAGCACCAGCGCTGCCGTGGCGATGATCATCAGGGAAAGGGCTTGATCAAAGTGCATAGGCGTAAGAGGGGGCGTTACCCCGGACCTCCTTCGCAGGAAATGGACGGGTCAAAGCGTTACCACCATGACGGAGCAGGGACTCCTCTCTGCGATGAGCTGTCCCACGTGGGGTTTCAGGAACGGGACGTTTTCCGTCGAGCTCCCGATGATCAGCAGGTCGTGGTCGGCGGCGACCCGCACGACTTCCTTCACCGTGTTGCCCTCGAGGGTTATCAGTTCGATGGGGATCCGGTAAATGCGCGCTATCTCGCGGGCATGCTGCGCAGCGCGCTCCGCCCAGCCCTCCGCACCTTCCCCCCGGATGAAAATAGGCTCAGAGACGATGACCACCGAGACCTTGCCTTTGATCTGCCGGGCGATGTCGTGGGCTATCTCCAGGGAGAGGGCCGCCATTTTCGTGGCGTTGTAGGGGACAAGTATCCGGGTATAGGGGTGGCTGTTCCGGGGCATCATGAGGGGTGCGCCCAGGCGGCGGGCCAGGGAAACGAACCTCTCCTTGCCGAATATGGTGCTGAGAAAAGAGGAGCGGGCTGGAGGGATGAGGACGCATCCCACGCTCTCCTCCTTGCTTGCCGACACGATGGCATCCACGGGGTTTCCCCCTATTTTCCTGAACTCCACGGCCACCTGCTCTTTTCGTTTTTCCGCTTCGGAAAGGGCCGCCTCCTCGAGCTCTTCCGGGCCGAAGAATACGGCCTTTTGCGCCTGGGTATTTTTCACCAGGTAAAATGCTTCGGGCAAAAGAAGAGGAACGTCTTCGATCTTCTCGGCGAAGGCGAGGATGTTCTGCCCGTACCGGAGCGGAAATGAGGGCATATCCAGTTTGAAATAGTGGAAAATAGCCTGGTACAGGTCGGTGTGCCCCACGAGGGTTATCCGGTCATCCGCCATGATAACCGTCTCGCTGTCGGGTATGATGAGCTCGTTGTTGCGGTAGATCGCGCCGATGAGCCAGTCTTTCGCACCCAGCTCTCTCACCTTTGCCCCCACGACGGGGGCCACCCGGCCAACCTCGATCTCCATGATCTCCCCCCTCCCCTCAGCGATGGTTGTGACGAAGAGGCGGGGGTTTTCCATGTAGAGCTGGACTTCCCGGGCCACAAGGAAGGGGCCGCAAACGGCGCGCACGTCGATCTCCTCGAACTTTTTCATGTTCCGGCTGTCGTTTGCCAGGGCGACGATATTCTCCACCCCCCTGTCTTTCGCAAGGCGGGCCACTTCGAAGTTGACCTCGTCGCGGTTCGTTATGGCCACAACGAAGTCCTGTTCCTCGAGCCCTGCCTCGGTGAGAGTCACGAGGCTCGACGCGTCGCCGGTTATGGTTTTCACAACCTGGTCGAAGGTCTCCTTGAACACATTCATATTTTCCCCGGCAGTGTCGACGAGCGTCACCGTCCAGGTTTCGCCCAGGCGGGACAGTATCTCCCGGGCCACTTTTCCCGATCCGGCTATCAGTGCTTTCATTGGAAGTATCTCGGCTTTTCTGGTCTTTATTGTGCCACAAATTCAGAATACATCAATACGGCAGGTGGCGGATAGAGACTTTTCTTTTCGTTGCAGGACGCGGAATAATAACAGACTGTTTCCTGTTTGCACTGAGACGGTTTCCACATCACCCGTTACTTGCTCTTGCGCTTTTTTATACCGTAAAGTTCGTGGCGCACTCTTTTCCTCCGCACCTCGGGAGGGGGGGGCAATCACAGGGCGCTTTCCTCCTGACGCCCCGCGATCTTAGGGCGGCATA
>CAYFXN010000095.1:0-7713 GCA_964347065.1 uncultured bacterium | reverse complement strand
GATCAAACGAGTTCCGAATTTCGAGGGCACTAAGAAGAATCGTTTTTCGCTGAACACCATTCTTATTGTTTATTGTAGAGAATATCGTGCTCGTGACAGCAAAAAGGGTATGATTAAGCTTTGAATACCGATCCCCTGTGCGGTTTTAATCCATGATCTGGCATCAGCCAGGAATGGAATCGGAATATTTTTCCCTAGTTATGGGCAAATAAAAGGAGGGTGCTATGAAAGGAAAAAGGATCATAATCTTAACGTTAGCTGCACTGTTCGTGTTTGGATTGAGCGAAAACATGTATGCTGAAATGGTGTCTGAGCAGGCTGCGGTATCTGCCTCCAAAACGTGGCTGAATCTTGTTGATGAAGGAAGATACGGAGAAAGCTGGGATGAGGCATCAGAGTTGTTCAAGGAAATGGTTGCCAGAGAGCAGTGGCAAACAACTATAAAGAGCGCCAGGACGCCTTATGGTAGAGTTGTGTCGAGAACACTCAAATCGACGCAGTACGCAACCTCGCTACCCGGCGCGCCGGACGGAAAATATTATGTTTTGCAATATGAAACGTCCTTTGAGAATAAAAAATCCTCTATCGAAACCATCACGCCTAAGTTAGATAAAGATGGAAATTGGAGAGTGTCAGGTTACTACATCAAATAGATGATTCTTCAGGAAGAAGAATCAATGATAATCACCATGCTCGAACGACCGAATGGCCGAAGTTTCATAGCTTCGAAAAACCCGTCCAGCGTCCAAAGTCCGGCAGGACACAGAAAGCAGGCAAGGTGAAAACCAGTGGGCTCGAGCAACCGAGGATTCGAAGGTCAGGAAAAACCTGAAGTTGTAAAGATGAGAAGTTGAGAAAAACCGAATAGCAGAGAGCAGCGCCAACCGCCACGACGGTAATTGGCAGCGTGGTAAATCCTTGCAAGCGATCCAATCAGACGAGAATGTCTTTCTCCCAGCCCAGCTTGATGAGCGATATCCCCTCGGGCCGGCTGTTGCCCAGACCGAACTGAGCGTCGGCCGCTGCTATGTGCCGGGGGGGTGGGCTGATGGGTTTTTCCGTTTTGAAGAATAGATTCCGTTTGGCCTGGATTATCCTGGCCCCGGTCGCGTCGGCTGCTACCGGGTCCTGGCTTACGATCAGGCCACAGTAATGCCAGGTAAACCGGCGGCTGAAATGGTGGGGGCCGGTGCCGTGGAATAGGGGTGTGAGCATCACCAGGATATTGAGCCGCGTTTTTCCCGCAACGTGGGGCAGCTGCCAGATAGCGCCGAGACTCTCGCACCCGTTCCCGTGGTATTCCCGTGGTTCAGGGACGAACATGATGTAGTTTTTAAGGAGTGTGCCAAGGCCCGACCAGTGGTGGGTCCGCATGGGGCGGACATTGATCAGGGCGGTGGACCGTTTGAAGACTGGATTTCCAAGCACCCCCCGGTCATCTGCGGAAATATTCGCTCTCTTGACACCCGCACCTGTGAGGCGCGATCTTATAGATGCCTCGAGCGGCTCCGGAGTGGGGAGGTAGTGCCAGACGTTGCTTTTTATGCCCACGGTATCGCCGGGGTCCACCAGCTTTTTCCACGCGTGAGAGGCGCCGGCTGTATCCATAAGAGCGGTGACAGCCCCGTCCAGCATGTTCGTTAAGATGCTGCGGTCTATCTGCCCTCTGCTGTTAAGGACGTTCTCGTTGCGAACCAGGACAACGCGGCTTTTTTTCCCCCCTGCTCCGTGAGATTTTTCCGCTCGGGGAAGATTTATGAGGCTTCCCAGCGCCAAGTATGATCCGCCGCGGAGTAAATCGCGCCGGGTGATGACTTTTCTCCCTTTTCCCATGCTGCGGTCCCTCCTCCTTTCCGGGTTCCGAATTTTTCGGTTCACGGCATTATCGCAATCGCTACAAGCGGGCCTACGGGAGTCTTTTCACATCTCTTATCAGATCCTCGGCAAGCTGCCGGCTGTCGGATTCAAGAACCACCGTCAAGAGGTTATCCTTGAGGGCGGCGGTGGACCACTTCCCGTCTTCAAGATATACAGCCCCTGCTGAAACGTTTTCCGGCAGGTAGTGCCGGAGAAAGCTTCCGTGTGCTTTCGCTGCTGCCGGGCCGTCCGGGTAAAGGACGAGAAGGAGACGGGCGCTTTTTCCATCCCGCCTGTAGGCGGCAAAAACTGCATCAGTGTGCGGCCCAAGGTTCAGGATGTTTTCGTCTGCCAGATAGTAATGGTAGTTCAGCAGCATGTGATGGCGGAGGTAGTGGACGCCCCGGTTTTGAAGGCCTTCCGGTGGGAGCTTGAGGAGGATCTTCGGTTGCGGTCCCTTCTCTTTGATTCCGGAAGCTGCAGCTGTGGCCAGCTCGAGCAAGGCCTTTTTCGCTCCTGAAGTCTCCTCTTCCACGTAGAGCGAGACAAAGAACCGGTCTTTCCAGAAGCTCAGCCAGCCCGGACGGTAAAGTGCCCCCTGGCCCACGTCCAGGGGGTCTCCATCCCGATCATGTGTGAATACACCGAAGGCATTTTCGGAAGAGCCCATGTCGAAGATGTCCAGCACGATGGTGGGGCCATCTTTGGCGACGTAGCGGCGGGACAGGCAGCTTCGCATGTCGTAGGCTGTGTAGACTTCACCGGCACCGTCGATATAGTCGAAGATGGTTTCTGCGTCGTAGATCCTGTCTTCTGGCTCTGCAATCCAGTTCCCCACCCGGTCCGGCAGGGCTCCGGCTAACGCCTCGGCGGATTTTGCGAAAGTTTTCCCTTTCATAAGGAGCGTGCAACTTCCTGCGGTAAAGAGGATCAGGAAGATGATTAATTGTTTTTTCATAGGGTTATTCGGGTTATGGAGCATTGAGGCCCGATACAGGTATTATTAACCAACTGGCAGGTTCGATCAAGAAAACAGAGGGGAACCGAAGATCCGGGTGTTTGGACTTCCGCAATATCGAAAAAGTGGAATTTTATGTCAGAAGGCGAGGCCCGACCCCTCACTGGGCTCGGGTAATTCTTTCTCCATTGCAAGCGTGGTCATACAGTCCTCATTGTTGAGCGGGTAGAGCACTTCCCTGATAACATGGTAACCATGAGCTTCGTAAAAATGTCGTGAATTCATGGAAGCAAAGAGTGTGATTCGGTGGATACCGTGTTTTAGCGCCTCGGCTTCCACTCGGGCGAGAAGCTTCGACCCGATCCCCTTACCCTGATAATCCGGGTGTACATATAAGGCGCTCACCTCGTGTTTTTGCATCGAAGAGAAGCCGACAACCTTACCAGAGAGTTCAGCAACGAACCAGGTCATGTCAGGTGTTTTCATTTCTTCCACTGCGGCTTCTGGTGTCAGGGCTACGGACCATGCTTCAATGATATCGGGGGCATATGGCCCACCGTGAAGGGCACGAACAGCGGCGCTCTGGACGAGGCAAATGTCTTCTCTGTCTTCTGGTAAGGCATAACGGATATGAATTTCCGTCATGGCTCCAGCCCCTGGCAGGTGTGTTCAAGGCACCTGGTGTGCGTGAAGCCCGCCCGCGTTACCCTAACGCGATCAACTGCTTCAGTGGTGCGGCGGTAATTGTTTTCTTTCTTCACATTCCGGCTCGGATCTCCTTCTTCTCGAACCAGAAAAATAGAAAAAGTGAGTGAACAGAGAAAGACCGGGGTAGGTTCCCACTTCCTCTTCTTTTTCACATTTTACCCCTATGTGAGACAATAGGTAATTGGTAAATTATGGGATGATAACAAATGTGAGAAGGTGGGAACTGACCCCGGGAGGAAGCATGGAAAGAAGCAAGGAGATGTACCGGTGGCACTATAAGGTGCTTGCCGACGCCTGTGCGGAAGGCCTGCAAGAGAACCGGTTCAATGCGAGGGTGTTTGACACCGCAGATGAGGCAAGGGATGCGATCATTCGAGAGTGCGAGGAAGCCGTCTCCATCGGGTTCGGCGGTTCCCTGACCGTTGCGGCGCTCAAGATCCGCCAGGCGATGAAGGATAAGGGGAAGGAGATGCTCAACCACGGCCTGCCGGGCCTGACTCCTAAAGAGCGGCAGGAGATCCGCCTCGCTCAGCTCACCTGCGACCTCTTTCTCACCTCCACGAATGCGGTGACGCTGGACGGCAAGCTGGTGAACATCGATGGGACGGGAAACCGGGTTAATGCAATGGCCTTCGGGCCGAAAAAGGTGATCGTCGCAGCAGGTGGGAACAAGATCGTGAAGGATGCGGAAAGCGGCGTGAGGAGGATAAAGGATTTTGTCGCGCCCATGAACGCGAAGCGTCTCGGGTATAAGACGCCCTGTGCGGTGACGGGGGTATGCGCCGACTGCGACTCCCCCCAGCGGATCTGCAACGTGGTGACGATCATGGAGAAGAGACCGTCGGCGTCTGACATAGAGGTGTTTCTCGTTTGTGAATCAATGGGTCTGTAATGGGGAACGCTCCCCTGTAATTACAGATGTTCCTGATCTCAATGGAGTTGTTTTTTATTATACGATTCCCCGTTATGCCAGATCACACAAATACGTGACAATCCATATTGTGATCTACCACGGTTGTGGGAGGGATTTTTTTCTCAGAGAACTCTTTTGGGGCCTGCTTCTTCCGGTGCATAAGGCGGACCGAGGTTGGAAGTATTTCACGAGCGGTTGAAGGCTGTGGTGTATGCGGGTGGTGGAGCGCAACCGGCTTAACGGTTGAAAATCAGAATTTTTTTTCCAGGCCCACCATGAACCCCTGTGGCAAAATCCTCAGTATCAGGGGTTTTTCGAGGGAGTGGGCAAGGAAGCCCGAAAGAGTCCCCACGGCGAAACCTGCAATCACGTCACTTTGCCAGTGACGCTGATGCTTGACCCTGGCCATCATGATGTAGGCGGGGATGATTTCCAGCAAATACACCAGGGGTTGATCCCGGCGGTACTCGAGCACGAAAGGGGTTATGAGCGCAGTTATGAGGGAAACCTCATGGCTCGGAAAGCTGTCGTAACCGTCTCCTTTGAAAAACGCATCGGGGTCGTCCGTCTCGAAAGGCCGTTTCCGGGTGAATAGTATTTTCATCGTTCCGGTTGAGACGAGGGAAAAAGTCCAGGCATCGATCGACTGCCAGAAGGTTCGTCCGGTGCGCGTCTCCCCCCCTTTCCAGAGCGCCCCTCCAAGGGTTATTGCCCCCATCGTAAAATACAGGGCCTTCTGGTAATCCCGCTCGAAAATCCCATTTGTATCCAGAGTCGCCTTGCTGTCGATGCCGAAGGGGCCTCCGCCTGCAAAGGCGACAGAAGAGCACAGAAGGAACAGACTCACGGACAGGACGATATTTTTTTTCATAGCGCACATCGCGACTTACGGAAACAGGGGGTCAGGTCTAAACTCTTGACATAGTACATCAGTTTCTCGTTCCGCGTTCCGGGAAAAACCAGAGAGCAGACAGCAGGAAGATCAGAAGTTGGGAAGTTGTGAGGTTGGGAAGATGAGAAGTTGAGAGTAAACAAAAACCACAATGCTCGAACATCCGAGCAGCCGGGGTGATCGGAGAAGGATTTCTTAAAAATTTACAGGCGCCCCGTTTCGAAAGTGTTGCATTTCGAGAAGTCCCCTGTTTCTATGCCCCTGCTGAACCAGCGAACTCTCTGCTCGGAACTTCCGTGGGTAAACGACTCGGGGACCACATACCCCCGGGCCTGTCGCTGTATCCGGTCGTCTCCGATACTGCTCGCGGCACCCAGGGCCTCGTCCACGTCTCCCTCCTCGAGGATCTTCCTCGTCCTGTCGGCGTGATGGGCCCAGATTCCGGCAAGGCAGTCAGCCTGAAGCTCCATTCTCACCGAGAGGCTGTTGGCCTCCTGCCTGTTCATGCGCCCCTGCAGGCTGCGCACCTTATCCATTATGCCGAGGAGGTTCTGCACGTGATGCCCGATTTCGTGGGCTATTACATAAGCCTGAGCAAAATCCCCCGGCGCCTGAAAACGGTTTTTCAGGTCCCGATAGAATGCAAGGTCGATATACACTGTGTGATCTCCGGGGCAGTAGAAAGGGCCCATCGCAGCCTGCGCAAATCCACATGCAGATTCGACGGCCCCGGAAAATAAAACCAGCCTCGGCTCCCTGTATGCTCCCCCGCGCTGGCCGAACAGTTCACGCCAGGTGTCTTCAGTGTCTGCGAGCACAACGGAGACGAAGTCTGCCATCCGGTCTTCTTCGGCTGTCCTTTGTGGCGATGCCGTCTCAGATGGCACGCTGACCTGGGTTGTTCTCTGGTTCATGAAGATGGAGGGGTCGATGCCTAGATAGAGCGCAGCAACCACGAGAACCAGTGTTCCGATACCCCCTCCCGCCATACGGCGGGACACGCGGATGCGCCTTCGGTCTTCCACGTTTTGGCTTCTTCTTCCTTTAGACCACCGCATATAACACCCCTCTTTTTATCCTGTGCAGGTGGTTGGAACAGCCGGGCCGGCAATGGGCCCGGGGGCCGTTCTCAGCTCTTTTTGGGCGGAATTCTCAGGACCTGCCCGGGGTAGATCTTGTTGGGGTCTTTGAGCATCGGCTTATTGGCTTCGAAAATCACCATGTATTTCCCGGCGTTTCCGTAGTACTGTTTCGCAATTTTTGAAAGCGTGTCCCCGCTCTTTACCGTGTGCAGCTCCGACTCGGGAGTCGTATCCTCTACCGTCAGCTGGTCATCGACGCGCCCGATTCCCCGCGTGTTGCCCACGAGCAGCACCACCTTTTCCCGCTCTTCCTGGGAGGCTGCTTTTCCCGTGATGGTGGCTATCCCGTCGTGGTACTGTGCGCTGATATCCTCCACGTTGAGCCCCATCTCATTTACCCGGTTTTTGAGCCCCTCCTCAACCTGGCGACGGGTCTCTTCGGCACCTGAATATTTCTCGATCAGTTTTTCTCCCGCCTCTTTTACAAAGTCGAAAAAACCCATATCACGTTCCTCCTTTGATTGGTCACAACGTTCATACATCGGTTGGGGGTGGTTCATGCACTATGATTTGCCGCCAAAGAGCCTTCCGAGCAATCCGAAGCCGTGCCTGGCGATATCCCCCGCATCAACGTCGCCGTCGCCGTCGGCATCGAGCAGCCTGCCGAGAGCTCCCATCGCCTGGGGATCGCTCCTTTCGAGCTCAGCTCTTTCCTGACCCAGGTATCCTGAAAGGGATTTCGCATCTAGGTTGTTCTCCCTCTGCGTTTTTCCCAGGGCGCCCATCACGATGGGAGCGAGCAAAGCCATGACCTTTCCCACCGATTGAATGTCCGCGCCGCTTGACCGGCTGAGCCCCGTCTCGACAGTTTTTCTCCTGTCGCCGAGAACGTGGCGGAGAATGCCGTCCCCGGCTTCTGTTTCAGACCTTCCGAGAAAATCCGAAAGGTTGTCGAGAATACTCCCGTCGTGGTCATTGGATAGCGCCCTCGACAGCGCATCGGCACCCTCTTCGCCCGATGAATTTCGTGCAAGGGCCCCAACGAGTAACGGCAGGGCGGCGGAGATCAAGTTACTGGCGGAACGTTCATCCGTCCCCACCTTTCTGCCGATCTCCTTCACGTTATTTCCGCCGATTTGTTGAAAAATCGTTTCGATTAGTGATGACAAGTTACCCCTCCTCTACAGATGTTATTGGATGGATATAAATACAATGCTGAAGATAGGTGATGGTTTTTTTCGTTCAACGCTTCCTCCGATAGTCCTTAGATGTTCTCGAAAAGATGAGGATTCGAGGTTCAAGA
>CAYFXN010000094.1:0-7788 GCA_964347065.1 uncultured bacterium | reverse complement strand
CCTCGGGCTGGTAGTGAGAAGCAGGGTCCGGTCTGTTTAAAGAGCCGTCGATACGGAAGAGGTAGCGACAACCGGGAAAAACGTTGCCGGTCATTACCCTCCAGTACCCCCTTTCATCCTTTTTCATGGGAATATCACGCGCATCCGAACCGGTAATCACGAGGTCAACGCTCCGAAGGAGCGGCCCCCAGAGGGTGAACTTGCACTCTCCGTCTCCGAGATAATTCGCGCCGACCCTCATGTGTTCCCTTTCCCTTCCCCCTTGAGAAGGACGATCCCGAGGGGAGGAAGGACGAGAGAGAGTGAATGGTAACGGTTGTAATACGATACCGGTGCGGCCTCGACACCTCCCAGGTTCCCGTGGCCGCTCCCGCCGTAATCCTTGGAATCGCTGTTTAAGACCTCCCGCCAGTAACCGCCAAAAGGTACTCCCACCCGATAGTTGTGACGGGGAACGGGAGTCAAATTGCAGACGGCAAGTATCACTTCCCCGGGGTTTTTTCCTTTCCTCAGGAAACTGATGACGCTCTGCTCCCAGTCTCCGGCGTTTATCCACTCGAAACCTTCGGGGTCAAAATCGATTTCATGCAGCGCCGGCTCGCTCCTGTACAACCTGTTCAGGTCCCGAACCAACTTCAAAACGCCCTGGTGGGGCTCGAACTCGAGGAGGTGCCAGGCCAGGCTCTGCTCGTGATACCACTCGTCCCACTGGCCGAACTCCCCGCCCATGAAGAGAAGCTTTTTCCCGGGATGGGCGTACAGGTACCCGAGGAGGAGGCGCAGGTTCGCGAACTTCTGCCAGTCATCGCCGGGCATCTTTCTGAGCAGTGAGCCTTTCCCGTGAACCACCTCGTCGTGGGAGAGGGAGAGGAGAAAGTTCTCGGTGAAGGCGTACCAGAGGCTGAAGGTGAGCTCGTTGTGGTGGTATTTCCGGTGGATGGCGTCCCTGGAGAAGTATTCCAGGGTATCGTGCATCCACCCCATGTTCCATTTGAAGCCGAAGCCAAGGCCCCCCGCGTAGGTGGGCCGGGTCACCATCGGCCAGGCGGTTGACTCTTCGGCCATCGTCTGCACGTCGGGAAAGTCACGAAATACCATTTCATTGAAGCGTTTGATGAAGGATATGGCTTCGAGGTTTTCCCTTCCCCCGAACTCGTTTGGGCTCCACTCCCCCTCCTTCCGGGAGTAGTCCAGGTAGAGCATGGAGGCGACCCCGTCGACCCTGAGCCCGTCACCATGGTACCTATCGAGCCAGAAAATAGCGCTGCTTATGAGGAAGGATCTCACCTCGTTTCGTCCATAATTGAAGATGTAGCTCTTCCAGTCGGGGTGAAACCCTTTGATCGGGTCGGCATGCTCGTAGAGGTGCGTCCCGTCGAAGTAAACGGGTCCGTGCTCATCTCCGGGGAAGTGGGAGGGAACCCAGTCGAGTATGACCCCGATGCCGTTCTGGTGGAGGCGGTCTATGAGGTACATGAGGTCCTGGGGGGAACCGTACCGGCTCGTGGCGGCAAAGTACCCGATCACCTGGTACCCCCAGGAACCGTAAAAGGGATGCTCCATAACGGGCAGAAGCTCCACGTGGGTAAAACCCAGGTCCTTCACGTATCCGGGGAGCTCATCGGCGATCTCCCGGTAGGTCATCGGGCGGTTGTTCTCCTCCGGCACGCGTTTCCAGGAACCCAGGTGGACCTCGTAAACGGAGAAGGGAGCATCCAGAGAGTGTTTCTCGGCCCTGCTATTCATCCAGGCGCTATCGTTCCAGCGGTACTCGAGGTCCCACACGACGGAGGCCGTCTTCGGTGATAGCTCCCAGGAAAAAGCGAAGGGGTCCCCCTTGTCCACCACGTAGCCGTTTACCTTGGATGCGATGTGATACTTGTACAGGCTCCCCTGCCCCAAACCGGGGATAAAGCCTTCCCATATCCCGGAGCCGTCCCACCGAACGCCCATTGGATGTGATTCAGGGTTCCAGCCGTTGAAGTCCCCCACCACCGAGACGCTCTCCGCGTTAGGGGCCCACACGGCGAAAAGGGTCCCCGGCTCCCCCTCGACCTCCATGAGGTGGGAACCCAGCTTCTCGTAGAGGTGGAAATGGTTTCCCTCTTTGAAAAGATATATATCCTGCTCCGTCAGCAGGGACACTCCCCTGATCACGTCCTGCATCGCTTCCTCCTTTGCTGCAATGTATCTTCCCTACCCTTCAGGAAAAAAAGACTTTATCATATAACGAACCCCCCCGATGGGGATATTTACCCAGTCAGGCCGGTTGTTTATCTCGTAGCGGATTTCGTAGAGCACCTTCTCGAGAAGGAAAGATTCGATGAGTATTCCCAGCTCTTCCCGGTCAGCAGGGACAAAAGGCGCTTTCGCCACGGTCTCCAGGTAGGACCGGAGAAATATGCCGCTCACCGAGTGATACAGCCGCTCGACCCAGGGCTCGAGAACCTGAACATCCTCGGGCCGTATCTGCGCGTGCTTGAGGAGGGCCGAATTCGCAGCATAGTGGAAAGACCGGATCATTCCGGCCACATCGACGAAGGGCGAGCGCTTGAGCCTCCGCTCACTCAAGGCCCTCGCGGGCTCCCCCTCAAAATCTATGATCATGAAATCACGGCCTGTTGAAAGCACCTGACCCAGGTGAAAATCACCGTGAATTCTGAACTTCATGGAGTTGATCTTCCGCTGCCGTATCTTCTCGAAAAATGATAAGATCTTCCCCTCGGCACCAACGACTTCCTCCGCCTGCCGTGAGAGAGGATCGGGAAGTTTTCCTTTCTGTTTCGCAAGAAGAGAAAGGGCCTTGACGGCCTGGCTCCTCATGGATTGGAACAGAGACCGCTGGTAGAGCATGGAAAATGGCTCGGGTGCAAAATCAGGGTCGTCGGGTTCGGAAGAGAGTGCCAGATGAAGCTCTCCCGTCCTCTTGCCGAGAAGCCTTACCATCTCGAGGTGGAATCCCCCGATCAGTTCCCGGAGAAGTGGAGAAATGTCGTCGATCGTTACATCGAGAAGGGAGGGGAGATCTTCCCTCTCGCCGGGCAGTTCGGGGCCCCGGGTAAGGACCCGGTTCAGATAGCGCTCCACGGCATGAAGCGCATATCCCCAGGCATCTCCTACACTGCGGACAAACCCCTGCAGTATCCCGATCACGGTTGGATCTTTTCTCCCGTGGTGATGAAACTCTAAGGCACCCGCGAAGGGGGGGACGTGGGAGAAACCGGCCTTCTCCGTCAGGAACCGGACGATCTCCAGCTCTGGATTTACCCCCTCGTCGAGGCGCCGGTAGAGCTTCAAGAAGAAGGTGTTTCCGTAAAGGATGGACGTGTTGCTCTGTTCCGCTTTGAGCACCTGCGTTTCCAGAGGTTCGGCCGTGCTCCCTTTCAGGGCTCGAAACATTTTTCCGTGATAGGCGGAAAGATCTGTCCCTTTACCTTTCCCCTTTACCTTCCTGTTTCTGCCGATCATCTTGAGGAGCGTTATCTGAAACGCTGCATGATGGACGGCATCGTAGAGGACCCCCTGCTCGTTTCCCACCGTCATACTCGCGATGATCCCTGCGGGATGTCTTTCCCGTATTATCCTGGCTTCTCCTCCCTTCGCGAAGAAAACCGGCAGAAGGTACTTCTCAGGCACACCGTCCGAGTAGGTGACCCGGATGTTGAGAAGGTGAACATTGACCCCGTCAATGGGAACGGGGATGTTTTCTTCGATAACCAGGTCCTGGATTGTCTGCCCCTTGCCGCCAAACCACCTGCAGGTCTTGAGATACCTCGGGAGAACATCTTCCTCCAGCTTCCCATTTCTTCCGGAGTCGAAGACAGATTCCCATTGCCTGGAAACTTTTAGCTCCGGCATCGCTCTCTCTTCGATCAACGCGGAAACGTCGACTTCCCTCTCCAGGAGGAAGAGAAAATAACCGTAAGGGCCCAGAGTAAGCACGTAGCTCCCCTCCCGTACGAGGGGGAACCTGCTCCTGCTGAACACGTCGACAGGGGTAAAACCGGCATATTCTCGCAGATCGAGTTCCACCACCTGCGCGTGAGGAGAAAGATTCACGGCCACGAGAGCCGTTTCTCCCTCCCATTTTCTGAGGAAGGTGAGAACTTTCGTGTTCTCGGGGTGGAGAAACTCGAGGTTCCCCCGCCCGAAAACCCTGTTCACCTTCCTGATGGCGATCAGACGCTTCATCCACCACAAAAGTGACGAGGGATTTCTCTGCTGATTCTCCACGTTCACCGCCTCGTAGTGATACTCGGGATCGATGATGACGGGAAGGTAGAGCTTTTGTGGGTTCACCTGGGAAAAACCGGCATTTCTATCGGGGCTCCACTGCATGGGAGTCCTCACGCCGTCCCGGTCACCGAGGTAATAGTTGTCACCCATGCCCACCTCGTCCCCGTAATAGATGACGGGTGTTCCTCCCAGGGTGAACAGGAGGATGTTCATCAGCTCGATCTTGTTTCTGTCGTTGTCCAGCAGAGGAGCGAGGCGCCTCCGTATACCGAGGTTGATCCGGGCCCTGGGGTCGAAAGCGTAGACACGGTACATGTAGTCGCGCTCCTCGTCGGTGACCATCTCGAGGGTGAGCTCGTCGTGGTTCCCCACAAACATGTACCAATGGAAGAGGTCGGGGATCGCCGGCGTCTGCTCCAGGATATCGATGATGGGAAAGCGGTCCTCCATCCTGATGGCCATGAACATGCGGGGCATGATGGGGAAGTGAAAAGCCATGTGGCATTCGTCTCCCTCTCCGAAATAGGCAGCGGCGTCCTCGGGCCATTGATTTGCCTCGCCCAGGAGCATCCGGTTTTTGAACTTGACGTCCACGTGGGCCCGCAGTTTTTTGAGAAAGGCGTGGGTTTCGGGGAGATTTTCACAATTCGTCCCCTCCCGCTCGTAAAGATAGGGGATCGCGTCGAGGCGGAGACCATCGACTCCCATTCCGAACCAGAAATCTATGACCCGGAACATGGCTCTGTGCACCTGGGGATTGTCGAAGTTCAGGTCCGGCTGGTGAGAATAAAACCGGTGCCAGTAATACGCCTTCGCCACGGGGTCCCAGGACCAGTTGGAGCTCTCGAAATCCTTGAAGATGATCCTGGTTTCCCTGTACCTCTCCGGAGTATCGCTCCAGACGTAGAAATCCCTCACCTTCGACGAGCGGGCAGCCTTGCGGGCCCGCTTGAACCAGGTGTGCTGGTCGGAAGTGTGGTTTAGGACCAGCTCGGTGATCACGCGGATCCTCCTTCTGTGGGCCTCACGGAGGAACTGCCGGAAATCGGCGATCGTGCCGTAGTCGGAATGGATCCTGAAGTAGTCGGCGATGTCGTAGCCGTCGTCGCGAAGCGGCGATGGATAAAAGGGCAGGAGCCATAATGCTGTTACCCCTAGATCCTCCAGGTAATCGAGCTTTTCCTTCAGCCCCCTGATATCGCCGATCCCGTCGTTGTTGCTGTCGTAGTAGGCCTTCACATGGGCCTCGTAGATCACCGCATCCTTGTACCAGAGGGGATCATCGGGGAGATAGGTATCCTTGGCAGACATGCGACCCTCCTACATGAAATAATCGAAATCGTGCTCCCTCTTCAGGCGACGGCGTACGTGGAAGATATAGGCCGGGGCAACCCGGGGATCGAGGGTCACATGGTTGTCGGCGCCGTGCCAGATGAACCGGTCGTTGCTGAGCAGATCGTGGACCAGGAAGCTTCCACCCGGCTCGATCCCGAAATCCTTGAGGGGAACCCGTAACACCCCCGACTGGGTGTGGAAGGGATCCAGGTTGACGACCACCAGCAGGAGGTTGTCAAGATCGTCGGTGTGCTTGCCGTAAAAGAGGAGGTTATCGTTCTCAACCTCGTAAAACCGGAGGTTTCTCGTGCTCTGCAGCGCCGGGTTCTCCCTCCTGATCCGGTTGACCCTGGCGATGAACTCCCGGAGGTTTCCCGGTTTTTCGAGATCCCACTTTTTGATCTCGTACTTTTCGGAGTCGTCGTACTCCTCCTTCCCCGATACGGCATCGCTTACGCAGAGCTCGTAGGCGGGGCCGTAAATGCCGTAATGGGACGAGAGGGTGGCCGCAAGAACGAGCCTGATGACGAAAGCGGGCCGTCCCCCGTACTGGAGGTACTCGGAGAGGATATCGGGCGTGTTCGGCCAGAAATTGGGCCGGAAGTACTCTCCCACCTGGGACCGGGTGATCTCGGTCATGTATTCGGTCAGCTCCCGCTTCGTGTTTCTCCAGGTGAAGTAGGTGTAGGACATGGAGAAACCGATTTTCGCGAGACGGTACATTACCTTCGGCCGGGTGAAGGCCTCCGAGAGGAAGAGCACCTCGGGGCGGGTCCTCCTCACCTCGCCGATGAGCCACTCCCAGAAGGGGAAGGGCTTGGTGTGGGGGTTGTCGACGCGAAAGAGGGTGATCCCTTTGTCCACCCAGAACAGGACGATGCTTTTGAGCTCTTCCCAGAGCTCCCTCCAGCTGCGGGTCTCGAAATCGAAGGGGATGATGTCCTCGTACTTTTTCGGCGGGTTCTCGGCAAATTGCACCGTCCCGTCGGGGCGCCAGCGGAACCATTCGGGGTGCTCCTTCACGTAGGGGTGGTCGGGGGAGCACTGAAAGGCGATATCCATTGCGATCTCGATGCCGTGCTTCTTCGCCTCTGAAACGAGGCGGAGGAAATCGTCCATCGTGCCGAGCTCGGGATGGATCGCCTTGTGTCCTCCTTCGTCGGACCCTATGGCCCAGGGGCTTCCGGGGTCACCTTCGCCGGCTACGAGCACGTTGTTCTTCCCCTTTCTCCGGGAACTACCTATGGGGTGGATGGGCGGCAGGTAGAGCACATCGAAGCCGAGCCGCGCGATATCGGGCAGGAGCGCCTCGCAGTCCCGAAACGTTCCGTGGGACCCGGCTTCCCCGGTGGCAGAGCGGGGAAACAGCTCGTACCAGGTGCTGAAGCCCGCCTTCTCCCTCTCAACAACGACGGTGAGCTCTTTGCCGTAGAGGGATTCGTTGTCCCTCTCTCGGCAGGTCCGCATTATGTGGAGGGTTTCCTCGCTTCCGACTCGCTGGAGGATCCTTTCCAGATCGTCTCCCTTCCTCAGCAAACCCGCCAGCTCGGCAAGCTTCCGCGTCTCCTCGGGGGCGGCTCTTTCCGAAACCTCTACAATGTAGGCAGCCCCGATGGCAAATTCCACGGAAAGATCCTGTCCTGCCCCGTGTTTCTTTTTCAGCCCCTCGAGCCAGGTAAGGTACACGTCCACGTAACCGCGGACCCGATAGCGGTACCTCCCCAGTTTCAGAGGGACGAAAGAACCTTCCCAGCGGTCATTGCCGACGTGCCGCATCGACACCTCGCTCCAGCTTTCCTGATCTTCCCTTCGATACTCGAGGATCGCTGCAACGATGTCGTGCCCCTCGGCGAAAACATCAGCTTCGACAGTCACTTTCTCTCCCGCGACGCGCTTGATCGGGTACCGTCCCCCGTCGATCTCGGGCTCGATTCCCTCGATAATGACTCTGTTCCTTCCTTCCACGTCCATAGAATGCAACCCTGCCTCTGTCATTTAATGTGATGAGCACAAAGGATAGGAAAGATTCTACCATCATTTCGGGAGCAAATTCCATTATCCTGCTCGGAAGGCCCTCCAACCCAGGCAAAGGGGGCGGTCAAGGGAAATTATCGAATGCGGGAAGGGCGTTCGCGGAAAAGGAGCGCGGTGGTATAATAGTGCGGTACGGGTCAATTCCAATGCGCGCCTGTAGCTCAGGTGGATAGAGCGCCGGCC
>CAYFXN010000093.1:0-7794 GCA_964347065.1 uncultured bacterium | reverse complement strand
TTGGTAACCCATGATCTGGAACGAGGAATTCGAGACGCTGCCCCGTGAGGCACTCGAGGCACTTCAGGTAAAAAGGCTGAAGGCGCTCGTCGAGCGGGTGTATGCCACCGTTCCCTTTTACCGCAGGCAGATGGACGGGGCCGGGGTGAGGCCCGATCAGATACAGGGACTGGATGACCTTAAGCGTCTGCCCTTCACCACGAAGGAGAATCTCAGGGAGAACTACCCCTTCGGCCTGTTCACCGTGCCTCTGGAGCGGGTCATCAGGATCCACGCTTCATCGGGGACGACGGGGAAGCCCACCGTGGTGGGATACACGAGAAGGGATATCGAAACGTGGGCCGAGTTGATGGCCAGGACGCTGGCCTGCGGGGGGGCCCGTCAGGGAGACGTGGTGCACAACGCTTACGGGTACGGTCTCTTCACCGGCGGGCTCGGCGCGCATTACGGCGCTGAGAAGATCGGGGCAACGGTCATTCCCATGTCGGGGGGAAACACGAAGCGGCAGATCATGATCATGCAGGACTTCGGGTCCACCGTGCTTTTGTGCACCCCCTCGTATGCCCTGAACCTTGCAGAGGTAATAGCGGATATGGGAATCGACGTGGCAGAGCTGAAGCTTCGCGTGGGTATTTTCGGCGCCGAACCGTGGAGCGAGAAGATGCGGGAGGAGATAGAGAAAAAGATGCGGATCAGCGCACTCGATATCTACGGGCTCAGCGAAGTGATCGGGCCGGGGGTGGCGAGCGAGTGTATCGAGGGCAAAAAGGGCCTCCACGTCTTCGAGGACCACTTCATCGCCGAGGTCATAGACCCCGACACGGGGGATGTGCTGCCCCACGGAGAGATGGGGGAGCTCGTCTTCACCACCATAACGAAGGAAGCGTTTCCGGTCATACGGTACAGAACCAGTGACATCACGACCCTCATTCCCGACGCTTGCGTCTGCGGCAGAGGGTTCATCAGGATGGAGCGGGTATCGGGAAGGACCGACGACATGCTCATCATAAGAGGGGTCAACGTTTTTCCCTCCCAGATCGAGCACGTGCTCATGGGTACAGAGGGGGTGGAGCCCCATTATCAGATCATCGTAGACCGGGATGGGGCCCTCGACATCATGGAGGTCCACGTTGAGGTGAACGAGGAAATTTTTTCTGATGAAATCAAGGAGCTCGAGCGTCTAAGCAGGCGTATCGGAGGAGAGATAAAGGATATGCTCGGGGTTTCGTGCAGTGTCAAGCTCGTCGAGCCCAGGACGATTCAGCGAAGCGAGGGCAAGGCGAAGAGGGTCATCGACAACAGGAAAATCTGACAAGGGAGGCGGGAAAGATGAAAGTAGAGCAGATATCCGTATTCCTCGAGAACAAATCGGGGAGACTCGCGGAGGTGACGGGAGTCCTCGCAGCCTCGGACATCAACATACGGGCGCTTTCCCTGGCCGACACGGCGGACTTCGGCATCCTCAGGCTGATCGTCAACGACAGGGAGAAGGCAAAGGCGGTTCTGAAGGAGAACGGCTTCACGGTGGGGAAGACGGAAGTGGTGGCCATCGAGGTTCCCGACAGACCCGGCGGCCTTGCCGGTATCCTTGGCGCCCTGCGGGGAGGAGGGATAAACGTGGAGTACATGTACGCTTTCGTCCAGAAAAGCGGCGAGAACGCAATCATCATTTTCCGCTTTGACGAAATCGACGGGGCCATCGACATATTACATAAGGCTGGAGTTCGGATCCTCAAGGGGGAGGAGGTTTACGCCCTTTAGGATTCAAGGACCATGTGTGGAGGGGCAAATACTTTCTAAGGAGGGGGTACCATGAAAAAAATGAAGTTCATTGTTCTGGCTTTGATCCTCGCGCTATCGACGGCCACCTATGCCGTTGCGGGGGAGGTCATCAAAGTGGGTGCCATTCTTGCGGTGACAGGAGGGGCATCCTTCCTCGGGGCACCTGAGTCAAAAACCCTTCAGATGCTGGCCGATGAGGTCAACGCGAAGGGTGGGGTCAACGGTCACAAGATAGAGCTCATCATCAAGGATTCCGCTGCGAACCCGGAGAAAGCCATCTCCTTCGCGAAACAGCTCATCGAAGAGGAGAAGGTCTTCGCCATCATCGGGCCGTCGACGAGCGGCGAGACGATGAAGATCAAGAACATCAGCGAGGAGGCGAAGAGCATCCTCCTGTCCTGCGCTGCCGCGGAGGTCATCGTGAATCCCGTGGCAAAGTATGTTTTCAAGACACCGCAGAAAGACAGCTTCGCCGTGAGGAAAATATACATGCAGATGCAGAAGATGGGTATCACCAAGATCGGCATCGTGGCCGGAAATACGGGGTTCGGAAAAGCCGGGAAGGCGCAGCTCGAGATGATCGCCCCGGAATACGACATCGAGGTCTTGATCAGCGAGGTGTATGACAAGAAGGCCACCGACCTCACTGCGGTGGTCACGAAGCTCAAGGGAGCGAACGTCCAGGCGGTGGTCAACTGGTCCATCGTTCCCGCCCAGTCCATCGTGGCGAAGAACATGAAGCAGATCGGGTTCAATGTTCCTCTTTTCCAGAGTCACGGATTCGGTAACATCAAGTATGTCGAAGCGGCAGGCGAGGCGGCGGAGGGGATTATTTTCCCCGCCGGTCGGCTCCTCGTCGCCGACGTTCTCTCAGACGATAATGTTCAGAAGCCTGTTCTCATGAAGTACAAGAAAGATTACGAGTCGAAGTTCAATGAGGCAGCGAGCACCTTCGGCGGGCACGCTTACGACGCATTCATGATCCTCGTCAAGGCGATCGAACAGGCCGGCCCTGACAAGGAAAAGGTCAGAGATGCCATCGAGAACATGAGAGGGTTTGTCGGGACCGGTGGCGTGTTCAACTTTTCTCCCGATGATCACAACGGTCTCGGTATAGACTCATTCGAGATGCTTACCGTGAAAGGCGGAAAGTTCGTTCTGCTCGGGAAGTAGAGCAAGAAATAAACAGCGATCAACATACCGGGGAGTATCCAAAGATTTTTTTGGATACTCCCCATTCTTTTGACAGAAGGGATCACCAGGTAATATAACTATCTGAAGACAGACGGTTTTAATATTATCGGCAATGCGGAATCGGGAGTGCGGAGTGTGGAATGAAAATCCAATGAGTTTAGAAACTGAGACATCAATAAGTTCAAAAATTCTCAATTTCTCAACATCTGATATTCTCAGCTTCCTCGGCTTTTATTCCGCATTCCGAAGTTCGCATTCCCGTTCTGTTACTTTCGGCTCCTCGTGCGCTGTATCGCATTTGGTTTAAATGTATGAGTGTAGAACTCTTTTTTCAATATCTCGTTGCCGGCATAACCTACGGCATTATTTACGCCATTGTCGCCATAGGCTTCAACATCATCTACAACACGACGGGGATCATCAATTTCGCCCAGGGTGAGTTTGTGATGCTCGGCGGCATGATCGCCGTGACATGCAACGCGATAATGCCCCTGCCGCTGGCCATAGTGCTTGCTGTTGTTATCACCATGATCGTGGGGGCGCTCATCGAGGTGATTTTCATCCGGTGGCTGATCAGCCCCTCTATCTTGCGGATGATCATCATCACCATCGGTATTTCTATCATCATCAGGGAAGTGGCATTGCACATCTGGGATGAGAGCGTCAGGGCCCTGCCCTATTTCACAGGGAGTGCGATAACATCCATATCGGTGGGCGGTGTCCACATCTCCCCCCAGGTGCTCTGGGTGATCGGCATCTGTTCCGTCATGGTGATCGCCCTGAGTCTATTCTTCAAGTTCACCCTCATGGGAAAAAAGATGCGGGCCTGTGCGGCCAACCGGGATGCTGCAAGGCTTTGCGGGGTGAGCGCGAAAAACATGGTAACTCTGTCTTTTGTCTTGAGCGCGGGGATAGGTGCCCTCGCAGGGTGTGTGGTCTCCCCCATAACCTACGTCCAGTACAACAACGGAGTGCCCATGGCGATCAAGGGATTTACCGTTGCCATCCTGGGCGGTCTCGGCAACAGCGCGGCCGCTGTGGTTGCCGGTTTCATCCTGGGAACCCTCGAGTCCTTCAGCATATGGATACTGCCAACCGCATACAAGGATGCCATCGCCATATCCATACTGTTGATCATACTCTTTGTCAGGCCCAGTGGTCTCTTCGGCAGCAAAGAGGAGTTCGGTTTGAAGGAATTTTGATGAAGCACAAAGGCCTTTTGCAGATACTCGTTTTTCTCATTGCTGTCGTTTCCGTTCAGGTGGCCACCTACTTAACCGGCACGGGATATTTCCTGACCCAGCTCACCATGTCGGCCTACTACCTGCTCGTGATCATCGGCCTCTGCCTGCTGATGGGGTACGCCGGCCAGTTATCCCTCGGCCACGCCGGATTCTTCGCCATCGGCGGGTACGTGTCGGCTCTTCTCACCACCTACAACCTTCTCCCTTTGCAGCATATGGGAGCCGTTTCGCTGCTCGGAAAGACGGGACTGCTCACGATCCGCCAGGACCTGTACGGTGCGCAGATACTCCACGTACAGCCGTGGGCTGCCTGTGTGATAGCAGTGTTGATAACCGTGGCGATCGCATACGCGATAGGGGGACCGGTCCTGAAACTGAAAGGACACTACCTGGCCATGGCGACGCTGGGCTTTGGGATAATCGTCTACCGGATTGTGCTGGGAGCGGCTATTTTCGGCGAAGCCGACGGCCTCTCCGATATTCCGCCTTTCCAGCTCCTTCCCGGTCTCGAGATAAGCGGGAAGCTCTCGGCACGGATTCCCAATTACTACATAGCCTGGGGTCTGGTCATACTCTTTCTCCTGGGTCTCTTAAACCTGGTGAATTCCCGGGTGGGCAGGGCGCTGAGATCGATTCACGGAAACGAGGATGCGGCAAACGCCACGGGAGTTGACACGGCGAAATACAAGTTGCACATCTTCGTGTTGAGCGCCGCTTTTTCCGCCGTGGCAGGTGTTTTCCTGACCCATTACAACGGGGGCATAGGCCCCTCGGAGGCTTCCGTCATGAAGTCGATCCGGTACGTGGCCATCGTGGCGGTTGGCGGGATGGCAAACCTCTGGGGCGCTCTCACTATGGGAACGGCACTCAACTTTTTCTCTCTTCGCGGGTTATTCGGTTCCTTCGACGATGCCGTTTTCGGTGCTATTCTGATCGTGATCATGCTTTTTGCGCCCGAAGGGATCGTTCCTGCTGATCTGGTCCAGACGGTCAGGAAAAAGTTTATCGATAAAGATCTGGAGGAGCAGCACGATGGCTCTTCTTGAGGTGAAAAACCTGAACCGGCGCTTCGGGGGGCTCCGGGCCGTAAACGACGTGAGCTTCTCCGTAAAGGAAGGAGCGATCAAGGCCGTCATCGGCCCGAACGGGGCGGGAAAAACGACCCTTTTCAACTTGATATCCGGGGCCCTGCGGCCGGACTCGGGGGAGATCCTTTTTGACGGGAAGATGATCCAGGGAATGAAACCCTATCAGATAGCGATCATGGGGCTCGCACGCACGTTTCAGCACGTCAAGCTGTTTTCGAAGATGACGGCCCTGGAAAACGTCATGATCGGAAGGCACATCCACAGCAAGGCGGAATTCTTCTCGGCCATGCTGAATTTGCCCTGGACCTGGCGTGAGGAGAAAGAGATCGTGGACCGTTCGATGGAGATCATGTCTTTCCTGGGAATAGAGAAGATGGCTCACCAGGAGGCAACAAGCCTGGCTTATGGGCAGCAGCGCGCCGTGGAGCTCGCGCGGGCCATCGCCTGCGAGCCGAAACTGCTCCTAATCGACGAGCCGGCGGCGGGACTGAATATCCGGGAGACGATTGAGATCGCCGGTCTCATAGAGAAGATACGGGAGAGGGGAATAACGGTGCTGGTGGTGGATCACGACATGTCTCTCGTGATGGGGATCTCCGACGAGGTCGTCGTTCTTAGCTACGGGCTGAAAATCGCCGATGATGCACCCCTTGCCGTGCAGAAGAATACGGAAGTCATCCGGGTTTACCTTGGGGAGGAAGATGCTTAGGATACTGAATCTCGAGGCGGGATACGGGAAATTGAAGGTGCTGCGAAAGATTTCCATGCACGTAAGTCCCGGGGAGATCGTCACCATCATCGGAGCGAACGGGACGGGCAAGACGACCCTTCTCAAAACCATCGCAGGCCTGGTGAGAGTCAGGTCGGGGGAAATTACCTTCGACAGCAAGCACATCGAGGGGAAAACGCCCGAAGAGATCGTTTTTATGGGCTGTTCTCTCGTCCCCGAGGGGAGGCAGCTCTTCTCCACCATGACGGTCAGGGAGAACTTGTTTCTCGGGGGTTACGTGCAGCAGAGGAGGAAAAACAGGGCGGCTGCAGAGGCGGACATGGGGCGGATATTTGACCTCTTTCCTTTCCTTCGGGAGCGGGAGAACCAGCTGGCAGGGACCCTTTCCGGCGGGGAGCAGCAGATGCTGGCTATCGGGAGAGCGCTCATGGCGAGGCCGAAGATGATCATGATGGATGAACCGTCGATGGGCCTTGCGCCGCTTATCGTGAGAAACATCTTTTCCGTAATCGCGAAACTCCGGGAAGAGGGTAACACCGTTCTCCTGGTTGAGCAGAACGCGAGGAGCGCCCTGAAAATTGCAAATAGAGGTTATGTAATCGAATCGGGTAGAATAATGTTGCAGGGACCTGCTGAGGACCTCATGTTGAACAAAGACATTCAAAGAGCCTATCTGGGGAGAGACCTCAATTCGGAAATGTGAAACATATTTGAGATTGGAGGATGGGGATGTACTGGGAACCTGAATACGAATGCATGGAGAGGGAAGAGATCGCGCAGCTGCAGCTCGAGCGGCTTCAATCGACCATGAACAGGGTTTACCGGAACGTGCCGTTTTACCGGAAAAAGTTCGACGGGCTCGGGATAGACCCCGATGATTTCCGCTCCCTCGATGATTTTCGAAAGCTGCCCTTCACGACGAAAGACGACCTGCGGGAGAACTATCCGTACGGAATGTTCGCCATTCCGCTTCGGGAGGTGGTTCGGGTCCACGCCTCTTCGGGGACCACGGGCACCTCGACGGTGGTGGGGTATACGAGAAACGATATCAAGAACTGGTCGAATCTCGTTGCCCGGGTGCTCACCGCCGGGGGCGTCACCAAGGACGACGTGGTCCAGATTGCATTCGGGTACGGCCTTTTCACCGGGGGGTTCGGGCTCCACTACGGTGCCGAGCGGATCGGGGCGTCGGTTATCCCCATATCGAGCGGGAACACCCGAAGGCAGGTGAAAATCATGCAGGATTTCAAAACCACCGCCATCGTGTGCACTCCCAGTTACGCCTTACAGGTGGCGGAGGTCATCAACGATATGGGGATCAACGTCAATTCTCTCTCTCTCAAATACGGCCTCTTCGGTGCCGAGCCCTGGTCTGAGGGCATGCGTCAGGACATACAGGAGAGGCTGAAGATCATCGCTACGGACAATTACGGCCTCAGCGAGGTTTTGGGCCCCGGCGTCTCCGGCGAGTGCCTCGAGCGGAAAGGGCTCCACATCAACGAGGACCACTTTCTCATCGAGGTGGTCGACCCGGATACCCTCGAGCCAACGCCCTACGGGGAGACAGGGGAGCTGGTCATTACGACCCTGACCAAGGAGGCGTTCCCCATGATCCGCTTCAGGACGAGAGACCTGACGAGATTTATCGCTGAGCCCTGCCCCTGCGGGAGGACGTCGATGCGAATGGGGAGGGTCGTGGGGAGGTCTGACGATATGATCATCATAAAGGGGGTAAACGTCTTCCCCTCGCAGATAG
>CAYFXN010000092.1:6685-8037 GCA_964347065.1 uncultured bacterium | reverse complement strand
GAGTGCGGGCGGGATCACCCTGACCGTCTCATTTAAGGCCCGGGAAGAAAGGATTTCGGTGAGCCTTACGGGGGAGAAACTCTTTCCCCTGCTCTCCGGTATGCTCGCCGGCGCAACTTCTGTGGCGCTTGAAACGGGAGGCGGCGGCCTCATCACAGCGCCGGACATGGCGAAAATCCCTGCGTTCAGAAAGTTCGTGGAAGAAGACCTTCAAGGGCTAACCGAAACGACATAGAAACAGTTCAGAGTCCATAGTCCATAGTTCAGAGTCCATAGTCCATAGTTCATAGTTCAGAGTATAGAGTTCAGAGTTTCGGTTGTTCGAACCATCTGCCGCTTTCCGATGTTCTTCTCTTCCGACTGTGTAAATTACGTATTCGATATACAATAATAGCAAAAGGAGATGCGTCATGCTGACGGGGATCCACCTTCTTCTCACCTATATGTGCAACTTCACATGCGACCACTGTTTCTGGTATTCGGGCCCCGATGCGAAGGGTACGTTCACCCTGCGTGACCTCAGGGAAACCATCAGCGAGATAGCCAGGATCGGGACGGTCGAGTGGGTATATTTCGAAGGCGGTGAGCCCTTCCTCTTCTTTCCCCTCATGATGGAAGGGCTGACCATGGCCCGCGGTATCGGGCTCAAGACGGGAATCATAACCAACGCATACTGGGGGACGTCCCGCGAAGATGCCGCTCTCTGGCTCAAACCCCTGCGTGACCTGGAAATTTCTGATCTCAGCATCAGCGACGACGTATTCCATCACGATGGTAAAGCTGAAAATCCGGCGACATTAGCTGCCGGTGCGGCAAGAGATTTGGGATTGCCCGTTGGTACGCTCTGTATCGAAAAACCCTGGATCGACACATCCGTAAAAAATGATCTAAACAGCGAAAAACCGGCAATCGGTGGTGGTGTTCTGTTCAGGGGAAGGGCCGTTGAAAAATTGACCGCTCCCCTTCCGAAGCGGGAATGGAAAACCCTCACCCGGTGCCCTTATGAAGACCTGAATGACCCGGATAGAATACATATAGATCCATACGGGAACGTTCACCTCTGTCAGGGCCTGAGCATGGGAAACATGCGGCAGGCCCCTCTGTCGAATCTCGTTCAGCGATACAGCGCGCTCTCCCACCCGATCTGTGGCCCCCTCGTGAGAGGTGGACCGGCGCTCCTTGCGAAAGAATACGGCGTGGACCACGAGGGAAAATACGTCGATGAATGTCACTTCTGCTACTACGTCCGCCTGGCCCTGATCCCCCGGTTTCCTCAGTACCTCACACCGATGCAGGTTTACGGACTGGAATGAGAGGGCATATAAACGAATAACTCGTTTTGGAGTTCGTAG
>CAYFXN010000092.1:0-6585 GCA_964347065.1 uncultured bacterium | reverse complement strand
TTTTCTCTGAACTCTGAACTCTGGACTCGAGTTAGTGTTTCACCACCGGATCCTCTTTGCCCTTATCCTTTTTGCCTTCCGGCACCAGGACCGGTGGTTTCAGCGGCTTTTCCTCTTTCTTCTTGGTGCCGAGCGTTTCATGCAAAACCTCATCCATGTGGGAGACGCTTTTGATGACCAGGGCTTTCCTGATCTTCTTGGGCACTTCCTCGAGTTCCGAGTAGTTTTCCTGAGGTATGAGGACCTCCTTTATTCCGCCGCGGTGGGCCGCTATGAGCTTCTCCTTCAGGCCGCCGATGGGAAGTATCCTTCCCCGCAGCGTAATCTCGCCGGTCATCGCAATGTCGTTTTTCACGGGGATCTTCGTCAGTGCCGATGCCAGCGCGGCAGCCATGGTAATCCCCGCCGAAGGCCCGTCCTTGGGAATGGCGCCTTCCGGGACGTGGACGTGGATATCGAACTTCTGGTAAAAATCTTCCTCTATGCCCAGCTGCTTGGACCTGCTCCTGACGTACGATATGGCAGCCTGGGATGACTCCTGCATCACGTCCCCCAGCTTCCCTGTTACCGTCAGTTTGCCCTTTCCGGGCATGATGGCCACCTCGACGAGGAGCAGCTCTCCGCCGAACTCGGTCCACGCCAGGCCGGTTGCGATTCCCACGAGCCCCTCTTTCTCCTCGCGCTCGCCGTGCCGGAATTTCTCATGGCCGAGATACTTTCTTATCTTGGTCGTCGTCAGTTTCAACGCTTTCTTCGTATCCTGGGTTGCCACTTCCTTTGCAACCTTTCTGAAAACAGAGGCGATCTGTCTCTCCAGGTTTCGCACCCCCGCCTCACGCGTGTAGTGCCGTATGATCTTGAAGAGCGCGGGGTTCGTCAGGATTACATTGTGCTCTGTCAGTCCGTTCTCTTTCAGCTGCTTCTTTATCAGGTGATCCTTGGCTATGTGAAACTTCTCGTTCTCCGTGTAGCCTGGAATCCGGATGATCTCCATCCGGTCCCGAAGGGGCGGCGGGATTGCGTGAAGGGTGTTCGCCGTGGTGATGAACATGACACTGGACAGATCGTAGTCCAGGTCGAGGTAATGGTCATTGAAGGTGTTGTTCTGCTCGGGGTCCAGCACCTCCAGGAGGGCAGATGAGGGGTCTCCACGAAAGTCGACGCTCATCTTGTCCACCTCGTCGAGCAGAAAAACGGGATTGATGGTGCCCGCCCTCTTTATCGACTGGATGATCTTCCCGGGCAGAGCGCCGATGTATGTCCTCCTGTGGCCGCGTATTTCGGCCTCGTCCCTCACACCGCCGAGGGAGATCCTCACGAACTTTCTCCCAAGCGCCCTGGCGATCGACTTTGCCAGGGAGGTTTTTCCCACGCCGGGAGGGCCCACGAAACAGAGAATCGGGCCCTTCAGCTTGTTGACCAGCTTCCGAACGGCCAGGTACTCGAGAATGCGCTCTTTGGCCTTTTCGAGCCCGTAGTGGTCCTCGTCGAGAATGCGGGCCGCCTCTTCGATGTCTATCTTGTCGTCCGTTTTTTCCTTCCAGGGAAGCGCCACCAGCCAGTCTATGTAAGTCCTGCTCACCGTCGCCTCGGCAGACATGGGGGCCATCATCTTCAGCCTCTTGAGTTCCCGAAGAGCCTTCTCCGTTGCGTCCTGCGACATGCCCTTCTTCTTTATCTTCTCCTCGAGCTCGGCGAGCTCGGTCTTCTCGTCATCTCCCTGCCCCAGCTCGTCCTTGATCGCCCTCATCTGTTCGCTGAGGTAAAACTCACGCTGGGTTTTTTCCATCTGCTTCTTTACCCTCCCGCGAATTTTCTTCTCCACCTCGAGTATCTCTATCTCCCCCTCGAGTTGGGAAAAGATCCTCTCCAGTTTCTCCACCAGCGACGCGATCTCGAGCAATTCCTGCTTGTCCTCGAGCTTGAGGGGCAGATGCCCCGCGATGGTGTCGGCAAGTTTCTCGTAATCTTCGATGGAGGACACGGTCATCAGGAGTTCAGAGGGGAGTTTCTTGCTCAGCTTCACGTATTTCTCGAAGGAAGTCCTGACGTTCCTCGCGAGGGCCTCGACGGAGACCCTGTCCTCGGAGAGGGGCGACAGATATTCGATGAGCACCTGAAAATAGTTCTGGCCGGGAACGTAGTGAGTTACTTTCGCCTTCCTTTTTCCCTCCACGAGAACTTTCACCGTTCCATCGGGCATCCGCATCATCTGAATGATAGAGCAGAGAGTGCCCACGCGGTAGATGTCCTCCGGCTCGGGGTCGTCCTTCTTGGCATCTTTCTGCGTGGCCATCATGATGAGCTTATTTTTGTTCATCGCCTCCTCGATGGCGTATATGGACTTCTCTCTGCCGACGAAGAGGGGTGCCACCATCGACGGGAATATCACCATATCCCGTAAGGGAAGCATGGGAAACATGAGATCGACGACATCCATATTAATCTCCCGTATAGAACTTGGTTGACGAGAAGGTTAGATGCTTGAATGTGGTTCAGGAATCAGGCCGACTCAACCTTTTTCTCATATATGATCTCGGGTTGAGCATATCCGTCCACAACTTTGGGAGTAATCACGACCTGCTTCACGTTATCCCGGGAGGGAATCTCGTACATGACATCGAGCATCATGTTTTCCATGATGGAGCGAAGGCCGCGTGCGCCTGACTTCCTCTCAATGGCGAGCTCGGCAACCTTGCGGAGAGCCTTGTCGGTGAATTCGAGGACAACGTTCTCGTATTCGAAGAGCTTGAGGTACTGTTTGACGAGAGCGTTTTTCGGCCTTGTGAGAATTTCCACCAGAGCATCCTCCGAGAGTTCGTGCAGGGTCGCGATCACCGGGAGCCTCCCGATAAACTCGGGTATCATCCCGAACTTTATCAGATCCTCCGGCTGGGAGTGCACGAGGATTTCCCCTATGTTTTTCTCATCCTTGCTCTTGATGTCGGCGCCAAAACCCATGGTCTTGGCAGCGAGCCTCTTTTCGATGATATTGTCGAGGCCAACGAAAGCGCCTCCGCAGATGAAGAGGATCTCCGTTGTGTCCACCTTGATGAAATCCTGCTGGGGATGCTTGCGGCCGCCTTTGGGCGGCACGTTCGCCACCGTCCCCTCGAGAATCTTGAGCAGTGCCTGCTGAACTCCTTCACCGGAGACGTCCCGCGTTATTGAAGGGCTGTCGGCCCTCTTGGCGATCTTGTCCACCTCGTCGAGGTAGACGATGCCCTTCTGGGCCTTTTCCACGTCATAATCCGCGTTTTGGAGAAGACTCAGGATGATGTTCTCAACATCCTCGCCCACGTACCCGGCTTCCGTCAACGTGGTGGCGTCGGCAATGGTGAAGGGGACGTTGAGGATCTTGGCAAGTGTCTGTGCGAGAAGCGTTTTACCGGAGCCGGTGGGACCGAGCAGGAGAATGTTGCTCTTCTGAAGCTCCACCTGGTCCGAAGTTTTCGTCTCTATTCTCTTGTAATGGTTGTAGAGGGCAACGGAAAGAATCTTCTTCGCCCGGTCCTGTCCGATCACATAATCGTCGAGGGCCCTTTTGATCTCCTCGGGCTTCGGGAGTTTCTTCTTTTTCTCCTCGAACGTTTCTTCGAGTTCATATTCTTCCGCTATGATGTCGTTACACAGCTCGACGCACTCGTCGCAGATGTAGACAGTCGGTCCCGCGATGAGTTTGCGCACTTCATTCTGGGATTTTCCGCAGAAAGAACAGGTAAGGATGTTGTTTTTATCGTAGCTTCTCTTCGACACGACTCCTCCGTTTACGCTTTTATCTTCTGTGCTGGGACCCTCTTTTCAACAACGTAGTCTATTATACCATAGAGCTTTGCCTGCTCCGCCGACATGAAATAATCCCTGTCTGAGTCGGCGGCAATCTTCTCCAGGGGCTGTCCTGTGTGCTTGGACAGGATGTGATTGAGGGATTCCTTCATGCGCATGATCTCCTTCGCCTGGATGTCGATGTCCACCGCCTGACCCTGCACTCCGCCCAGGGGCTGGTGAATCAGGATCCTGGAGTGAGGCAGTCCCGTCCTCTTTCCCTTCTCCCCACCGGAGAGAAGAACCGCCGCCATACTCGCCGCCTGCCCCATGCAGACCGTGGCGACGGGGGGCTTTATGTACTGCATGGTATCGTAGATGGCGAGCCCCGAAGTGATGTGCCCTCCCGGAGAATTGATGTAGAGGAAAATATCCTTATCGGGGTCCTCGGCTTCGAGAAAGAGCATCTGCGCTATGACGAGATTCGCGATGTCATCGTTTATGGGGGTCCCGATGAACACGATCCTGTCTTTCAGAAGCCGGGAATAAATGTCGTAAGCCCGTTCACCCCTTCCGCTCTGCTCGATAACGATGGGGACCAGAGTCATCGCTCCTCCTTCAGTCATCCGCTTTCTCCTTCCCTTTTTCCACCGAAGTATCCCTTGTTTCCTTTTCGGCATCCGATGGACCGCTCTTTAAGAGAAACTCCATAACCTTCCTCTCGAGTATGGCATTTTTGAGGGAGTGCTTTGCTCTCTCGTCCTTGTAGTATGATGCCACTTTTTCAAGAGAGATGTTATAATTCTGGCTCATCGATTCGAGCTCTTTGTTTACGTCTTCATCCGTTGCCTCGATTCCCTCTATTTTCGCGATTGCCGAAAGGATGATCGAAGCTTTTACGGCCCTGACGGCCCCGTCCCTGTATTTCTCCCTGAGCTTCTGTATGTCCATTTGCGAGGGATCGAACTGCACGCCCTGCGCTTTGAGCCTTCCTTGAGTATCCCTTATCACATGGTTTATCTCTTCGTCAACAAGCGTTTGAGGAACCTCGATGGGATTATTATCCACCAGCGCATCGACGATCTGTTCCCGCTGCAATTTCTTCTGCTCCTCCTCCTTGTGCGCTCCCAGATATTCCCGTACCTTGTTTTTGAGGTCATCGAGACTTTCAACCTCCGGGAGAGACCTGGCAAAATCATCGTTTACTTCGGGGAGAACCTTTTCCTTGACTGCCTTGACGCCGATCCTATAACGAACCTTTTTTCCCTTGATTTGGTCGATGGTGAAATCTGCGGGATAAGATACCGCAAAATCGAGTTCGTCTCCGGCTTTCTTTCCGATGAGATTTTTTTCGAACTCCTCCCCCAGTGATGAGGTGTCGGACAGAAGGTAGGTTGAATCTTCTTGCTCCTCGATCACGGTTTCGCCATCTGAGGCTTTGAAACTGATCTCCAGGAGGTCGTTTTTCCCGCTTTCCCTCTCAACGGGCTTGTATACCGCCTGGCGCTCCCGCATGCGACCGATCTCCGCATTTACCTCCTCATCTGTAACTTCCTGATCTGCTTGCGTAATATTTATTCCCTTGTATGCTGCGGGCTCAAAGTCGGGCAATACCTCGACGAGAGCGGTGAAGCGAAAATCCTCTCCCTCGACGTACTTACCATCCATTATTTCCATGATGGCGACGGGCTTGATATCACTCTCCTTGACCGCGGCGAAGTATCCCTCTTTTACGAGATCCTCTTCGAGCTGCTCCACCACGGCGTCGCGATACCGCGTCTTGATGATGGTGAGGGGTGCTTTCCCCGGTCTGAACCCCTGTATTTTCGCTTTTTTCTGGATTTTCAGGAATGATTCTTCTTTTTTCTTCTCCACGATCTCCCGGGAGATCTCCACCTTCACCCGCTTTTGAACCTGGCTGACTTCCTCGATGCTCTTTTTCACTTCCACTTCCTGTTTCATATACTTTCTTCCCCCCCAACAGAAATTTCGCCACGGAATGAAAATGGTGCGAGAGGAGGGATTTGAACCCTCACGGTTACCCGCTGGATCCTAAATCCAGTGCGTCTGCCAGATTCCGCCACTCTCGCACCTTTTTGCGTACCCTATTGTAATCTCACGGAAGTAAAAAAGTCAATCTGGCCCGTCGGATGAGGGTTTATAGAACAAATTCAATAATTTATCCTATAAATAACATTCAAGAGAAAAAAACAGAGGATCAGAGGATCAGAAGTTCAATAGTTCCCAACTTCTCAATTTCTCACCTTCTTGTATTGCGGGGGTTTCGGTAGCTTGGCTGCTCAAACCATTCTGTTTTGGGTTTCTCTTATTTCTGTCGTTCTGTCGTTCTGCTTTCTGTTGTTCTGCTGTTCTGTAGTTCTGATTTCTGCTGTTCTGTTGTTCTATAGTTCTGCTTTCTGCTTTTCTGTTGTTCCGGGGGGTTTCATTCCGCATTCAGCATTACCGTATTTTCAGAACTATGGGCTATGCGCACCCGTATCTTTCCTTATTATTGTATAATAGAGTACTTGACATCCTCCGGACGGTTACATTAAAACATTCTGGAAATGAACGAGATTCTCGAACTCAAAACGGTAGCCCTCTTTATCGAGCTCAGGCTTTTCCTCGTTGTGTCGCTGCTCTACCTGACGGCGGTGTTTCTCTACCTGTTTCACCTCTTTGCCAAAGACGAGTATACGGGCAGGCTCGGCACCTCAGTCGTGGCCCTTGCAACAGTTATCCACACGTTCATCATCATCTTCCGTTGGTGGGAGGCATCGCGGCCTCCCTTCCAGACCCTGTTCGAGAGCCTCTCCTGGT
>CAYFXN010000091.1:2108-8048 GCA_964347065.1 uncultured bacterium | reverse complement strand
TCTTTCCGGCCTTGGGCATCGTGGTTGTCGTGCTCGGCTTCAACCTGCTGGGCGACGGCCTGCGCGACCTATTCGCCGCCGAGGAGGTGTAAGCATGTCCACGTCTCCTCTGCTGGAAATCAAGGACTTGTCCGTCCACTTCAAGATTTACGGCGGCATCCTCAAAGTGCTGGATGGCGTCAACTTCCGCGTCAACATCGGCGAGAAAGTCGGCCTGGTGGGAGAGTCCGGCTGCGGCAAGACCACCACTATGAAAGCCATTTTGCGCATCCTGCCTATGCCGCCCGCGCAGATCCCCGCCGGCGAAATCTTCTTTAAGGGCCAGAATGTGCTGAAGATGAGACCCGATCAACTGCGCAAAGTTCGGGGCAGGGGCATCTCCATGATCTTCCAGGACCCGACTGCTGCCCTCAACCCGGTCTTCACCATCGGTCAACAATTGGTCCCGGTCATCCGGCACGCCACACCAGCCAACAGAAACCTCTCGCGCCGCGAGATTCACCAAAAGGCCATCGTGCCGCTAAGAGAGGTGGCGCTAGCCGACCCGGAACGCCTGCTAGACAGCTACCCCATCCAACTCAGCGGCGGCATGCGCCAGCGCGTGTGTATCGGTATGGCGCTGGCCACGGACCCGGAGCTGCTCATCGCCGATGAGCCGGGCACCTCGCTGGACGTGACCATCCAAGATCAGGTCTTACGACTGCTGCACAACTTGGTTGAAAAGAAGGGAACTTCGGTCATCCTCATCACCCATACCCTGGGCGTCGTGCGCGAGACGACCGATCGCGTGTATGTGATGTACGCAGGCAATATGGTTGAAGTAGCACCTACTCAGAAACTGTTCTCAACTCCCCTCCACCCTTACGCCCAGGGTCTGATGGAGGCGGTGCCCAAGCTGACTGGCGGTGGCATCGCGACCGGCATTCCGGGTCGCATACCCAGCTATCTTCACCCGCCATCCGGGTGTCGATTCCACACGCGTTGCCCCCATGTGATGGACATCTGCCAGCGCCAGAAGCCTCCCTCCTTCAAGACTGATGAGGATCATGAGGTAGCCTGCTTCCTGTACGACCAGAAAGTTGACCAGTATCAGAAGGAGACAGCTGCGTCATGAGTGAAGACATCTTGACAGTCAGCGGTCTGAAAAAACACTTCGTCATCGGCCATCGCGGAGTCATATATCGCGAGCCAATTACCGTTAAGGCGGTAGACGGTGTTTCCTTCAGCGTTCGCACGGGCGAGACCCTGGGCCTAGTCGGGGAATCTGGTTCGGGTAAGAGCACCATCGCCTACATCACAGTGGGCATGTATCTGCCGACGGAAGGGACGATGTACTTCCAGGGTCAGGACCTGTTCGCTGATGGCCCCCAGCGTCCCGTGCCTCTTAAAAAGGAAATCCAGATCGTCTTCCAAGATCCTGGCTCATCCCTGAACCCACGCCGCACCATCCGGCAGATCCTGGAGCTGCCGCTCAGCATTCACCAGCCTGGTGAAGATCACCTCCAACAGGTCGTAAACTTGCTGGATTTGGTTGATCTTCCGCCCGACTATATGCATAAGTATCCACAGATGTTGAGTGGTGGCGAGAAGCAGATTGTTGCCGTCGCGAGGGCGCTGGCGACGAACCCCTCGCTCGTGATTCTGGACGAGCCGACCTCCGCGCTGGATGTCTCGGTACAGGGCAAGATTATCAACCTCCTTATCAGGCTGCAGCGCGAGTTTAATCTGACCTACTTGTTCATCACGCACGACCTAAGCCTGATGCGTAACGTAGCGTCACGCGTTGCCATCATGTATTTGGGCAAGATCTGCGAGATGGCTGAGGCGTCCCGATTTTTCCAGAACCCGCAGCACCCCTATACCCAGATGCTGCTATCTTCTATCCCCGTTATCTCAGAAGAGGAGGAAGCGGCTAAGCCCGAGAAAATCATCTCCACCGGCGAGATTCCTAGCCCGGTCAACGTACCCCAGGGTTGCAGCTTCCATACGCGCTGTCCATATGTTATCGATATCTGCAAACATGTGGACCCGGTGATGGTGGAGATCAAGGCAGGGCACTTAGCCCGCTGCCATTTGCTCGAGCAGCCCTCAGAGATCACTAGCCAATTTGATGCGGAATCAAGCGCTGTTTGACAACCACAGTGACGGCGCACGGACCGCCAGCTGATATACTGGCGATCGTTCAAGATACAAGGGAAACACTCAATGCGCGTGGCAAGCGATATTGGCGGCACCTTTACGGACCTAGCCTACCTCGACGAGATGACGGGTGAGGTGGGCACGACCAAGGTGGCCACGACGCCCGCCAACTTCGCCGAGGGGGTGGTGGAGACGCTGCGCAAAGCAGAACTGGATGCGCCGGCAACCAGCTTTTTTGTGCATGGCTCGACCATCATCATCAACGCCTTGACGGAACGCAAAGGCGTCAGGACCGGCTTGATCACCACCAAGGGCTTTCGCGACGTGCTGGAGATCACCCGCGCCAACCGCCCCGACATCTATAACCTGTATTACACCAAGCCTAAGCCCTTCGTGCCGCGCTACCTGCGCCAGGAGGTGGAGGAGCGGGTCAACTATAAGGGTGAGGAGCTCATCCCTCTCAATGAGGACGATGTGCGCACAGCTGTTGAGAAGCTCAAAGCCGAAGACGTTGAGGCAATCGCGGTGTGCTTTCTCCATTCCTACGCAAACCCTCGTCACGAGATGGAGTGCGGCGAGATAATCAGCCACATCGTGCCCGACATGCCACTCACGCTCTCGCACCAAATCACGCAGGAGTGGCGTGAGTACGAGCGAACCAGTACTGTTGTGCTCAACAGCTACGTACACCCCATCGCCCAGGCCTACCTGGACAACCTCGAGGCCGATCTGAAGATCATGGGTATGGACAGCCACACCCTCCACGTGATGCAGTCCAACGGTGGCAGCGCAACCTTCGACGCGGGCAAGCTGGCGCCTATCAACCTAGTCGAGTCGGGTCCGGTTGCCGGGGTCATCGGCGCGGCTCACATCGGCGAGATGATCGGCGAGCCGAACATCATCTCGCTGGACATCGGCGGCACCACGGCCAAAACTTCACTGGTAGAGAAAGGGACGCCCAAGGTCACCACCGAGTATAAGATCGAGCATCGGCGAGATTATGCGGGGTATCCTATTCTCGTGCCCACTATAGATATCGTCGAGATTGGCGCGGGCGGCGGCTCGATTGCCTGGCTAGACAAGGCCGGCGCGCTGCGGGTAGGCCCGGTCAGCGCCGGCTCGGATCCCGGACCGGCGTGCTACGGCTGGGGGGGCGACCAGCCGACCGTCACCGACGCCAACGTCCTGGCCGGGCGCATTAACCCGGATTACTTCCTGGGTGGTGAGATCCCGCTGGACGTAAAAAGGGCTGAAGCGGCTATGAAGCCCTTGGCCGATGCCTTTGAGATGAGTATCGAGGGCGCGGCTATGGGCGTCATTCGCATCGCTGATGCCAATATGATCAATGCTCTTAAGTTGGTCTCAGTGCGGCGCGGCTATGATCCCCGCGATTTTGCGCTCATCGCCTTCGGCGGCGGCGGTGCGATGCACGCGGGGGCACTTATGCGCGAATTACGCGTCAAGGAGGTCATCATCCCTTCCGAGCCCGCTGTCTTTTCTGCCTGGGGTATGCTCATGGCCGACCTGCGCCGCGACTACATCCGGACTCTAATCGCCCGCACCGACCAAGTCGAGCCTGAGCGCCTGAACGATATCTACGCCCAGATGGAAGAGCAGGCGCGACACGACCTTGCCGCTGAGCGCGTTAGCGAGGGCGAGATCGAGCTGCAACGCTTCGCCGACATGCGCTATATGGGCCAGGAACACACGGTAAAAGTCCCTTTGCGAACCGAAAAGATCACGGCCGAAAACATGTCCGAAATCAACGAAGGCTTCCACACCTTGCACGAGCAGGCGTATACCTTCCGACTAGACACGCCCGTGGAGCTGGTCAACTTCCATATCACGGCACTGGGACGGGTGACGAAGCCCGAGGTTAGGAAGCTCAACGTCGGCGATGGCAGCTTGGAAGACGCACGCACCGGTAGGTCCCCTGGGGAGAAGGGCACACGTCGGGTCAACTTCGACGAACTGGGTTTCCATGAGGCCAATATCTACGAGCGTGCCTGGCTGCCGGTAGGGATTATGGTCAAGGGGCCGGCTGTGGTCGAGGAACCGGCCTCGACTACGGTCGTGTTCCCGGACCAAGGGCTGACCAAGGACGAATATGGCTTCCTGCACATCGAGATGATTTACTAAAAAGGGGGGTATATGACCACGCAGGCGGTAGGTCCCTCTCGGGCCGGCCCAAAGGCAGACCGTTCCCCGAAGCGGAACCACGGGCGGGGAAAGGTAGATCCCTTCACTCTGGAAATCATCAAAGAAGGCCTGGTGGCTATTGGGGACGAGATGTTCGTCACCATGCAACGCAGCAGTATGAGCACCATCATATACGAAGTCCTGGACTACGCGGTAGGCCTCACCGACGCGTTAGGGCGCCTGATCACACAGGGCAACGGCGTGACCCTCTTTTTGGGCACCCTTGACTTTGGCGTACGCAGCGTTCTGGATAAGTTTGGCGCCGAGAACCTCAAGCCAGGCGACGTCTATATCACCAATGATCCCTACACCGGGGGCGGCACACACCTCTCGGACGTGTCAATCCTCGCCCCTATCTTCTACGACGGCCAACTTGTCGCCTTTGCCGCCAACAAGGGCCATTGGACCGAGGTGGGCGGCATGGCAGCCGGAAGCTGGACCACCAACTCCACCGAAGTCTACCAGGAGGGCTTGCAGTTTCCCTGCATTAAGATCTTCGAGGAGGGAAAGCCGATCCAGTCGCTGATCGACCTCATCAGGGCCAACGTGCGCACCCCCGACATGACCATCGGGGATTTGTACGCCCAAGTAGCCTCGATGCGCATCGCCGACCGGCGTTTTCGCGAGCTGTGCGATAAGTACGGTCTTGAACTGGTCGTGACCGGTATCGAGGCCTGGCTCGACTACACCGAGCAACTGACTCGTCAGGAGCTAAAGAAGCTGCCGGATGGCGTCTACGAGGCCGTGGATTATATAGACGACGACGGGATCGGCAACGGACCGTTTGAGGTGCGTGTCAAGGTGATCGTCGCGCGTGACCAGATAGTGTGCGACTTCACCGGCACACACGATCAGGTGCCCGGCCCCGTCAACTGCGCCCGTACCGGCTTGTACTCCGCTGCGCGCGCTGTGCTGATGGGCCTGACCGATCCCTCGATCCCGGCCAGTGAGGGCTGCTTCCGCGCATTGGATATCGTCTGTCCCGACAACACGATCTTCACCTGCAGCCGCCCAGCGCCCGTCTCTACTTACTGGGAGACGATGCTCTACGCCACCGACCTGATCTGGAAAGCGATGGCGCCGGTGCTGCCCGACCGACTGCCAGCCGGTCACTTCTTGAGTGTGTGCGGCACCGTCGTCGCCGGCCTACACCCGGACAGCAGGGAGCTGTTCCTGTTGGTCGAGCCGCAGGCTGGCGGCTGGGGAGCCGGGGCAGACAAGGACGGAGAGAACGGGTTGGTCTCCGTCGGCGACGGCGAGACCTTCATCATCCCTATCGAAGTGTGTGAAACGCGCTATGGCGTGCTGGTGGACCAGTACGCGCTCGACATCACCGACGGCGGTGCTGGTGAATTCCGGGGCGGGCGCGGACTGGTGCGCGATTATCGCATCACCGCCGACGAGGCCTGGTTCACCGGCACCTTTGGGCGCTTCAAGTACCTGCCTTGGGGCATGAAAGGCGGAGCGGAAGGCTCCAAGAACTACACCCAAATCCTGTTCGCCGACGGTCGCAAGCCCGACGATTTCGGCAAAACGGCCCAATACCATCTGAAGAAAGGGGACGTGGCCCGCCTGATCACGGGTACCGGGGGCGGATATGGG
>CAYFXN010000091.1:1611-2098 GCA_964347065.1 uncultured bacterium | reverse complement strand
CCCACTCAACCGGACGGTTGAGAGGGTTCTGGAGGACGTAATGAACGGGTACATCACGCGGGAGCAAGCCGAGAAGGACTACGGTGTCGCTCTCAAGCCGGACACGCTCGAGGTCGAGAAGCTGGTCGGCGGACGTAGCCAGTGAGTCAAATACCGAAATGAGTATTCGGAGGTCAGACCTCGACTCTCAGGTCGAGGTCTGACCCTAGTATAAGCCTGTGATGCTAAAGGAGTCTAAGTTATGCGCATCCTATGGATTGACCCCATCGGGACAGATGTCTTCACCGCAGACGTGCTCAAGATTCTTGAGAAGGCCAAGCGCGCCGATACGCAAGTAGATGCGATGTCACTCCCCCCAGGCCGCCCAGATCATCTGGAATATCACGCCTACGAAGGGCTGGTAATTGGCGACATCACGCGAGTCACCTATGAAGCCGCCCACAATTACGACGCGATTGTCATAGGCTGTTTCTACGATGTGGGCCTA
>CAYFXN010000091.1:0-1601 GCA_964347065.1 uncultured bacterium | reverse complement strand
CATGCCAAGCGGCAACCGCCATCGCCAGCCACCTGGGCAACACCTTCTCGGTGCTGGTCGGCCGCCGCAAGTGGATCCCAAAAATGAGCGAGAATGTGCATTTGTATGGCCACGGCCATCGCATGGCGTCGATGCGGCCCCTGGAGTTGGGCGTGCACGATTTCCAGGTCGACCACGACCTGACCTGCGACCGCCTGTTGACCGAAGGACGCCAGGCCATCCAAGAAGACGGGGCTGAAGTGCTCATCCTCGGCTGCACCGCCGAATATGGCTTCAACAGGGAGATGCAAGATGAACTGGGTGTGCCGGTAATCGACGCGGTGACAGCCCCGTTCAAATACGCCGAGTTCCTGGCTGAACTGGCGGAGCGCTTCGGCTGGTATCCCAGCCGGGCCTGGGGGAGCGAAGCGCCGCCGCGCGAAGAACTTGAGGCCTGGGGACTCTTCGACCGGCCAGCGCCGGTCGGCACCCGTTTGTCAAGTCAGCCTTAGATTTCTTAGGGGAGGTTTCAGTATGCTGAGAGTTGCTACGGATATTGGAGGTACCTTCACGGACCTTGTGTTCGTGACCCCGGATGGTGAGGTCGTCACCGGCAAGAGCCACACCACCCCTGCGCAATTTGAACAGGGCGTGATGGACGTCATCTCGGCCAGCAACATAAGTCCGAGTGAGTTCGCGTCCTTTGTGCACGGGACGACCATCGTCATCAATGCCATCACCGAGAGAAAAGGGGCCAAGGTCGGGCTGCTCACCAGTGAGGGGTTCCGCGACATCCTGGAGATCGGCCGCGGCACCCGCCCCGACTTCTTCAACCTGGAATACCGCAAGCCCGAGCCCTTTGTGCCCCGCTACCTGCGCCGCGAAGTGAGGGGGCGCATCAACTACAAGGGGATCGAGACCACGCCCCTGGACCTTTCCGGGTTGCCGGCCATCCTCGACGATTTCCGGGCCGAAGGAGTTGAGGCCATCGCCATCAGCTTTATCAATTCCTATGCCAACCCGGCCCACGAAGAGGCAGCGCTGGCCAGGGTAAAAGAGCTTTGGCCGGAAGTCTCCGCGGTGGCCTCGCACCAGATCACGCGCGAGTGGCGCGAGTACGAGCGCACCAACACCGCCGTGTTGTCCGCGTACGTGCAACCGGTCGCCCACCGCTACCTGGACCGCCTGACCAGCGCCCTCTACGACGCCGGTATGCGATGCACGCCATACATTATGCAATCCAACTGCGGCGTGGATACCGTCAAGAGCGCGCGCCAAATCCCTATCACCATGGTCGAGTCGGGTCCCGCCAGCGGGATCTGGGGCGCTGCGGCGCTGGGCCGGTTGATCGGGGAGCCGGATGCCATCGCCATTGACGTCGGCGGGACGACGGCCAAATGCGGGCTGATCACCGGCGGCGAGGTCAAGCTCAACACCAGCTACCAGATCGGACGCAGCGAGATATCAGCCGGCTATCCGGTGATGGTGCCGGTCGTTGACCTGGTGGAAATCGGCCAGGGCGGCGGGTCTATTGCCTGGGTGGACGAATTCCAGAGGCTCCACGTGGGCCCACACAGTGCCGGCGCCGTGCCCGGCCCGGTGTCCTACGGCATCGGCGGCAC
>CAYFXN010000090.1:0-8102 GCA_964347065.1 uncultured bacterium | reverse complement strand
AAGGGATTAAAGATAGCTGCCATGAAAATGCTCCACATGAACAAGGAAGAGGCGATGCGCTTCTACGCAGTTCATTCGGGGAAACCCTTTTTCGAGAATTTGACAGATTTTATGTCCTCGGGCCCCGTGGTTGTTCTGGTCCTCGAGGGCAAAGGGGCTATAGCGGCGACCAGGGAGATTATGGGGGCAACGGACCCGGCGTTTGCTGCTCCCGGAACAATCCGGTCTGATTTTGCTTCCGATATAGAAAAGAACATCGTCCACGGAAGCGATGCACCCGAGACGGCCCGGAAAGAGATAGCCTTTTTTTTCGGTGAGCTAGAAGCAATAAGTTAGGGCATGTTCGATAAAGAGACGGCACCCTTTCTGATAGTATAGTATCGGAAAGGGTTTTTTTTGAGGATTCGCTATGAGCGCAAAAGTCGACCTGAAGGGGAAGACCCTGAAGGAACTGGAAAAACTCTTCGTGAACTCCGGAAAAGAACGTTTCAGGGCCCGGCAGATCTTCAGGTGGATATATGAGAAACTCGAAACGGATTTTTCCAATATGACCGACCTGTCGAAGAGTTTTCGTCGAGAGCTTGATGGAGAGTTCTTCGTATCCCGATTTATCCCTGAGTTGGAGAGGGCTTCACAAGATGGAACGGTCAAATTCCTCTTTCCACTCGCTGGCGGAGAGGGAATAGAAACCGTGTTCATCCCCGACGGAGAGCGTAAAACCGTATGTCTTTCAACTCAGGTGGGTTGCAGGATGGGCTGTGTGTTTTGCGCAACGCAGCAGGGGGGTTTTTCGAGAAATTTAACCTCTGCCGAGATAATAAATCAGGTCTGCTTCATCGATCATTTCCTCAGGCATAAAGGAGAAAGGGTGACCAACGTTGTTTTTATGGGAATGGGGGAACCTCTGGACAACATCGATGAGTTGTTGAAAGCGATCAGGATCTTGAACTCAGAATTTGCTTTCAAAATAGCCAACAAGAGAATAACCGTATCAACCTGCGGCCTTATCCCTGAGCTGAAAAGGCTCATAACTGAATGTGACGCTTCAATTGCCGTTTCCATTAATGCGGCCACGGATGAGATGCGAAACGAGCTTATGCCGGTAAACAGGAAATACCCAGTGGGAGAATTGATCCGCTGCGTAAGAGAGTTGAAAACCAAGAGAAACAGAAAGGTGACGATGGAGTATCTACTCATCAAGGGTGTCAATGACTCTCCCGAAGATGCGCTCAGCCTCGCGCGGTTGCTCTCAAAATGGAGGGTGAAGGTCAACCTCATACCCCTCAACCCCACCTCGGCTAATTGTTTTCAGTGTCCCGATGTGGAAGCCATCGAAATATTTCGGGAAATCCTTGTGAATAAGGGAATTCAGACTATAATACGGGAAAGGAGAGGAGCCGATATCGAAGCTGCCTGCGGGCAATTGAGGGGCAAGATGATGAGAAAAGGAAAAAAATCCTTGAATAGAAACTCACCGCATAAATAATATTACTGATGACATGAGAGGGGAAGAGTACGTGGAGAAAATACTGGGGGTGATCGGCGGAAGCGGTCTGTACGATATTGAGGGAGTTGAGATAGTTGATGAAATACCCATCGAGACACCGTTTGGCTCCCCCTCCGACAGCTTTATCATTGGGAAGTTTGAGGATGTGAAAATTGTGTTCCTCCCCAGACACGGTCGGGGACATAGGATTCCTCCGTCGAATATAAATTTCAGGGCGAATATTTACGGAATGAAACAGCTCGGCGCCACCAGGGTGCTCTCCGTCAGTGCTGTTGGGAGCATGAAGGAAGAGATACGGCCGGGAGACATCGTCGTTGTCGACCAATTTTACGACAATACAAAATTCAGGATCAACACGTTCTTCGACGACGGGATAGTCGGGCATATCGCGTTTGCAGAACCCGTTTGCCGCGAGCTGGCGCAGGTTGTCTTCAAAGGAGCAAAGAAGATTGTTGGGAGGGTTCACAACGGTGGCACGTATATATGTATAGAGGGTCCACAGTTCTCTACCCGTTCCGAGTCTTTCGTGTATCGCTCTTTCGGAGTTGACGTGATAGGCATGACGAATATACCCGAAGCGAAGCTCGCCAGGGAAGCGGGTATCTGTTACTCGACCATGGCTCTAGCCACGGATTACGATTGCTGGCACGAGGTCGAGGAGGACGTTACTGCCGAAATGGTTGTTGCGGTCCTGCAGAGGAATATCGAGAACGCAAAAAGAATAATCCGGGAGGTTGCTAAAACGATTCCCGATGAGAGAGCGTGCGGCTGTTCCGCAGCGCTCAAAAATGCAATAATGACAGCGAAAGACAGGATTCCGGCTGAAGTTGTCAAGAGGTTGAAGCTCATCGTTGGGGAATTCCTTGGTTAAACTAAAGGAGATAGTATGAAAAAAATACCGCTTTTTCTCGCACTCGCATTCTTGTCCGTTGCGCTCACTTTTTGTGCTTCAACGAGCAAACAGCGAAAGCTGGAGGCCGAATCAAGGCTTCGCCTCGGGATAGGATATCTTCAGGATGGAAAGGTTGCGGCAGCCCTTGCGGAACTGGACAAGGCAGACAAACTCGATCCTTCCAATCCAGACATACAACACGGAATTGGCCTCATTCATTTCAAGAGGGGGGACCTCGAGTTGGCTGAGAAATATATGCTGAAGGCAGTAAAAATAAAGCCGGGTTATTCCGAGGCTTACAATAATCTCGGACTGCTTTACAGTAAAATGGGGAACAGTAAAAAGGCGATCGAATACTACAAGAAAACCCTCGACGATGTTCTTTATCAGACCCCAGAGAGGGCGTATAACAACCTCGGCGCCGAGTATGAGAAGTTGAACCGCAGTGACGAGGCAGTGAAGATGTACATGCGTGCCACTTCAATTTCTCCCACTTTTCCGCCCCCCCACTTTAATCTCGGGAGAATATATTCGGAGAAAGGCGATTTCGACAGGGCGATAATGCATTTCAATAAGGCTGTAAAGTTGAACCCGGGTTATGTGTCGGCGTATTTTCAGCTCGGAAGTGTGTATCTGAAGAAAAAAGAATACGATAGGGCGCTCGACTCTTTTAAGAAAGTCTTGGAGATAACCGAGTCGGAAGAAGTGAAGAGAATGGCGAGGGAGTATATAGAACTCATTGAACGGTAAGGGGATGTTCGGTGCCTTTGACAGGGTTAAAAGAGGCTCGTGAGAAAAAGGGGATTACGCTTGCGGAGGTATCCCATGCTCTGAAGATAAGCAAATCGTATCTCAACGCCCTGGAGATGGAGGATTTCGATGCCTTGCCCGAGCCTGTTTTCGCAAGGGGCTACATTAAGAGTTACTGCCTGTACCTTGAAGTCGACTCGAGGGAAATTTTTGATAAATACAACGATTTTTTATCTTCAAAGGAGCCCGTTACCTATGAACCTCTGAGAACCACTCCGGTTAAGAAGAGGAGAAGAATACGCCTGGCGGGGTTGCCTACATGGATTTTGTCGATAGCTGCCCTGGTGTTTCTGATTGTCTCGGTTTTGAGCTACCAGATAAAGAAGGAGAAAAACAAGATGGAATTGAGGGCGAAGCTCGAAACTGAGTTCGCCCATAATGCTTCCGACGTGGTCGATGACGCTGAAAAACCGGTCGATGAGCGTTTGACTTCTGAAGTCGGCGGGGATAACGGGAAGGCCCAATTCCCCCGCCCAACTGGTGACAGTGAGGAAAGTGGCGGTGGTGAGAGCGATAAGCGGGCGCAGGATCAGGGTTTGAATCTCAACCTGGAAGCACAGGAGCTGACCTGGCTGTATGTGGTTCCCGACAGCGGCAGTCCTATCGATGTGACGCTCTACCCCGGCGACAGGTTGCGGATAAGAGCCAAGAAGACCATCAAGTTCAAACTGGGAAACGCCGGGGGGGTCTCTGCGGTCCTGAACGGAAAAAAGTTAAGCCCTCTTGGAAAATCGGGAGAGGTGGTGGAAAAAACATTCACTGCTGGAGTGGAGGAATGAGAGAAGCCAATGTTCGTTGCAGGAAATGCGGGCGTGTCATGAAAAAAGAAAAGACAGACTACGACCATATTCACTGGTTTTGTGCCTGCGGATACAAGGAGAAAACGTATTACGCAAAGCGGACGAGAAGGGTGAACCCTTACGAAAGCATGTTTTCGCACCCGGTTCTCAATTTGGAGGAGGACGGGGTATTATCGTTATTGACAGAGGAAGACAGAAAGGTTGACCTGCTTTCCCTGGAAGAAATAAGCCGGCTTACCATGTCGCCTGAGCCTCTCGGAAACGTTCTTGCCGATATCGTCAAGAGCATTGCCAACAGGTTGCGCGTAGAGGTTTGTTCCATTTATCTGTTCAAGAGGAATCGTTTGGTCCTCACGGCGACGTATGGTCTTTTGCAGGAGTCTGTGGGTGAGGTGAAATTGAAATTGGGTGAGGGAATAACGGGCTCCGCTGCGTTGAGCGATGGTCCCATCGTTGTCGATGATGCTTCTGCCGATGAGCGATATAAATATTTCGCAATTACCGGAGAGGAAAAATACAGAGGAATGTTATCCTGCCCTATCAGGGATGGAGAAAAACTCCTCGGTGTGTTAAACGTGGAAACGGTCAAGAAACACTTCTTCAACCCTTTTGAGATGAATTACATAGGTATTGTCTCAAATCTGATAAGGAACTGCCTGAAAATACGGGGCAAGAAAAGGTAGCCACCGGTCGATAACTTTTCGGAGCAACCGTTATGCTTCTTAAGGGGCAGTACGAAAGGCTGCTTGCTCTCGTGGAGAGGATGGATGATGATGCCGTCGGTGCCATGCTCACGACTCTCCATCCATCGGATATTGCAGACTTTATCGAGGTGCTGGAAGAGGAAGAGAAAAAGTATGTCTTCAGCCTCCTCGACTCCCGAATCGCCTCTGACGTCATAGCTGAACTGAACGTACATGCAAAAGTTGAGATTCTCGAAGACATCGAAACGAACAGGCTCGCCGCGATCGTTGATGAGATGGACTCAGATGATGCTGCCGATATTTTTGACGAGTTAAAGCCCAATCAGCGCCTGGCTGTACTCGAGGGAATTGATGAAGAGGACAGGGCAGAGGTTACGGAGCTTTTAAAATATGAGGACGATACCGCTGGCGGTATCATGTCACTCGAATTTATTTACGCCTATGAGTTCCAGACGGTTCAAGAAATAATCAACATGCTGAGAATTCGGCGGGAACAGATCGAGCAGGTTCACTTTGTCTATGTGGTTGATAAAAAATTTCATTTGCGGGGAAGCGTAAGATTTGTTGAGCTGTTACTCGCTGACCCGAAGACGAGGATCAGTGAAGTGATGGAGCCTGTTGCATATTCGATCAAGCCCGATATGGACCAGGAGGTGGTGGCGAAGATATTTAAAAAATATGACTCCCCATCACTTCCCGTTATAGATACTGGGGGAAAGCTCCTGGGTCGCATAACCTTTGATGACGTTATGGATGTTGTGGATGAAGAGGCAACGGAAGACTTTTTGAGACTCGCGAATGTGGATGTTGGGGAACGGGTATTCGCCGGTCCGCTGTTGTCGGCAAAGAAGAGACTTCCGTGGTTGTCCGTCAACCTTCTCACTGCCCTCTTGGCCGCCTGGGTTGTGGGATTGTTTGAAAGTACCATCGGACAATTTGCATTTCTCGCCATCTTCATGCCCATTGTCGCCGGCATGGGGGGTAATGCAGGCACGCAGACTCTCACGGTGGTTGTTCGGGGAATAGCACTTGGTGACCTCGATTATGGGGGAGCCAAAAAGGTTCTGTTGAAAGAAATTACCATCGGCATTCTGAACGGCATGATAAACGGTCTGGTTATGGGTGTCGTGGCATATCTGTGGAAAGGGCTCCCCGTCGTTGGTCTTGCCATATTTCTTGCAATGGTTATCAACCTCTTCGTGGCTTCACTGTTTGGTACCGTTGTTCCGCTCCTTTTGAGGGCTATCAAGGTTGATCCCGCCCTCGCCTCGGGGGTAATCGTGACAACTGCTACCGATTGCTTCGGTTTTCTTTCCTTCCTCGGTATCTCCGCCATACTTCTCAAGGAATTTATCCCGTAAGCTATGAGCAGATCTTTCCTTACCACGGAGGGTATCAAATTGAGGGAGCACCTGTTCAGGGAGTCGGACGTTTCCTTCCAGATTTTTACCAGGGATAAGGGAACGATAAGAGCCATGGCTCCGGGATTGAAAAGAAGCAGAAGGAGATTTCCCGGATCAATCAGGAAATTCTGTTTTTATTCGCTTGAGCTGTCCAAGGGCAAAAAGGATTTCTACCTGATAAGCAACGCCCGTTTTTTAGAAGGGTATGAAAATATAAGCAGGGATTTCAGAGGCTATTGTTCTGCAGATTACATATTACAGGTTATCTCGCACTTTTACCCAGAAAACATGGAATCATCGTATATATTCGATTCCTTGAAGTTGTTCCTCCGGCAGCTCGAGGCAGAAGGGTCCTCCTGGTCAGCGAATAAATGGATGGAAATACGGATATTAAACGATTCGGGCTTCCTTTCAAGACTCGTTTTATGTTCCCAGTGCGCAACGCATTTTGATGATAACGACAAACTGTATTACAACACAAAAACTGGCCATGCCTACTGTAAAAACTGCAGGAAAGCGGGAAAATATGAGATATTTAACAATGATATGAAGAATAATATAAACCACGCCCTGGCGGCTGAGTGCGGAAAATTCAGGATATCTTCCCGAAGGGATGTGGATCGTTTTGACAGAATTACTACGGAGGTTATCGTTGAGAAACTGGGATTTTTTCCGAAGTCTCTTGCTGAAATCGTTGCGAAAAACAGAGGAAGTAGTTGAAAACCCTCTCAATTCTCATATTTCTTGACACTACCAATGTTTAATGATATTTTCTCATTACTCTGTTCTGTTGGATCATATAGAAAAAATAATAGAATTTGGAGGTAGAGCGTGAATTTCCAGGACCTTGTAATCGCACTCCAAGTATTCTGGGCAAAAAAAGGTTGCGTCGTTCAACAACCTTACGATATCGAAGTCGGTGCAGGCACGTTTAACCCTGCGACCCTTCTCCGCGTTCTCGGTCCCGAACCGTGGAATGTTGCCTATGTGGAGCCCTCGAGAAGACCCACTGACGGAAGATACGGGGAGAACCCGAGTCGTCTGCAGCATTATTACCAGTTTCAGGTAATCATGAAGCCTTCACCCTACAATATTCTGGACCTTTATCTGGAGAGCCTCGAGTCATTCGGCATTGACCCGAAAAAGCATGATATACGGATGGTGGAAGATGACTGGGAAAGTCCAACCCTCGGTGCATGGGGGCTCGGATGGGAGGCGTGGCTCGATGGAATGGAGATTACTCAGTTGACCTATTTCCAGCAGGCGGGAGGGCTCGATCTGAAGCCTGTCTCCTTTGAAATCACCTACGGTATTGAAAGAATCGCCATGTACCTCCAGGGAGTGGACAACGTTTTTGACCTGCAATGGGTGGGTGATGTTACCTATGGCGACGTATACCACCGGGGGGAAGTGGAGTTCTCCATATACAACTTCGAGGAAGCTGATGTGCCGATGCATTTTTCCCTCTTCGAGATGTACGAAAAAGAGTGCAGGAGGCTCGTGGAAAAAAAGCTTGTGCTTCCGGCGTTTGATTACTGTTTGAAGTGCTCCCACACGTTCAACATGCTCGATGCGAGGGGAGCCATTTCCGTTACCGAAAGGACGTCCTACATAGGCCGTGTCAGGACGCTCGCGCGGATGTGCGCGGAAGGATACCTGAAAATGAGGGAAGAACTCGGATATCCTCTTCTTAAAAAGTCTTTCAAATAAAAAATATCATGGAGAGGAAGGTATGGGCAAAGACATTCTTATCGAAATAGGGTGTGAGGAGATTCCAGCGGGGTTTATCGGACCCGCCCTCGAAGGCGGTCAGAGATACCTTGAGGAAGAGCTCAAGAAAAAACGGATATCCTTTTCAGAAGTTTTGATAACCGGAAGTCCCAGGAGGCTCGTGTATAAGATAAAGGACGTGGGCACAACACAGCAGCAGGAGGAGGATCTCGTTCTTGGACCATCTGAAAAAGTCGCTTTTGATGACTCGGGAAA
>CAYFXN010000089.1:4325-8142 GCA_964347065.1 uncultured bacterium | reverse complement strand
CAGGATCACCATCAACCTCGCGGGCATCGGCGCTCTTTTGCGCTTCATGGACAAGGGCAGGGATTCCATATTCCTCGAAATCGATGACACGGGCTACGAGGGGGCCGTCTTCGTGGACGGCTTCGCCGTCGCGGCCTTCACCGGGAATTTACGGAAGGACGACGAGAAGGCGAACCTCGACATTCTTCTGCGCCGCCTCTTCCCGTACAAAGAGTTCTACCGGGACAGGAAGGAGGTACCCCGTCTGCTCCTTCTGGGAAAAGAAAAGAACTCGCTGTTCAATAAGCTGGCGGGACAGAGTGAGGGACTGCCCGTCACGATCCTGGATGATGATTTCGTCAAGCCGAACCTTCACAGCACCCTGCAGGGCATCCCCTACGCCACCACCGGGGGTGCGCTGGAATCGTATCTCCCAGAAGGCGTCGACATTCTTGCAAAAGGCCGGAAAACCCTGGCAAAAACACCCGTCGCCCTCACCCTGCTCATCCTCCTGGCCATATGCACTCTGTTCATATATTTCCTGATAACACCGCTTCAGGCTGAGAAGAAGGAGCTTGCAGAGATCGACCGCCAGATGGATATGAGAAATAGCGAGGTTTCGCGTGTCCTGAAACTGAAGGACGAGGTTTCGGCCCTCGAGAAAGAGGTTGCCGCAATGAACGAGTTCAAGGGAAGGGCCCCCTCGGCTCTCTACATCATCAAGGAGGTGACGGAGAACCTTCCAGAGAGCGCATGGGCCACCACCTTCAAGGTGAAAGGAAGCAGCGTCACCATCAGCGGGTACGCCGAGTCGCCGGCCGGGCTCCTGTCGAAACTGGAAGGGTCTTCGTATCTGAAGAACGTGGAGTTCACGTCGCCGCCCCTCAGGGACCGCAGGACCAATAAAGAGGCCTTCTCCATCAAGATGGAGGTGGAGGGGATTGAAAATAAGGAAACGGCAGGGAGAAGATGAAAAAGAAAAGGACGCTCCTTCTCACGATACCGGTGGCGATCGTCCTCGCGGGGGTCGTGGCCTATCAATACGGGTACGTGAAGCTGCAGGAAAAGATAGCGGTGGTGAAGGAAGAGAAGGGGATGAAGTTGAGAACGCTGGAGAAATACGCAAAGGTCCTCGCCGAAAAGGACGAGCTCTCAGAGAGACTCTCGCAGCTGAAAAATACAAGGGCGCAAATTGAATCGAGGCTCATCCCGGGTGATACGCCGTCGCTGGCCGCCGCGGCACTGCTCGACATAGTCAAGACCACCATTACCGGAAGGGGGGGCAGGATATCGAGCGAGCAGATCGGCAATACGGAGGAGCTCGGCCACCTGACGGTAATAAACGTGAACATCGATGCCGTGATTCCCGGCTCTGGGGTGCTGGGAGACATCCTCTACGCTATTGAAACCCGGACCCCATGGATCGCCGTGAACGAAATCGAGGTGCGGGTCGTGAACATCAGGGACCCGAGAGAGATCAACACGAAAATGCACGTATCCGCATTGATGGAGTGATGGCCCGATGCAGATTCTTCGCTATGTGCTTCGCAGTATCACGCCCTTAAACGTCATCTTGCTGGTCATCCTGACCATAGCGGCGGGAGCCATCTATCCCTCTCCACAGAGAAGCGCGATCTTTGATTTCCAGAGACCTGAGAGAAGCAGCCCGCCCGCCGAGGAGCAGATCTCCTCCTACTCCCATCCCGATCTTTCAGACTACAGCGTCATCGGCGCGCTGAACATCTTTCACCCCGACAGGAAGCCGCCACCGCCGCCGGTGAAAAAAAAGTCCAAGCCGCCCAAGCCGGTGATTCAGAAGGTGGGGTTCACGCTCCATGGTACGCTCGTTTCTGAAGATGCCACCATTGCATTCGTGGAGGAGCGGAGATTATCGCAAAGGGCAGCGGGAAAGAAAAAGAAGATTTCCATTCTCAAGGTGGGAGACACGCTGGCGGGCTATACCCTCAAGAGCATAGAGTCCGACAGGATCGTCATGGTTCGAGGGAAAGAGGAGGTGACGGTGCCGCTGTCCAACCCGGGCGCCGCGAGCCAATAGAAGAAGTCACAGTTCAGCGACCTGCCCTACATTACGCTGCTGGCATCTTCCAAGAAGAAGAAACCGGAGAGATAATAGGGCCTTCAGAAGGGCATTTTTATGAGAGAATATCCTTAATTATCCAAATATCGGGGCGCCCACCCCGAACAAGGAGGCATATCTTGTTAAAAACATCGACTTTGAAAAAGCTCTTCCTTTTCATCTTCATCGCTCTTTTCGCAATAATCTTCACTGCCGGCACCTCTTTCAGCACAGAGGAAGAAAAAACCATGGAATTAAAGAAGGGAGATCTGGCTCCTCCCTCCGCGGAAACGCAGAAAGAGGCACAGTCGCCGGAAGAGATCTATCCCGCGGCCAGGGTCAACGGCGTGACGATAAGCAGGGCGGAGCTCGATACGAGCCTCAACGCCTTCATCCAGCAGCGGGGGATGAACACGGGTATGATCACCGATCCCAACCAGTACAAACAGGTCCAGATGGAGGTGCTCGACGGCCTCATCTCCCGCGAGCTCCTCTGGCAGGAGGCGAAGAAGAAAAATTTCGTAGCGAAGGAGGAGGACGTGGAGAAGGCGATGGGGAGTGTGAAGAGCAAGTTTCCCTCGGAAGAGGAGTTCACCCTTCGTCTTAAGCAGAGCGGCTACACGGAGGCTGATTACACGGAATTTCTCCGGCAGCAGCTTTCCGTCAGGGAGCTCGTCCAGAAAGATATCGCCCAGGGAATCTCCGTATCAGACGATGAGGTCCATGGGTACTACGAATCCAACCCGGAACAGTTCAAGGCGCCCGAGCAGGTTCGCGCCCGCCACATCCTGGTGAAGGTGGACCCGAAAGCCGACGAGAAAGCGAAAGATGCCGCGAAGAAGAAGATAGACGACATACTGACGGAAGCGAAAGGCGGTGCGGATTTTGCCGAGATGGCAAAGAAACACTCCGAGGGCCCGAGCGGGCCAAACGGCGGGGACCTGGGATTTTTCTCCCGGGGGCAGATGGTGAAACCCTTCGAGGAGGTTGCCTTCTCCCTGAAACCGGGGGAGATCTCCGGCGTGGTGCAGACGGTCTACGGGTACCACATCATCAAGGTGGAGGAAAAAAGGGAGCCGCAGACCATATCGGAAAAGGACGTCAAGGAGCAGGTGCGCCAGTACCTCCAGGCGGGCAAGGTCCAGGGGGCGGTGTCAGAGCGCGTGAACGCGCTGCGAAAAGAAGGGGAAGTGGAGATATTGATCGGAAAGTGACGCGATGATCCGGCCAAGCGACTTCCGACACGACAGATCCGGCAAATAGAAGCGCGTGGACAGAAATCACGCCTGCAAAAAGATACAATTTATCCTCGCATCCGCTTCCGCGGTGCTGCTGATGATACATATCGCATCGCGGGGGGCTACGGTCGCCGGAGAACCATTCGCGTACGCCGACGTGGCGCCAATCTTTCAGAAGAACTGTATTATCTGCCACAGCGGGGACGGCCCGCCACGTGGTCTGCGCCTGGACACCTGCGAAAACATCAGAAAAGGTAGCGACCGGGGCCCTGTCGTTGCTCCCGGAGACCCCGAAAACAGCGAACTCGTGCGGCGCATCAAAGGCATCAGCCAGCCCCGGATGCCCTTCGACGGGCGCCGTACCTCTCAGATGAAGAGATCAGTCTTATAACAGACTGGATCGAACAGGGCGCTCCCTATGACGAGGGTAAAAAGGCCTCCGTCCCGGTGAGAGCCCGGGTCCGCCTCGAAGGAACCCTCACCGGATACTGGGAGGTGGACGGGGCTCCCCTCACGCTGGCGC
>CAYFXN010000089.1:0-4225 GCA_964347065.1 uncultured bacterium | reverse complement strand
AAAGCAGAAAGCAGAGAGCAGAAAGCAGAACGGCAGAAAGCAGCAACAGGAAAAACCGAGAAATTATGAAGTTGAGAAAAACTGATGTTCCTTCCGCTCCTCAACCTCTGGAATAAAAGAACAAAAACAGTAAGTTATCCCGTTATTCGGATCGAATATTTCTCTTGATTTTTCCTTAGTTTGGGAATATAATCCCAATTATGCCCGATGTTCAGAACATCGTATCGGCAGCGATCGTCAAGATCCTGCGGCCCCTGGTGCGGATACTGCTCAGGAGCAACATCCCCTTCGGCGCCTTCGCCGACCTGGCAAAGAGGGTCTACGTGGACGTGGCCACGGAGGAGTTCGCCTTACCCGTTCGGAAGCAGACCACGTCACGGGTCTCCATTCTCACGGGCCTCTCGCGAAAAGAGGTGAAGCGGGTGCGGCAGCTCCCGCAAACCACCGACGCCGCATTCGTTGAGCGCTACAACCGGGGCGCCCGGGTCATCAGCGGGTGGATCCGCGATCGAAGATTCGCCGACGAGCGGGGACGCCCGGCCCTGCTCCCCGTGGAGGGAAGGGGGACCAGCTTCAACCGGCTGGTCAAGATATACAGCGGAGACGTGCCCGCACGGGCGGTGCTCGACGAACTGCTGCGAGTGGGAGCTGTGGAGCGGGTCCCGGACGGCAGGGTCCGCCTGCTCACGCGGGCATACATTCCCGGAACCGACGAGAGCGGCAAGATATCCATCCTGGGCACGGATGTGTCGGCCCTTTTGCGCACGATTGACCACAATCTGCAGTGCTCCCCGGAGGAGGCCCGTTTTCAGCGGAAGGTCTTCTACGACAATCTCCCGGAGGAGGCTTTACCGGAGCTCCGGAAACTGGCGAACAGGCAGGGGCAGAGGCTCCTGGAGAGGCTCGACGGCTGGCTGTCTGCACACGACCGCGACGTGAACCCGAAAATCAAGGGTACCGGCCGCATGCAGGCGGGGGTGGGCATTTTCTACTTCGAGCACCCCTTCGAGGAGGAGTAACATGAATTTCAAACATATAAATATGTGGGAAATATTCCACAGGCCACCGCTTTCGGTTCTGTGCCTGTTTCTTGCGATAGCCCTCGCCTCCTGCAGCGAAAGCGGGATCGATATGGCCGGAGGGGGTATCGGCGGAACGGGAAAGAGCATCGGGACGATAACGGCCAAGGGGAGCATCACCGTCAACGACACAAAGTTCACGACCACCGGAGCTCAGATCGTCTTCGACGACAAATCCGGAACCGAAGACGACCTGCAGGTGGGCATGACGGCGAAGGTTCTGGCCAGGTTCAGCGCCGACGGCCTCACCGGGAATGCGGAAAAGGTCGAGGTGGACGACGAAGTGCAGGGAGAGATCACCTCCTTCGGACCCGAGCCCGATTCCTTCACCGTGCTGGCCCAGAAGATCTCCGTCGACGGGCTCACGACCTACGGGAACGTCTCCGGCCTGGCGGAACTCCAATCGCTCTTTACGACCGCTCCACCCGTCGTGGTGGAAATCCACGGCCAGAGGGTTGGTACCGGTACCATAATCGCCACCCGGGTGGAGCTCCTCGCGGGCGTCCGGCTCGCAGAAGAGGATGAACTGAAGGGCATCGCCTCGGGGCTCTCGGGCACAACCTTCTTCATCGGAACACAGTACATCGAAACGGCTGGCGCGACCATAGAACCGGACGGCTCCCGGCGGGAAGATATTCGGGATGGGATACTCGCAGAGGTCCACGGGGCAATTTCCGGCACCCACCCCGCCTTCGGACCCATTTTCCTGGCACGTTCCGTCGATATCGAGGAGCTCGAGGACGCCGATTTTGCCTTCGAGAATGGCGATGAGTTCGAAATCGAGGGGTTCATAACGGAGTTCGACGGCCCCGGCGACAGGGCCTTCAAAGTGGCCGGCTTCGCTGTGGAACTGGCCGACGACGTAAGGTTCGTGGGAGGCGTGGCAGCCGATCTGGAAGACGATATAAAGGTGGAGGCCGAGGGGCGCGTGACAGCCGGCGGGATCCGCCTGGTGGAGAAGATCAAGTTCAAGGATTCCGTCCGCATCGAGGCGAAGGTTGAGGATAAGGGAGTTGAGGATAATGGAAGCGACTGGGTGACCCTTTTCGGCAAAAAAGTGCTCATAACGAGCCAGACAAAGATACGTGTGAAGCTCGGCTTCGCGTCGATCGGCGTGGGTGACGGGATGAAGGTGAGAGGGTTCGTCAATCAGGACAATGCCACGATCACCGCAACGCGCATCGATGACCCACGGCCCGCCGGCCCGGAAAAACAGGTCCTGCAGGGGCCCGTCGATTCCTTTGACAGGAATGCGCGTAAGCTCGTCATCATCGGGATAACCGTCGATGCATCGGGCGTGGCGGAGGGAAACTTTAAATCCGATGACGATCAGACGATCGGATCAAATCAGTTCTTCGGTATCCTGGAGAACGCAACCGGCATCGTGGTGGTCAAGGCACGGGGTGTCTTCGACGGCACGATGACGATAACGGCCGACACAGTGGAGATTGAGTAGAAAGAGTTTGGAAAAGAAGGTACGAACGGTCCCCCTGTACGGTGTCATTTGGGTGTTGCAGTGAAGATAACGAGAGTCATACTCTTTGCGGTACTGATCTTTCTCATGGCTATATCTACGGGTTTTGCGATCTTCGCATTCAAGGGCGGCACCATGCTCAACCCCAAAAATCTCATTATCCTGGGCACCTGGATCATGATCTTCGCCCTCTGGGGTTTGACCAAAAACCCGTAGGCGGTAACATGCGCCAACCTTTAACGAGAGCTAGTGGGTGCGGAAAATCCACCGGATATTTTCTGCTGACTTTCTCCCAACTCCAATAAGAAAGGCCTCGGCGTAGCTCCCGGCTTCCGCACCTCTCAGTTTTCCCCATCTTCTCTCCCACCTCATGACACCTTACGCTGGTTCCACCGGCAAAGAAATATCTCTTATCCGTAACGTTCCCAAATATTCCGTGGAAGCCTTCAGGGAAATAAGATATTGATGGAGGAAAAAAAATCCTCTTGACAACCCTTTAATTTTATGTAATGTAACATGTAGCACATAACATAAAGGTTCAATAATTCTAAAATAGTTTGTTATTATATACAAAATTAAAGCTGTGTGAGCTATGGAGGGGATACAAGGAGCACGGGGGGAAACCGCAGGGGGCGGGCCTCCTGCACTTTTTAAATCGGAATGCCTCGTAAATTTTTGGATACGGGAAGCGAGGCATATCTGTTCGAACGTAGGCGGCGCTTCTCATTTATGATTGTCATGGGTAAGGCTTCTTCGTTCGACAGGGATAATGACACGGGATGCACGGTGATCGTCCCCACACCCCGGGGGAAATGTTAGGTTGGTACCAAGGGAAGTGCAGGGTGCGGATAAGCTCCCGGGAGTATCCACACCCTTTTCTCCCAACTCCTCTACAAGGGTACGGATCAACTTCCCGGATCCTCCGCACCCTGCTGTTCCCTTAACCAGCCCGCACCGTTAGTAAAGGCAAGATACATGCCAGCGAAGTACCCTTTGATAAGCCCCTGTAATCGATGATCATTCTCAGCAACCCGGGATGCACAACCCCGTGATATCGGGTGATATCGCGGATCTGACAGGTTAAATCATCAGAGAGAATATCGACTGCATTGCCCTTAGAAAACAAGCATTTACCGCACATCTCCCCTTACAATATGTCCCTCCCGGAAGGACAGGGAGCAAGCGCGGCAGTTCCTTTAAATAATTTTCCGGCGGGAAAGTTACAGCTGCCGGCACCCTGTAGATTTACTCCTAACGTATGAACCAAATTCCATAGAACGTGAAATTGTTTTCACACAGGTTGCCGCCGATTTCCAACTCCTGGCGTTAGTCCCTTGATTACACCCAGGCGGATATCTGTGTGGAAATGCCTTGGAAGGGAGGCCCCCTCCATCACCTTCGCTGGTCCTACCGGAGGAGCTCATCCATGTGCTTCTCTATATCCCCGGGAATCGACGCAGCGATGTACCGCACCATGCCGCTTCTGTCGATGATTATGTGGGTCGGCGTTGCCAGGACACCGAACGACCGGATCATGTGTGATTCTGTGTCCACGGCAATCGTGTAGGTGAGCTTTCTCTCTTTCACGTAAGTTTCGATTTTTTCCATCTTCTCATTGATCCACACATCCACCCCGATGAACTCTATCCTGTCGCCGAGCTTCTCTTTCAGC
>CAYFXN010000088.1:0-8455 GCA_964347065.1 uncultured bacterium | reverse complement strand
CTCTTGGGAGGGAAAAACTCAAAGGACAATAAGACCTTGTTTTTTTTAAAAAGTTTGCTGATCTTCATGTTCCGCGCCTGTTTCGAGAAAGTTCCAGGCCCCCCGTTCCAGCAGCATCCGCAAAGCGACAGGCACCGCGGCGTCAGTTGGTTATACCTGCCCGGGATATGCCGTTTCTCTCCGTCGCCATCTGTGCTTCCCCGCCTGGGCGATACAGGGGGTAAACAAAAAATACCACAATAAATGATACCTTATCAACCAGCCGTAACGCTCGGCGGCCTCTCCCGGGCGATGAAACCACCGGGCAGGATATGAAACAGTCCTTCTTCTCACAATAAAGCGGGGCCGAACACAACCTACTATACGGACCCTCCGGACACCGCGGTCTTCAAGGTCGATGCCACCTCCCGTGGACAAGCTTCCGCCCACGAAAAACCGAAGGGAGGGGACCAAACAGTCAGAATCAAAGGAAAACCAGGGAGCGTTCCGATCACCCCCCCAGCACCGGGAGCTCGAACCAAAAAGCCAAAAAGAATAAAAAGCGATTGACAGTTCAATTTCTCATAATATAAAAATATACGGACTAAAAAGAGGATGAGGGCGTTATGGAGTTATCCGAGATCAAGTTCTCCGAGGATCACATATGGGTACTATCGATGGGAAACAGCCTCAGACTCGGTCTGACGGAATATGCTCAGGAACAGCTCGGAGAAGTCATCGAGTTCATTCCCACCGAAGCTGATAGTTACATCGATGCAGGCGACACCTTCGGAGAGATAGAATCACAGAAGGCCGTGGTGGAGCTCGTTTCCCCCGTCTCTGGAACGATACTGAGCATCAACGAGCGCATTATCGATGACCCGAGCATTATAAATATCGACCCGTACGGGAGAGGGTGGCTCGTGGAGGTCGAGCCATCCGATATGGAAGAGCTGGATAACCTTATGGATGAGGATGCCTACGATACCTTCGTTGAGGAATGAAAGGAACAGGTCATGCCAGAGGTGCCGGACAGAGGGCATTTAAATCGCAGAAGTTTTCTGAACATTTTCATCGGCATTTTAGGAGGCCTCTTCGCCTTCCTCTCCCTCTACCCGATAATACATTACGTTTGGCCACGCAAGACCACCTCGAGCGGAACAGGCGAGCTCTCCCTTCCCCTCGATGACGTCCCCCTGAACGGCTACAAGGTTGTCAACTACAAAGAAGACAAGGTAATACTAATCCGCCTGGATAATCGGGTCATCGCCCTTTCGGCGATCTGCCCTCACCTCGGGTGCCTGGTGAAATATCGGGCAGAAGGGTTCATACAGTGTCCCTGCCATGACGGCAGATTCGACTTCAGCGGCAACGTCATCGCGGGCCCTCCTCCAAGGCCGCTGGTATCCTACCCGGTGAGAATCGCTCGGAACAAAATAGTCCTCGGAGGTTGAACCATAGCATGGATGCGCCCCAACAGGAAAATCGGGACGAAACCCAAAAAAAAGAAGAGGACAAGGCGGCAAAGGATAAAGCCCTTGCCGACATCGTAAACCTCATTTCCCTTTTCGGGTTTCTGTATGGAACTCTCGATGATCGCCTCGATTTTGAGGAGGCTGTGGTCAAACAGCTGAAGAAACCCTCGCCGAATTACAAGACAAGGCTCGAAAACAACTTTCTCGCCTGCCTCGGCGGGATATCCTTCGTCCTGATCCTGTTACAATTTTTCACCGGTGTCCTGCTTCTCCTCTATTACCGTCCCACCACCGCCGAAGCTTACCAGAGCATCATCGAGATAACGAACCAGGTTCCCTTCGGCTGGCTCATTCGAGGGATGCACTACTGGGGCGCAAACCTCCTGATAGGAGTCGTCATCCTTCACATGCTCAGGGTATTCGTGACGGCAACGTACAAGTCTCCCCGGGAGTTTACATGGGTATCGGGCGTCGTCCTCTTCATCCTCACGCTCCTGCTCGGATTTACGGGATTCCTCCTTCCGTGGAACCAGCTCTCCTACTGGACGACAACCGTCGCCACGGACGGCATGTCTGCAATTCCGCTCATAGGGGAGACGTTGAAATATTTCGTTCGCGGTGGTATCGATGTGGGACAGCTTGGCCTCACCAGGTTCTTCGCATCCCACATTGTGATACTCCCCGGAATTTTGATGATTTTTTTAGCGATGCACTTTTTACTGGTGAGAAGACTCGGCATAGCGGATCCGCTCTAACAGGGAGGCGAGATGAACAGGGAACGGGACCAGGAGAAGAAGTGGAAGTACGGATACGAGCCCTTCTACCCGAACCACATAATCAAGCAGATCATTCAAATATCCCTCGTAATCGCCGTCCTGGTATTTCTCTCTTCCGTCGTGCCCCCACCTTTGCTCCCGAAGGCAGACCCCTTCATCTCTCCCGACCGCATCCGCCCTGACTGGTACTTCCTGGCTGCATACCAGTTTCTCAAGTTTGCCGATGAGTTCAGATTTCTGGGGCCCTGGGCCCCGAAGCTTATCGGCGTATTGGGGCAGGGGGCGGGCGGGCTGCTGCTCCTGTTTCTCCCCTTTCTCGATAAAAACCCCGCAGTGCGTCCGGGCGGGAGACCCCGCGCTCTGAGGGTGGGTGTGGTGATCATGTTAACCTACCTCATCCTCACCTTCTGGGGGTACTACTGGTGAAAATCGCCGAAAAAATGAGGTGCGCCGGGGGGAAGCGCCGAGCGCTTCGCCCGCTCCTGGCGGCAGGGTTATCCATCCTGGTGGCCACGGCGCTCTTTGGCAACCCAATACCTTCTGGAGCACAGACGGAGAGAGACAACAGCTGTTACACCTGCCACATTCAGCTCGGAGGAAGGATGAAAGACGCCGCCGCCGCATGGAAACAGGGGATTCACAGCAAAGTAGGCGTAAACTGCAATTCCTGCCACGGGGGAAACCCCTTCATCCCCACGGAAGCCTCCATGAACGAAGCGTACGGGTACAAAGGGTACTTCTCTTCCCTGGAGTCACTCGAGCTGTGCGCCTCCTGCCATGCAGACGTGAATCTCATGAAACAGTACAACCTGAGAACGGACCAGTATGAGGAATATAAGACGAGCCAGCACGGGATTCTCGTCGCCGCGGGAGATACCAACGCTGCAACCTGCATAAGCTGTCACGGTGCTCACGAGATCCGGAAAAAAAACGACCCCAGATCGTCCGTGTTCCACACAAACGTCCCGGAAACCTGTGCAAAATGTCATGCCGACGAGAAGCTCATGGCGCAATACGAAAAGCCTTTCGACCAGTACGAGGTCTACCGGAAGGGCTATCACGGCAAGATACTCTACGGGAAGATCGAGGGGAAAAACCCCATGATCGTGCCCAACTGCGCCACATGTCACGGCATTCACGGCGCAAGCCCCCCCGGGGTCAGCGAAGTGGAAAACGTGTGCGGGAACTGCCACACGAACATCTACCGGTTCTTCAGCATGGGGCCACACGCGCGGGCCGTCAGGGAAACGGGCGAACCGCGGTGCGTCGACTGCCACGGAAACCACACGAACGTTTATCCAAGCCTCGACCTCTTCAACGGGACGGAGCAGGGGAAGTGCGGATTCTGCCACGAGGAACAGGGAGAGGAATATGGGCAGGGCCAGGAAATGAGAAAAAAGCTCCAAGAGCTGAAAAAAACGGTGGACGAGATCGTCGCCCGGGCCAGAGCAGCCCGGGAGTCGGGAAGAAACATAGAGAGGCTCAATAACGCCGTGTCTACCCTGAGGGTTACGTATATCCAGATAATTCCCATGACCCACGCCGTCAATACAGAACTCTTGAAATCATTCTTCGCCGACGCGCGGGATCAGATAAAGATAGCGAATGAGGAGTTCGATACGATTCAAACGGAAATGCGGATGAGAAAGAACGTCGCCACGGTGGCAGTTACACTTCTCCTTATGATAGCGGCCCTTTTGATGATAAAATTATGGCGGTTGAACCGGGAAGAATGATGAAACCCCTTGCCAGGAAACTTCACAAAGTCTATTTTGGGATATATAACCAGGTGTCATTCGCCATAACTTTGAAAAGAACAAACTGCTGATCATAGAAGGAAGGTGTGACCATGACAAACGGCAGTGAGGACAACAACGACAGGAAAGAAGAGAAAAAATCGAGCAAGATCCTCGAAGCGCTGGGCATGCACGTTCCCGAGGGGAAAGAGGACAGGCTCCACATACAGCCGAGGTTTTTCAAGTTTCTCGGTTTTCTCGGGGTTCTCGTCCTCATTTTTTCGATGGGGATGTTCGAATTTTCCACCAGCCCTTACTTCTGCAGTTCCTGCCATATCATGAAACCCTACTACGAAGCCTGGGAAACGTCGAGCCACAACCACGTTCCCTGCGTCGATTGCCACTATCCACCGGAGCTGAGGGAGAAGCTGTGGCTCAAATTTCAGGCCCTTTCGCAGGTGGTCAAGTACGTCACCAGGACGTACAGCTCGAAACCCTACGCAGAGATAAGCGACGTGAGCTGCCTGAGAAAAGGGTGCCACGAAACGCGGCTCCTCGAGGGAGAGGTGGTCTTCAAAAGAGGGATAAAGTTCGACCACAAGCCGCACCTGACCCAGGAGAGAAGGGGGAAAAAGCTCCGCTGCACCTCCTGCCACAGCCAGATCGTGGTGGGAAACCACATGGAGGTGACCGAATCGACCTGCTTCCTCTGCCATTTCAAGGGGAAAATATCCGGCCGGGAGGAGCTCCCGATCGGAGGGTGTCCCTCCTGCCACACCGCCCCGGAAGGGGACATCAAGTACGAGGGTGTCACCTTCAACCACCGGGACTTCGTGGGCGAGCGGCACGTGGATTGCCAGAACTGCCACCTCGATGCCATACAGGGAAAGGGCGAAGCGCCGGTGGACAGGTGTTACCAGTGTCACAACGAGGAGGACAGGATAGGGGAATACGAGAACATAGAGTTCATCCACAAAAACCACGTAACGGAGCATTTCCTCGAATGCACGCACTGTCACTTCGAGATACGGCACAAAGTCAGGACAGCCGTCGAGCCGCTTCAGTATGACTGTTCAACTTGTCACGAGAACAAACACAATGCCACCAAGCAGATATACATGGGAATGGGAGCGAAGGGTGTTGAAAAGATGCCCTCAGCCATGTTTCTCGCCCAGGTTGACTGCATAGGATGCCACAAGGTGTCAACGGTAAAAATTGAAGAAGAGAAATTTACCGGGCAGACCTTCAAGGCTTCCGAAGCGGCATGCATCGGGTGTCACGGAGACGAATACGAGGGGGTGCTGGACGAATGGAAGGAATCCGTTGATGAGGGTCTTGCAAAGGTGGCGCCAATGCTGGAAAAGGCTACGGAGATTGCAAAGACGGTGAAAAACAAAACGCACGACTACAGGAACGCCAACATTTTGCTGAACAGGGCGCGGTACAACTATCGCTTCGTTACACTGGGCAATGGTTTTCACAATGCCGACTACGCCCTCGAGGTCCTCGACAAGGTAAAAAGCGACACCCAGGAAGCCCTGTCCCTGCTCGAAAAGATAACGGCGAAACAATACGACAGTCCATAGTCCAGGGTCCGGAGTCCGGAGGAAAAACAGTCCAGAGTTCAGAGTCCAGAGTCCAGAGTCCAGAGAAAAAGTCGATTAAAGTTCCCAGTTTCCCGATCGCTGGTCTCTTTTTTTCCGAAACTCTGAACTCGAAACTCGGAACTACTTTTCTATTCCGCATTACCATTTTGGCCGTTTTGCTGCATTCTGATTTTCTGCGATCTGGTTTTTGCGGATCTTCGGATGCTCGATCCGCCAGGCTTTCGGTTTTCCTCTGAACGATGGACGCTGATCTATGGACTTTTTTTACTGCCTCTTTGCGAGAATCACTTTCAGATCGGCGAGCGCCTTTTTCAGCATAGCAGTGGATAACTCGTAGTTGTGAATCCCCCTCCCCCGGGAGACCATGGTGTAAGATTTTGTCGCTGAATCAAGAAGGGCTTCGAGCGATGCCGTATCCCGCCCCAGCCTTCTCATTCTCCGAACCAGCTCCGATGCTTCCTCAAGATCAACGGCTATCTGGTTTTCCAGCTCGAGAATCTCCTTTTCCCACGCGAGGGCCATCTCGGCATAGGACGCATCGCCGTCGTGGCAGCTCGAGCACTTTTCCTTCACCGTAACCACGTTCTGGGGCTGGTTGCCCGTAAGATCGTGACAATCAACGCAGCCCACATCACCCTCCTTCATGTAGTCGGGTGCCGGGACAACACCTTCGATATCTACATCGCCTGAATAGAGCTGCGCCTGCTGGCTATGGCATTCAGAACACTCGATATCCCTTGCATCGTGGTGACAGGACATGCACTCCTTCTTCGTCACGATGCGCATCTTGTGTTGTTCCGGCGAATGACAGGCCGCGCAATTGATGCCGATCTCGTCCACGTGCTTCAGATGGGGGAACTCGAGCTGCATCTCCTCGAAATTGACCCTGGCGGGGACTCCCAGCCTCTGGTGGCAGAACTCGGTGCAATACCCGGAATCTCCCCTGAACAGCTCGGGCCTGGCAAGCGCGGATTTTCCCAGCAGACTGTTGGCAAGATCGAGCTGCGTGTATGCCGTCTTCACGATCTTCCAGGCATACTCGATGTTGTGTGCCCCGCGCCCGGATTTCAAAAATTCGTAGTTATATTGGATATCGTCCACCATGGTGCCGATTTCCTTGCTGTTCCGATCTTTTCCGGCGGGCCCGTTGATTTTTTCGGCTTCAGCGCGCACCTCGTTCATCACCGCCTCAAGCTCTCTGCTCGAAGCGATCCAGTCGTCGAGCATTTTGTCATAGTTCTGCCCGTGGCACACGACACAGCTGTGCCTTTCTGGCTCGAGACGCTGCTCACCCCTCACTTTTATGCCGCCCTCTACCTCCGGAACCGCCTGGGTGTGGCATCCGTCACAGGCCACCTGAGCGGAAAACATCCTCGAAGGAGTGTCCGGCACACCCCTGGCTCCCGTCCCCATGTACATCTCTTTCTGATTCGAATGGAGCATCTTGTGGCAGGTATCGCACTTGACCTCGAAGACCCTGACGAGCTCCATTTCACCGTGCTTGATCTCATCGTGGCATTGCAGGCACTCGAACCCGCCATCGGTAACATGGATCTTGTGGAGTGCGAGACGGTCATACTTTTCCCGGTCCTTTCCTACGTGGCATTCGAAGCACTTGCCCTTTGTGACTCCCCCGCTTCCCGTGGCCACACTGATGTGGCACTCCTTGCAATCTACACCTATCCTCAGGTACGAGTCGTGGGAGAAATAGAATCCTTCCCTCTCCACAACCTGCTTTGGGGTCCCGTGGCAGGAGAGGCATCCCCCGATAGCCTGGCCCCCTCTCATGCCCTTGAAATGACAGAGGAAGCAGACCCTCTTGTCTACGGAAATATGCTCCCCCTGAACGATCTGATAATGACACGATGTGCAGCGGAGGCTCTCCCCCCTCTTCAGTTTCGTCACATGCTCCTTGTGGTTGAAGATGATCTCGCCCTCGAGATACTCCTCCGGCTTTTCGATCCGGCTCAGGTGGCAGCCCTGAGCCATGCAGGCCGAATTATCCACTTTCGCATGGGGCTTCCGATCGTACGTATTTGTCAGGTATTTGATCGTCGTCACCGTGATAAAAAGGGGCTTGAAATCATGGCACTCGAGACAGTTGACGCCCGAATGCCGGGACGTCTTCCACTGATCGTAAAATGGGTCCATGTAGTGGCAGACGATACAGGACTTGGGATAGTAAGCCGACACGAAGAAAAGCCCGTTAAAGGCAATAAAAATAACGGCGAAAACGATGAAAACCTTGGTCAGCGTTCTTTTATATGTGTAGAGAAAGTCGAAGAATCCCTTGATCATCTCCTTCATTTCGGGTCAACCTCCCCACTGTTTTCTTCCTCCTTCGCCTTTTGCATCATCCGTTCGTACTCGAGGGGATGATCCTCGATCATCTCGTGCTTGGAAATCTTTCCGTGCCACCACATGAGCGTTCCGGGAAACCTGTCGGGGTTGAAATGGACGTTGTAAAAGTGCCATATCACGATCGCCAGCGTTGCGAGCAATGCCTCGTCAGAGTGCGCCTCGTGCGCTATGTCCACCCAGTATTTCGGGATGTATTTCATCGCAATTTCCTCGAACCAGAGCACCAGCCCTGAGCCGATCATGATTACGCAGCCCCAGTAGACGGCCCAGTAGTCGAACTTCTCTATGTAGCTGAACCGGTCGAACTTCGGTCGATCCGGATTTTTCCCGAGAAAATGCTTCACGTTCAAAACCAGGTCCTTCGCATCCTTCGGCAGGGGAATGAGCTTCACAAAATCATCCCTTCCCTGCCTCGAGATGATGCAATAGAAAAAATGGTGGACCATGAAGTAGATGAGCATCACTGCCCCGATCCGGTGAATGATTGTGCTGCCTCGAATGCCCCCGAAAAGTTTCATGAG
>CAYFXN010000087.1:0-8482 GCA_964347065.1 uncultured bacterium | reverse complement strand
GCGAACCAGAAGGGAGGCGTGGGAAAAACCACGACGGCCGTTAATCTCGCCGCATCGCTCGCAGCCATGGAAAAAAAAGTGCTTCTCGTCGACATGGATCCCCAAGCAAATTCCACCTCCCATCTCGGTATCGGCGAAGACGGATATGGACAAAATAACGTGTATTTTTCCCTGATCGGCGAGAAACCGCTGAAGAGCCTGATTCTGAAAACCCGTTTTCCCAACCTTCACCTGGTCCCCGCAGGCCCCGACCTGGCGGGAGCGGAGATCGAGCTCGTAAATGTGGAGAGGCGGGAGACCAGATTCCGGCGCGCCATGTACGACTTTATTCTCGATTACGACGCTATCATCATCGACTGCCCTCCCTCGCTGGGACTTTTGACGATCAACGCCCTCACGGCGTCTGGATCGATCATCGTCCCTCTCCAGTGCGAATATCTCGCCATGGAGGGACTTGGCAGGCTCATAAGGACCGTGGAGATGATCCGGGAATCCCTCAACCCGTCCCTCGACATCGAAGGCATACTCCTCACCATGTTCGATGTGAGGAACAACCTGGCCCACCAGGTGGAGGAAGAGATACGGGGACACCTGGGCAACATGGTTTTCAAGACGGTGATACCCAGGAACGTGCGCATCAGCGAGAGCCCGAGTTTCGGAAAACCCGTCCTCATGTATGCGTATTCATCGAAAGGTGCGTTGAAATATATAGAGTTCGCCCAGGAGTTGATGGGAAGATGGACACAAGGAGAAAAGGTATGAAGAAAAAGGTACTGGGTAAGGGGCTGGAAGCCCTGATACCACGAAGTCCGGAGGGGAGGAGGGAGTATGACATGGTACCCCTTTCCCAGATCAAGCAAAACCCGAACCAGCCGAGAAAACAGTTCAAGCCCGAAACGCTCAATGAGCTCGTCCTCTCCATTAAAGAAAAGGGGGTCCTTCAGCCGATACTTATAAGGAAGGTCGCCACGGGGTTCGAGCTCGTCGCCGGGGAGCGGAGGATGAGAGCGGCGAGAGACGCGGGGCTCGAAACGATCCCCGCCGTGGTGAGAAACATCACGGAAGCGGAAGCGCTCGAGATGGCTATCATAGAGAATGTGCAGAGGGAGGACCTGAATCCGATCGAGGTGGCGGAGGCCTATACCGCCCTCGGAACCGACTTCGGCCTCTCGCAGGAGGAGATCGCCAAGCGGGTGGGTAAAGAGCGGCCCACTGTGGCAAACTACATGCGGCTCCTCAAGCTGCCCCTGGAGATTCGGAAAAGCATCGTGGAGGAGACCATAACGATGGGCCACGCAAAGGCCCTGCTGACGATTCAGCCGGAGGCGCTCATGCGTGCTGCCTACCGGAGGATCGTATCGAAGAACCTCTCGGTGAGACAGGCCGAAGACTTAGCGAGAAAAATTACTGAGAGTCAAGATAAAAGCCTGAAAAAAAAGGGAAATGAATTATCAGCCGATATGCGGGAGCTGATCGGGCAGCTGCAGAGGACACTCGGAACGCGGGTTCGCCTCAGGGGAACGGAAAAAAGAGGCGTTCTGGAGATACATTATTCGTCCATGGAACAGTTAGACGGCATCGTCAATAAAATGAGAGGGTGACAGGGTGGTGAACTCATGATCAGGAAAAAAGAGAAAAGAAACACGGAGCCTCCCGCGCCGGATCTCGACATCGACGCTTTCATCGGAGAAGGCACGTATTTCGAAGGGAAATTTTCATTCAAGGGGGTCGTGCGGATTGATGGTTCGGTGAAGGGAGAGCTGAAGTGCAATGGAACGCTCATCGTAGGGGAGACGGGTGTTCTCGAGGCCTCGATAGCGACGCGGGATGCGATCATACGGGGAAAGGTGAACGGCAATATCGAGGCAGAGGGACGGCTCGAGCTGAAAAATCCCTGCTCCATCGTGGGAGACATGTCGGCGCAGACGCTGGTCGTTGAGGAGGGGGTGAGTATACGGGGAAATATCTCGACGGGAGGGGACAGAATCGAGCCGCTTATAGTCGCCGGGCAAGAGGAGGAGAAAAGTAGCAAGGGGGAGGAGGACGAAAATGATGAGGTTTAAGGCGACGGGGGAAAGAGCTTGATTGTTGTTCAAATAGTGTTATAATCGTCCCTCTATCACCTCGAAAACACTTTGTAGCGGTAAAATTTACGCTTGACAACTAAGATACATATGTGATAACGATTTTCCGTTTTGTTTTGTTCTATCTCCTGAAAAATTCCCGGGAAAAAGGAGATCCTCGCCGTGGAGATGATTTCGAAAATACTGGAAATACTGGAGATAAATACCTTCGTTTTTCTCCAGATGGCACTCGTTATCGGGCTCTCCTTCCTGGCGGGAAAGTTTCTCATAAAGCCCATAATTCGGACCTTTGAGGAGAGGGAAAACAGAACGACCGTGCCGATGGAAGAGGCGAAGGATATGCTCAGGAGGGCTGAGGAGAATGCCGCCGACTACGAAAGACGTCTCAAGGCGGCGAACCAGGAAGCCCTGACGAAGAAACGCTCGATGATAGATGAGATCGTTCGGTCCGAGCGGAAAGTGATTGAACAGGCGAAGCTGGAGGCGGAAAAAAGCGTCGGGGAAGTCAAAGAGAGGATCGAGGCGGAGAAAGAGCAGGCACTCGTTTTTTTGAGCGAAGAGTCCCGGGCGATTGCGCAGGCGATCGTCGAGAAGATTCTCGGAAGGAGTGTCGCGTGAGGTCGACCCTGCCAGCTCTGGTTTTCCTGGTGGCCCTTTTCGGAACCGCCCTCGCCGCGGAGCAAGCGGGGGTAGAGCATGCCGGATTGCCCTGGGCAGACATCGTAAAACAGGCCATTAATTTTGGAATACTCGTCGGGGTTCTCGTCTATTTCCTCCGGAAGCCCATCTCCCGGTTTCTCAAGGAGAGGAGGGAGATTCTGATCAAGTCGATGGAAGATGCTTCGCGGGCAAACGAGGAGGCGAGGGAAAAGCTTGCCCGCGTGGAGGAGAGGCTTGCCCGGCTCGATAGAGAGGTGGAAGAGCTCGGAATGAACATGGAGAGGGAGGCGCAGGAGGAGTTTGAGAGAATCAAGTCCCTCACGCAGGGAGAGATCGAAAGGATCAAAGAGCAGACGGCAGTCGCCGGGGAGCAGGTGGTGAAAAAGGCCAGGGAGGAGCTCCGGAAAGAGGCGGCGGAGCTCTCTATCAAATCGGCCGAGGAGATTATCACGAAAACCATAACCGACGAGGATCAGAAAAGGTTCGTAAAAGAGAGCTTGGAGGATATCAAAGGAGCCGAGAAGTGATCATCAGCGGCGTTGCCAGGCGGTATGCTCGGGCCATTTTCGAGTTAGGCCTCGAGGAGGAAAACTACAGGACCCTTTTCAATGAGCTCGAGGATTTTTACCACACGCTCCAGGAAAACCCGGAGGCGAAGGAAGTGATCGATTCGTCGGTCTACAACGTGCAGGAAAAAAGGCGTGTCCTGGAGGCGGTGCTCGGCGAGAAGAACTACCTCGATCGGACCAGGCGTTTTCTGCGGCTGGTCTTCGAAAAGAACCGGATGCCCTTCATCGGGCAGATCATCGACGGGCTCAAGGCGCTGATAGAGAAGCACGAAGGTATCGAGCGCGTGGAGGTGACGGTCCCCAAGTCTCTGGGCGATGACCAGCGGGAAGAGATCGTGAAGACGCTCTCTGAAAGGATCGGGAAGAAGATCGTGCTGGAAGAGAAAGTGGAACCCTCCATTATCGGGGGGTTGATCATAAAGGCCGGCTCGACGGTTTACGACGGGAGCGTGAAAAACCAGATCCACAAGCTTGGTGAAAATCTAAAAAAGGGGCGGTAGAGAGTTATGGGTATCAGGGCAGAAGAAATAACGGAAATCATAAAAAAGCAGATCAAGGGCTTCGAAAAGGAGATCGACATCGCGGAAACGGGGATCGTCCTCTCCGTGGGCGACGGGATAGCCCGGATTTACGGGCTCGAGAATGCCATGGCCGGAGAGCTGATCCAGTTCCCCGGAGACGTCATGGGAATGGTTCTGAACCTCGAGGAGGACAACGTTGGATCCGCCATTCTCGGCGAGGACTTTCTGATAAAAGAGGGGGATCTCGTCAGGCGCACGGGACGGATCGTCGAGGTGCCCGTCGGTGACGCCCTCGTCGGGCGCGTTGTGGACGCTCTGGGAATGCCCATCGATGGCAAGGGGCCGATCGAAACGGAGGAAAGCCGGAGGGTCGAGCTGAAAGCGCCGGGAATCGTCAGGAGGCAGCCCGTCAAGGAACCGCTGCAGACGGGGATCAAGGCGATCGACTCGATGATCCCCATTGGCCGGGGACAGCGGGAGTTGATCATCGGCGACCGTCAGACGGGGAAGACGGCGATTGCCATCGACACCATCATCAACCAGAAAGGGCAGGATGTTATCTGCATATATGTTGCGATCGGGCAGAAGCGCTCCACGGTGGCCCAGGTTGTGGAGAAGCTGAGACAGTTCGGGGCCATGGATTACACGGTAGTTGTAGCTGCAACGGCAAGCGAGCCTGCACCGCTCCAGTTCATCGTACCCTATTCAGGATGCACGATGGGGGAGCACCTGAGAGACAACGGCAGGCATTCCCTCTTGATTTACGATGATCTTTCGAAACATGCCGTCTCGTACCGGCAGCTGTCTCTCCTTTTGCGGCGCCCTCCCGGCCGCGAGGCCTACCCGGGAGACGTTTTCTACCTTCACTCGAGACTGCTGGAGCGCGCTGCGAAGATGAGCGACGAGGAGGGAGGCGGTTCGCTCACCGCCCTTCCGATAATCGAGACCCAGGCAGGAGACGTTTCGGCCTACATCCCCACGAATGTCATTTCCATCACCGACGGCCAGATATACCTGGAGACGGACCTCTTCTACGCGGGCATTCGCCCGGCCGTGAACGTGGGGCTTTCCGTCTCACGCGTCGGGGGGAACGCGCAGATCAAGGCGATGAAGCAGGTGGCGGGGAGGATGCGGCTCGACCTGGCACAGTACCGTGAGATGGCCGCCTTCGCCCAGTTCGGTGCCGACCTGGACCGCGCGACGCAGATGCAGCTGGCGCGGGGCTCGCGGCTCACGGAGCTGCTGAAGCAGTCCCAGTACGAGCCCTTTCCCGTAGAGCGGCAAATAACCATTATCTTTGCGGGGACCAACGGTTACGTGGATGATTACGATCTCCCCGTTCTGCCGCGGTTCGAGGAGGAGCTTTACGCCTTCATGGAAACGAAGCACCCGGATATTTTCGACCAGCTCAGGGAAAAGAAAGAGATCGGCGATGATCTCAGGGCACGCATGGAAAGCGCCCTTGAAGAGTTCAAGGGGATATTTCAGGTCTAACCGGGAGAACGACTGAAGAGATGTCAACACTTCGTGCTATAAGAAAACGAATCGTCTCGGTGAAAAACACCCAGCAGATTACAAAAGCGATGAAGATGGTCTCTGCGGCGAGGCTGCGCAGGGCCCAGGAGGCGATTACAGCGGCCAGGCCCTACGCCTTCAAGATGAAGGAGACCGTTTTTGATCTTGCATACCGGGTCGATGTTTCCGACCACCCCCTTCTTACAACCCGCGAGGTGAAAAAACGGGGGGTACTCATCATTACCTCCGACAGGGGGCTTTGCGGGAGCTTCAACAGCAACCTCATCAAGGAACTCGCCAACCATCTCGCGGAATCGGAGGGCGGCCTGGAGGAAATCCCCCTCTACACGGTGGGGCGCAAGGCGACGGAGTTCTTTCGCCGGAGGAAGAAGAACATCAAGAAGAGCTATATGAACGTTTTGGCGAACGTGAGCTACGGCGTTGCGGAAGAGCTGTCGCGGGAGCTCACGAACGATTTTTTGAGCAATGAGACGGACGAGCTCATCGTCTACTTCAACGAGTTCAGGTCGGTCATATCCCAGAGGGTCACAGTGGAGAAGCTGCTCCCCATAGAAGTGGAGAGGGAGGAGGGAGATTTTCCCGTCGAGTTCATTTTTGAGCCGGGAAAGGATGAGATTCTCGAAACCCTCTTGCCGCGGTATGTGGCGACGCAGATCTACCGCTACCTTCTCGAGTCGGTGGCGGGGGAGCATGGGGCCAGGATGACGGCGATGGACGCAGCCACCAACAACGCCAGCGAGATGATCGAGAAGTTGACCCTGCAGATGAACAGGGCCAGGCAGGCGTCCATAACGAAGGAGCTGATGGAGATTATTGGCGGAAAAGAAGCGATCGAGCACGGTTAGCGCTTCCAGATAAAGAGCCTCCCCGCGGGGAGGAAAAATTGCAGCAGGAGGAAGGGGAATATGAACAAAGGGAGAATCGTTCAGGTTATCGGACCCGTCGTCGACGTCGGTTTTGAGCCGGGAAAACTTCCCGCACTGTTCAACGGCGTACACATTACGAACCCCAGCATCAGCGACAAGGAGTGGAATCTCGTCGTGGAGGTTGCCCAGCACCTGGGCAACAACGTGTGCCGGTGTATCGCCATGGACTCGACGGATGGCCTCGTGAGAGGGATGGAGGCGCTGGACACGGGAGGTCCGATTACCGTTCCCGTGGGTCCCGAAACCCTGGGGAGGATCATGAACGTGATTGGAGATCCGGTGGACGAGCTCGGTGAGATCGTCTCCAAGAAGCGCTATCCCATCCACCGGGATGCGCCCTCCTTCGAGGAGCAGTCGACGAAGATCGAGATCCTCGAGACGGGAATAAAAGTGGTCGATCTCCTCGAACCCTATCAGAAGGGAGGAAAGGTCGGACTCTTCGGAGGTGCGGGAGTCGGCAAAACGGTCATCATCATGGAGTTGATTCATAACATCGCCATCGAGCACGGCGGTTTCTCCGTTTTCGGGGGCGTTGGTGAGCGCACGCGGGAGGGAAACGACCTCTGGATCGAGATGAAAGAGTCGAAGGTCTTGAGTAAAGCCGTGCTCATCTACGGCCAGATGAACGAACCTCCCGGGGCACGGGCGAGAGTGGGCCTTACGGCTCTTACGGCGGCTGAATATTTCAGGGACGAGGAGGGACAGGACGTTCTGCTCTTCATCGATAACATATTCCGGTTCACCCAGGCGGGATCGGAGGTTTCGGCCCTCCTTGGCAGGATACCGTCGGCAGTCGGCTACCAGCCCACGCTCTCGACGGACCTTGGCGAGCTTGAGGAGCGGATCACATCCACCAACAAGGGCTCCATCACCTCCGTCCAGGCGATATACGTTCCCGCCGACGACTTGACGGATCCCGCGCCGGCGACGACATTCTCCCACCTGGATGCCACGACCGTTCTCTCTCGGCAGATAGCCGAGCTCGGCATTTATCCCGCCGTCGATCCCCTTGACTCAACGTCGAGAGTGATGGACCCCAACGTCATCGGGGAGGAACACTACGGGGTGGCCCGGGAGGTGCAGCAGATTCTCCAGCGGTACAAGGATCTCCAGGATATCATCGCGATTCTCGGGATGGACGAGCTCTCGGAGGATGACCGGCTGATCGTCTCGAGGGCGCGGAAGATTCAGCGGTTCCTCTCACAGCCCTTCTTCGTTGCTGAGGCGTTTACCGGCCAGCCCGGGAAGTACGTAAAGCTCGAGGACACCATCAAGGGATTCGATGAGATCGTGGCGGGCAAACACGATGACCTCCCCGAGCAGGCATTCTACATGGTGGGCACCATAGAAGAGGCGGTGGAGAAAAGCAAGACGCTTCTCGAAGAAGAGTGAGGCAATGGAAGAGAGAGTCAGGCTCGAGATAGTGACTCCCGAGAGGCTCCTTTTCTCTGAGGACGTGGACGAAGTGATAGCGCCCGGCCATCTCGGTGAGTTCGGTGTGCTCCCCGAACACACCCCTTTCATAACGCTGCTCGACATCGGCATCCTGAAGTACCGGCAGGGAGAGAGGGAGAAGCAGGTGGCCGTCTCCGGCGGATTTGCCGAGGTGCTTGAGAATAAGGTTCTCATCCTCGCCAGGACCGCCGAGTTTGCAGAGGAGATCGACGTTGATCGGGCGAAACGGGCGCTGGAACGGGCCGAGAAGAGCATCGAAAACCTTCCCCTCGACGACGAGGCATACGTGAAGTTCGAGGCGAAACTGAGAAGGGCAATGGTGAGGATTCAGGCCTCAGAATAACAATCAGTCCATAGTTCAGCGTCTAGAGTTCAGAGAAAACCGGAAAACTCCTAATTTCTAACTGCTAATTTCTCATTCATTATTTAAAAACAATTTGTACGAGCAGCCGAACATCCGAAGTTGCGAGGCTCCGCGAAACCATAAGATGAGAAGTTGAGAGACTGAGAAGTCGAGAAAAGCAGCAATTTGAAACTTTGAATGGTGAAAATTAAATTGGTCTTTCTCTAAACTATGAACGATAAACTCTGGACTGGTTTTCTCTGGATTGGTTTTCTTTGGATGGACTGAGCTTTTATTTATCGTTATTTTTTGACCGCCTTTATCTTGGCCTTGCCGTCCTCGACGACCACCTTGAATTCGACCCTTTCGCAGTCTCCCTTTTCCGTCA
>CAYFXN010000086.1:5189-8606 GCA_964347065.1 uncultured bacterium | reverse complement strand
GCCCATCCTCCGGAATCGCTCGCATCTGTTTTTGAAGAGGCGCTGAAGGGAAGCTGATCCGGGAAATCGATCAAACCAATAAAGCGCGTCCATAGTTCAGAGTCCATAGACCATCGTCCAGAGTTCATAGTCCATAGTCCAGAGGAAATCAGAAAACAGAACTGCAAATCCTCATTTCTAACTACTAATTCCTAACTGCTAACTGCGAACTGGAAACGGGAAATTTCGAGCCTTGAACCGACTTAATTAGTCAAGATGTGAAGATGCTATTCCAATCTGAGCGATGAAAGTGAATGTTTCCGGGCATCTTCTTCACTCTCGGTCCTCTTCTTTCTGCTTTTCTTCCTCCTCGGGGTCAAGTATTTTTCCCACGAGATTTTTTCCGCCCAGGGCAGTTATAACAATTGTCAGCGCCCCGATGGTGGCGAAAGACACGGCGAAGCCGATCACGATGATCTCACGTGCCACGTCCAGCTCCACGAGGGCGATGGCGCAGAAGAAAAGCAGGAGCGCCCCCTTTATGAACCGCGCGATCATCGTCGCACGGGGCATCTTTTCCTTCAGAAGGGACTTCTGCAGCGCTACGGAAAGCCATGACGAGACGAACCAGCCGATACCGAGGATGATGATGGAGATGATGAGCTTGGGAAAAAAGAACACCGCCTGCTGGAGGATATTTGAGAGCATGGTCAGCTTGAGCGCGCTGAGGGCGAAGTCGAGAAACATGAGAAAAACTAAAAGGAATGCGATATTTCCCAGGAGATTGAACATGGCATGGCGCACATCAGCTTTGGACAGGCTCTCGCCCCAGCGAAACCGCAGAAATACCCGGTCTACCCGTATGATCATGGAAACCTGGATGACGAGGCGCTTCACGAACCACCCGACCAAAAGCCCGAAGGCGATCAGGAGAAACCCTGCGAAAAGGTCCGGAAGGTAGTTGACAAATCGCTCTGCCAGGTTGCTGAAAATATTTCTAAAAATATTATCCATTTTCCCCACCCTCTTCATTTTGCCGTTTTATGAGGGAAGACCAGAAGGGTTCCCTCTCCTCGTACTCCTTCAGCCACAGTACGGGGCACATCGCCCTCTCGGTTATCTCCTGCGACAGGGATTGGCCCAGGAGCAGCTCGAAAAATCCGCCGGACCTTCCCCCCATGATGATCAGGTCCATCTTTCTCGACTCGAGGATGATACCCCGCAAAACATCCATGTCGGTAATCACCTTCGTTGCTGCCGCGAGGGAATGCTTCACCATGAGTTTGTTCAGGTGTTCGAGCTTTTCCTCTTTCTGGGCCTGGGTGATGTCTGGCTCCAGAACCACCGCAATGTTGAGTTTTGCGCCGAAGTGCTCCATGAAGGCGGGGGCCGCCTCCGCAGCCAGGCTGGTATGAACGTCCTTCCCGAAGGGAATCAGTATGTTCCTGATTTTTTCCGGTGTGAGTTCCCCGTGCAGGAGAGCCACCTCGCAGGGCGATTTCTGCAGCACGGTTTCGATAATCGATGAGAAAAAGCGCTCGAAGGCCTTCGGCTGCTTCTGCCGCCCCATGATAATGAAATTACAGTCCTCTTCGGCGGCGGTCTCCACGATTCCTTGAGAGATCCTGTGGGCAACGTCCAGGATGGAGTGATAGGATATGCCGAGTCCCTCGAGGCAGGATTCCGCTTTGTGAAGCAACGGCTTCGCCTTGTTGATGTCGGCGAGCCCGGCCATCAACGGATCCCTTTCGCTCACCTCGATCACGTGGAGGAAGATGATCTTCGCCCTGTTCTTCTTCGCTATGGCCACACCGATCTCCACGAGACTCTCGATCGTTTTCGGGTTTGAGAGGCACACGAGAATTCTGTATTCTTTTCGTTCGAGGCGCTCCAGGGCAGAAACCTTTTTTACGTGCGCCACCTCCCTCTTCGAGGCGTACACCGTGTAAACGAAAACACCCAGTATGATCCAGGCGCCCGTCACGATCCACGCCTTGGGGCTGTAAGTGAACATGAATGCGGCGAGGGAGAAGAGCAGGATGATGCCGAGTATGGAAAGCCAGGGAAAGAGGGGGGTCTTGAACCCCCGGTCCAGATCGGGCCGTTTTTTCCTGAGGCGGATCATGGCAGCATTGACCTGGAGGAAGAGGAGAAGAAACATGATATCCGCCGCGCTCGCCACATCCTCGATGGGAAGAGAGACAGCCATGAGGATAACGATGATCGACGTAACGAAAATCGACCTGTGGGGCGTGAATTTTTTTGTGTGAACCTTGCTGAAAAAAGCTGGAAAGTTGCGGTCCCTCCCCATGGCGAAGGCCACCCGCGAGGACGAGTAAACCGTGGCATTGAGGGCAGACATGGTGGAGACGAGCCCTCCCGCCAGGATCATCACACCACCTGCGGCAAAGAAATTTCTCGCCACCTCCACGAGAGCCGTCTCTTTGTGAAGTGCCAGGTAGTCCCAGGGGGACATGTTGGGTGCCCGGACGGAGCCGAGGGCGGTGAAGGCCACGAGGAGGTATATGGGGATGACGATGAGCAGGGATAAAAAGACAGCAAGAGGTATGTTTCTCCGGGGATTTTTTACTTCTTCCGAACACTGCGAGATAACCTCGAAGCCCTGAAATGCGATGAAGGTGAGTCCCATGGCGCTGACTATCCCGGTATACCCGTGGGGAGCAAACGGCCTGTAGGAAGCCTTCCAATCGAGGGCGCTAAATACCATGTTCAATCCGAAGCCGATGAAGACCATGAGGACGATGATCTTCGCGATGGTGACCAGGTTCCCCACCTTTCCCGTTTCCGAAGCGCCCCTGAAATTCACGTAAGCGAAAAGGATTGCCACGGCAGCTGCCAGAACTTTTTGCGGGGGGAGAAACAGTATGTGGGGAAGGGTGACGCCGAGCTCGTGAAGTGTCTCTTCGAAATAAGCTCCAAAACCTATGGCATACAGGCTGCAGGCAACTGCATGGGCAAACCAGCTCATCCAACCCGAGAGAAACCCGTTCCATTTCGGGAGGCCTTCCTTCACCCAAAGGTACCCGCCTCCTGCGTCGTGGTAGCACGATCCCAGCTCGGCGTAGGACATGGCGGTGATGAGGGCCACGATGCCGTTCAAGACGAACACGACGATCAGGGCCGGTCCGGCCACACCGGCGGCGATACCCGTGAGGACGAATATGCCGGCTCCGATCATTGCCCCGACGCCGATGAGTGTGGTGTCGGCCAGTCCCATCTCACGGCTGAGCCGTACTTCCGTTTCAAACTTTTTCGGCGGGGCCTGTTCTTGAGCTGGTGCTGATGGGCCCCCGTTAGCACCCCTTTCCTTATCGCTCATTCCCCTGCCACCGTTTTCTTTGTATATGGCATTGAACAATTATAGATATTTTGGCCCTTTTGTGCATCATGAACTCTTGTTCAGGATATACAAAGAGT
>CAYFXN010000086.1:0-5089 GCA_964347065.1 uncultured bacterium | reverse complement strand
AACGGAAAATTTTGGACTTTGAACTACCCAGCTGTCTACTGTATTGCGATTTCATGCCCCGCCATCGCTCAGGGTGTCTCCCTTATCTCCTTTTCTTTCGGGATGTATTCCCTGATGAAGTGATTTGAATGATAGATGGTGATCACCTTTTCGACTGCAAGCAGGGATGCGAAAATGGCCAGATCGACGCTGCTGCCCCTGATTCCCTTGATCGTTCCCACGAGCGCCGTGAAGACGAGGATGATAAATATTGTCTCCACAACGGCGTCGCCGATTCCGAGAAAGGGGTGGCCGGTGTAGAAGTATCCACCTCCCGGGAAGATGATGGATAACTTTCTCGCCTGCTCCATGTCCCGGAACTCGAGATGGCATGCCGGGCAGCTGTATCTGTCCTGCTGGAGCTCCTTGGAGCAACGCGGACAGAGGTGGACCCTCTCCTGTTTCACAGTGGAGGGTCCGTTGAAAGAAATCTTGGGAAGCATGGTTTTGATCTTTTTCCTTGCGTAAGACGGTATGTAGAGAAATTTTTCCTTCTTCCCGCTCTTGTATTCGACGACGAGCTTGCTCCCCTTCACCTCGATAGACCTGCAATCGGCGTAGAGGATCTGGGCTATGGAGTGCCGGTAAGAGAAATCCTTCTTCGTGGGAATATGGAAGATTCGCCTGTCGGTGAAGACGATGAGGGACCGTTTCAGGTAGATAAAAATCGATCCTGCAATGACCTGTTCCAGGAGTGATGCCGGTGAGCATCCTGTTGAAACCAGTGCTATCTTTTCCCCTTCCTGAAGGAAGCGCTTGATGGCCGGTATCTTTCTCAGCAGTTTCTTCTGCCGTTTTTCCATCCTCTTGCTGCTCACGTTTTTGTGGCTTGAGAAGATGAAATCGCGATCCAGGGGGAGATCGAAGTTGTTCTCTTCGAAGGTCCCTGCTGCCGGGTTTGCCGTTTCTGATTTCATCGGTATTCCTCCATTCGTGAATATGTATGTTGGGTGCCTATCATCGTTATGTTTATCATTAAGAGGCCTATCGCCCTTTTCACCCAAGAACTTGAGGGGAAGAACAACTCAGGGTATATCAAGTGGGGGAAACCGAAGGCTCAAGGGCCGGTGTTCAAAGATTTTTCCGATGGAAAACAGAATAGTTGAAAGGATCACGTATTTTTTCCATTTTACCGCCGTTTTTCATGATGGGCTTTTCCCCGTATATTTCGGATTGACAGAACGGGTCGAGAGAAATTACACTGTTTATGCATCGCCGGCGCGTCCCGGCAATCTAAAACGACATAGGCAATATAAAAGGTCGATATATAACTATCCGCTTCTTTTTGGATTGGGGGGGAGTAAAGCTATTATTTCTCGTGAAAGGAGGTGAGGAGGGGGGAAAATCCCATGGGAAGTCCGTTTAACTGTACGTGTTTCATGTAGAAAAAGAAAACAATGGGGGTATGAACATGAAAAGACTCAGCATTATTTTATTGGTACTGATGGTTGGCCTCTTTCTGACGGTCAGCGCTTTTGCAGAGAGCGGGACGAAAGAGGAGTGTATTGCAAAAAGCAAGGAAGCTGCTCAGATGATCACCGATCAAGGGGTCGAGGCGGCGACAGCCGAAATCAACAAAAAAGACGGAAAGTTCGTGTGGAAGGACACCTACGTGTTTCTCATGGACCTCGACGGCAACATGCTTGCACACCCCATCAAGCCTTCGCTGATCGGCAAGAACCTGCTCGAAACGCCTGATAGTGCAGGAAAGCTCTTGTTTCAGGACTTTGTGAACGTGGCGAAGAACAATGGCGAAGGATGGGTTGAATACATGTGGCCGAAGCCGGGAGCAGATACACCACAGAAAAAGATCACCTACATCTTAAGGGTTCCGGATCAAAACCTCCTGGTGGGTGCAGGTATCTACGAATAACCTCTCGGTAGATTGATCGCACCCTTGTACTGTGACAGACACAAACCATCAATTGCGGGGCCGGTTCAGGATTACCGGCCCCGCATTACGTTTCACGCCTTCCCCCGGCACAGCAAGAAGGGATGGCCGGCCAGAGAAAAAGAAAGAGATAGGTGGCTGTGCCCGGCGGCAATGTAGGATTCTCCACATCTTTCCTTCGAAGCGAATTTCAGGAAACTCGATAGGTGGAAAAAACATCGAATTTTCAATGGCAGGTAACGCGAGCAATTTTCAAGAATGAGGATGATGTGATGGCTAAAGTAATCAGGTGCAGGGATGCCGGGGTAGATTGCGACTTCGTCGTCCGCGGAGAGACGGAGGAAGAGCTTTTCCGCAAGGCTGCAGAGCACGGACGATTGGAACACAACATGGAGGAAATCCCTGAAGAGCTCAAGGAGAAGATGCGGATGCTCATTCGCGAAGAATAACAGCGACAATTGCCGGGTCATTCCTTGCGCAAGAGAAAAGCTTCGAAGAAAGAAGAGACTCCATCTTTTTTTCAAGTTGACAGGTCTAAAGGAGCAATATAATATTTCATGGTAAGGCTGAGGATACCGGAACGATAGCCTTGCCCGCCACGCAGGTTATTTCCCTATTTCTTAGCACAAAAATATCGATACATCGGGAGACCGTATTTGGAACAGGCCACAAAGAGCAATATCGTTGGAGGTCACTTTGGGAAGGACCAGCATTTCGGCCCGTTCGATCTGATTGAGACAGCTGGTATTTCGAGGTATGGATCACCGCCCGCACAAATTCCAATAACCGGTGCGGGGGGAGCTCAAATAACAGGAGGTATAGTAAGATGGTAGAAGGTCGTGTAAAGTGGTTCAGTGACTCGAAAGGATACGGGTTCATTGAACAGGAAGACGGGCCGGATGTTTTTGTCCATTTCTCTGCGCTTCAAATGGAGGGTTTCAAAACTCTGCACGAGGGAGACAAGGTATCGTTTGAGATTTCCGACGGACCGAAGGGCCCGCAGGCTTCAAATGTAACCAAGGTTGACTGAAGACAGTCACAAAAATGGACGAAAAACCCCGGAATATTCCGGGGTTTTTTATTTTTGCCGGTTGATTAAATCCACGATCCGCCTCCCTCGCCTATAATGCTTTCTCGTTTACCGCCGTTGTCCGTGCATTTTTTCATGGATAAAATGAATCTATACGGCCAGGGCGTATTCAAAAGAACATAAGGCCCTTATAACGTTCGGGCCAGTTTCTCAAAAATTCAAGGAGAGGGAACCATGACGAAAGCGATCCGAATACACGAAACCGGAGGACCGGAACTCCTCAAATGGGAGGACGTTGACGTGGGGAGTCCCGGGGCAGAAGAGGTACGGATTCGTCATACTGCCATCGGATTGAATTTCATCGATGTCTATCACCGGACGGGCCTCTATCCCGTAGGGGACCTGCCCAAGGTGCTGGGCATGGAGGGTGCCGGTGTTGTCGAGGATGTGGGAGAGGCTGTATTCGAGCTGGCTCCCGGTGACCGGGTTGCCTACGCCGGTGTTCCGATGGGCGCGTATGCCGAGGCAAGGCTGATGCCGGAGCATCGCCTGGTAAAGCTTCCGGAGGGGATCGACGACGTGAGGGCGGCGGCTATGATGCTGAAGGGAATGACGGCCCGGTACCTTCTCAGGCGTTGCTACCCGCTTCGTTCCGGTGAGACCATCCTGGTGCATGCAGCAGCCGGTGGCGTAGGTCTGATCGTATGCCAGTGGGCAAATCACATAGGCGCCACGGTAATAGGGACCGTCGGAAGCCAGGAAAAAGCGGAGCTCGCCCGGAAGAACGGATGCCACTATCCGATCCTCTACCGGAAGGAAAATTTTGTGGGCCGGGTGAGGGAGATCACCGGGAACGATGGAGTTTCCGTGGTGTACGATTCCGTTGGGCTCGATACCTTCCAGGGATCCCTTGATTGTCTCCGCCCGATGGGAATGATGGTAAGCTTCGGTCAGTCATCTGGGTCGGTGCCGCCGCTTGACATCGGGCTCCTGGCAGTCAAGGGCTCGCTGTTTATCACCCGCCCGTCTCTTTTGGTTTATACGGCCAAAAGAGAAGACCTGCTGGAGACAGCAGCGGACCTGTTCGATGTGGTGGAAAAGGGAGTCGTTAAGATCGAGGTCAACCAGACCTATCCGCTCAGTGATACGGCGACGGCCCATCGCGACCTGGAGTCGAGGAAAACTACCGGATCGACGGTTCTTCTTCCCTGAGGAATAACCCGGGGAAAATTACGGACAATCGGAACAGGTTCGGGGATGTGGCCTTCCCACCTGAAGAAAAGGTAAGGGAGGCGGCCCGGGAAACAGAATTCGGCACGGGAGCCCGAAAATCAGGGTGTTTTCCCATCACTCGATAATATTCCTGTGATGGAGAGATGTAAAAAGTTAAAATATTTTGGTAATCGATGTGAAGCACATTTCCTTACAGGAGGGACATTTGATGAAGAGAAAAACAGGTTGGATGCTGCCGGTATTGTTCCTGATTATCGCGGGGTTGGCGGCGACTTCTCCAGCCGGGGTGATCCTGGTCGACGGTGATGGGAGCAGGGTTTACATTTCCGGTGGGAAATTCAAAGAAGTATCCGAGGAGGATACACAGACCTACATCTTCGATGTGAACGATGAAACGTTAACGGTGGTGGACGACGAGGAGAAGGCTTACGCCAAGGGTACCGTCGATGAGTTCTGCTCGGAGGTTGCGTCGGCCATGGATACTGCCATGGAGGGTATGTCTGAAGAGGAAAAGGCGATGATGAAGCAGATGATGAATATGGCAGGCCAGGGAAAGGAGAAGGAACCGCCCAAGGTTTCCGTATCCAAGTCCGGAAGCGGGGAAAAGGTGGCCGGGCTCAGCACAACGAAATATACCGTTAAGGTTGACGGGAAACTCTACGAAGAGGTCTGGATCACCGATGACGCCTCCGTGATGAAGGAATTCAAACAAATGAGCAAACTGTCGGACATGAGTTACCGGATGGGCGGGTGCATGGGCGGCGCGATGGGCGTATCTCTTGCCGACACGCCCGAGACCACGCCACAGTACCGGGATATGCTCAAGATCGGTTTTCCCGTGAAGGTGGTGTCCTATGAGGAGGGTACCGCCGACGAGGGGGAAAAGGTGGTGGAAG
>CAYFXN010000085.1:0-8739 GCA_964347065.1 uncultured bacterium | reverse complement strand
AGATTCTCCTCGTTGGGGAACGAAGGGAAGGCCCTCATTTTGCTGTTCGGAGGGCGAATTTCGACCGGTTCATGCTGGAAAAAGCCAGTGAGGAAGGTGTTAAGGTCGTACGGAGCAGGGTCACCGGGATAGAGTTTTACGGGAGCGGCACTGACGGGCACGCCTTCATCTACTCGGAAGAGGGCACGTTTGTCTCCGATTATGTGATCGGGGCCTTTGGTCTCGATGATGGGATGCTCGATATACTGGAACGATCGACGGGAATGTACCGCAGGCCGGAAAAGTATATGACCACCTACGTGACAAAGTTCCATGCGGACAGAAAGTTTATCGAGAAAAAGCTCGGGGACATCATATACGCGTTTCTCTACCCTCCTGTGTCTCCGAAGGTTGAATTTGGCGCTATCACGCCCAAGGGAGATCACCTTGTGGTGAACATAGCGGGCGTCGGGATCACCGTCGATGATTTTTTCAATTTCCTGACCCTGAAAGAGGTGAGGGAGCACCTTCCCGATGTCGAGGCCGGTCTGTTCAGCGTCTACAAGGGGAAGTTTCCCTCCTCTCCTGCTCGGGGGGTAACCGGCCCCATGTATCTGGTGACGGGGGACGCAACGGGATTTTTGCGGCCATTTAAGGGAAAGGGAATCACGACTGCAATCCTGACAGGCATTTACGCGGCGGATGCAGTGGTAGATCATTACGTTACGGGGGCACAACTAAATTCATATGAAGCGAAGTGCAAGGAGCTCATGCGGGATTATATTTTTGGAACGGGTGCGAAAGCCCTGATTAGAGTTGCGGAAAAAATCGGCGCCTTGAGCTCCGTCATTGAGGCATCAAAGTTGAACAGAGAACTCTATGAGGCCCTCTTTAATTCCGTGTCTGGGGGTGATTCTTTCAGAAATATTCTGAAGAGGAATTTCAACGTAAAATCGGTTCTCAGTGTCCTAAAACTCCACATGAAAGAGGTATGACGTGAAAGGGGAAATAAAAGTACGAAAGATGACAGTGCACGACGTTGAGGCAGTTCTCTTGATAGACGAGAAAATTACCGGGGAACCTCATGAAGCACAGTGGGAGTCGAGGATCCTCGACCACATGACATCCAACCCCCTGGGGTGTCTCGTCGCCGAGATCGATAAAATGGTTGTGGGTTTTGTCATCGCAGATATCAGAGGGTGGGAGTTCGGCATTCCCAAGTGTGGTTGGATAGAGATCGTGGGAGTGGACCCCGGTACCCGGAAGAGGGGCATAGCGAGGGCGCTCATTGAAGGCCTCGGCGATTTCTTCGAGATGAACGGTGTCGATGAGGTCAAAACAATGATAAACTGGAACGACGGAGGCCTGGTAAGCTTTTTCAGGGCTCTTGGCTTCGGCCGGTCTGAGTTCATAGTTCTCGAAAAGGATCTCGGGGAAGGCTGATTGGATCATGAAGGTATATAAGAAACTCTTCCTGAAGACCGGGGACCTTATCGTCCACGTGAAGCAACCGCAATGGGGAATAGGTCAGGTTATCGAGTCGACGGAGTCGGTTCTCGACGGGGGGGGATGTTATGTGAAGGTCGTCTTTGATGACGGAGACCTCAGGATATTCAACAATGACTTCGACAGTGAATGGTGCTGTTACTACTTCGGGATCAGGAAGTGTGACAACAACGGTAGAATCTACTAACCATGCAACATAGTTTCGTGCTCGAAGGGAGCGAAACAAGGTGAAAGGAGCAATCTTTCCCAAAGAGGGTTTTTCGGGAAGGATGAGCCTAGAGTTTGTGTCATCATGGTATCTCTATCCTTTGCTCTATTATTTTGCAACCCAAAAAATTCCCACAGCGCTGGTTGAGGATTCAGAAGCTGCAGCATCGAAAGCGTTGTCGCCAAATATTTCACGGATTTACCGGGAGATTTTTGGGAAGCTACGGGAAAAAGGTCGATTGCAAACCGTCGCTCCGCCATTGAAAGTCACGGGACTTCCCCGTGAAGGTGCTTGGCGAAAGGGCCCACCGTTAAACAGCGTGAAGGAACCGGAAATATGCCGATGCCGAATGGGTGAATTGCGAAAATGGGGCTTTTCCGCTCCGAACGCCGAAGCGGGACTGGGGAGAAACAATCGGTTTGGGGGAAAAAGATGAGAAGAAAAAGATATTTCGATCCGTTTGAGGAGTTTGCACGGGCCATGGCTGATAATTTCATGCGCGGCGAAAGGGGGCCGGAAAGAGAGGAGAGCTCGTGGTACCCGGGGATAGATGTGTATGAGATAGAGAGGGGCATCATAATCGTCGCAGAGCTTCCGGGAGTGAAAAAGGAGAACCTCGGGATCAGTCTCGATAACGACTACCTCATCATCGAGGGAAAACGTTATGAACCCGTATACCAGTTCGTCAAATGCCATCACAGGGAAAGCCTTTACGGGAGCTTCAGGCGGTCGATTCGCCTTCCGCGCAAGATCGACGAGGACAACATAAAAGCGGAGCTCAAGGAGGGGCTCCTCCTCATCTATATGCCTTTGAGGGATGAGCCTGCAGCGAAGGTAACGATAGATTAGCGGGGGCCAAAATGCCGACTATCATTAAACCTGACGAAACGAGAGCGCTGCCGAAACCGGTAAAGCGGGAAGTCAAACAGGCTGTGGAAATTTCGGTCTTGCCCGTTCGGGATATGGTGCTCTTTCCGGAAATGATTTTGCCCTTGAGGGTGGAAGAGGAAAAGTCCATTCGTCTCATCGATGATGCCCTCGTTGAGAAGAAGAAGATCGGTGTGCAGGCATTGAAGGTGGAAGTGGAAGAGGTGAAGAGATTCGATCACCTTCACCCCGTTGGAACCACGGCGAACATATTGAAAAAAATCATGATGCCCGACGGGGCGATCAATATCCTGATCCAGGGTGTCGCCCGGTACACGGTTGAGAAGGTTACCTCCATCGATCCCTACTTCCAGGTATTAGCGAACCTCCATCCCGACGAACCCATAAGCGGAAAGGAAGCCCAGGCGAGGGTGGAGCTGCTGACAAGCCTCTTTTCCAAGTTTGTGGATCTGGCTGCCTATCTCCCCCCGGAACTCAAAGTCATGATCGTGAACATAGACAAGCCGGGGCAGCTGGCCGATTTTGCCGTTTCCGGTTTGAAGGTCGGCACCGCCGAGAAGCAGGAAGTGCTGCAGGAGTTCTCCGTCCAAAAAAGGCTCGACCGTGCCATTTCGATCCTCTCGAACCAGATCGAGGTAATGGAGATAGGTAAGGGTATCGAAGAGAAGGTGAAGGGGGAGATGGACCGATCCCAGCGGGAGTTTTATCTCAGGGAGCAGTTAAAGGCCATCCAGCAGGAGCTGGGAATCGTCGATGAGCAGCAGCAGGAGATAGAACGGTTGAAGGAAAAGATTGAGGAGTCGGGAATGCCCGAAGCAGCCCGGAAGGAGTCCGAGGGGGAGTTGAAACGCCTCGGCGTGATGCATCCATCATCTGCCGAGTACGGGGTGATCCGCACGTACCTGCAGTGGATGGTCGAGCTTCCCTGGCAGGTTCTGACGGAGGATTCTCTCGACATAGGAAGGGCCCGAAAAATCCTCGATGAAGATCACTATGGCCTCGAGAAAGTGAAGAGGAGGATACTCGAATACCTTTCGGTGAAGAAACTCAAGGAGGAGGCAAAGAGTCCGATTCTCTGCTTCGTGGGGCCGCCGGGAGTGGGAAAAACTTCCCTCGGGAGGGCAATAGCAAAAAGCCTGAAGAGAAATTTCATCCGCATGTCACTCGGCGGCATGAGAGACGAGGCGGAGATACGGGGGCACAGAAGGACCTACATCGGTGCCATGCCGGGGAAGATAATCCAGGAGATAAAGCGGTGCGGCAGCAGGAATCCGCTGTTCATGATGGATGAGATAGACAAGATCGGCATCGACTTTCGGGGAGATCCGGCCTCGGCTCTTCTGGAGGCTCTCGATCCGGAACAGAACTACTCATTCGTGGATCACTACCTCGGCGTTCCCTTCGATCTTTCCGGGGTGCTCTTTATAACGACGGCCAACATCCTTCTGCCAATCCCTCCTGCCCTGCGCGACAGGATGGAAGTGATAGAAATCAGCGGGTACACGGTAGAGGAGAAAATCGAGATCGCAAAGAGGCACCTTCTACCAAAAGTCATAGATCAAAACGGCCTCACAAAGAGGGATGTCCGATTAACCAGACGGGCGATGAGGAATGTCATAACCGGGTATACACGGGAAGCCGGGCTCAGGAATCTGGAGAGGGAGCTCGCTACCATCATGCGGAAGATAGCAGTTGACTTTGCCGAGGGGAAAAGGGAACCCATTACCATAGATGCTGATGATGTATCCGGATACCTGGGAGCGGAGAAATTTCTCGATGATGTGAGAGAGAGGACAGCGAAGACGGGGGTCGCAGCCGGTCTGGCCTGGACCACGGTGGGTGGAGAAATTATGTTCGTGGAGGCCACGAAAATGCCCGGGAAGGGAAGACTGGTTTTAACCGGTTCCCTCGGAGATGTAATGAAGGAATCGGCCCACATTGCCCTCAGCTACCTCAAGAGCAAAGCGGTCAATGCGGGGATAGACGCCGTCGAGTTTGAAAAATCTGACGTTCACGTTCATGTCCCGTCCGGCGCGATCCCAAAGGACGGTCCTTCGGCAGGGGTAACCATTTACTCCTCCCTCTACTCTCTTTTTACAGAGCGCCCTGTGAGAAACGATGTGGCCATGACCGGTGAGATCACTCTGCGCGGATATGTCCTCCCCGTCGGGGGAATTCAGGAGAAGGTCCTTGCAGCGAAGCTGGCGGGGATAAAAAAGATCATTCTTTCAACGCGAAACAGGAAGGACATTCAAGAAATTCCCCCGTCGAGCGCTAAGGGGCTTAAGTTCATCTTCGTTTCCGACATGGATCAACTCGTGGAGAATGTCATAGCCGGGAGAAAGAGGAGCGGGAAGCGAAGAAAGAAATGAGTGCGCCACGGGGTTTTGCTGCCCCGTGAGTGAAACGGAAAATCTCAAGGTTTTGCTTGTCTGTTAAAATCCCGTGAGAGTGAGCGTTTCGGGAAGCCCTATTGCCGGCATTAATCAATGGAAACGAATTCTGGGATGAAGAGAACTTTTTTCGAGAGGCTCGAGGATATCCTCTACCGCGCCGCATCGGAACCGGAAATCACGTATCCAGATCTTCGCGTGGCATCTGTCCTGGTCCCGTTGACCGAGGGAGCCGGGTCGGTGCTCGTCGTTCTCTCGAAGCGAACGGACATCGTGCCTCACCACAAAGGACAGGTATGCTTTCCGGGGGGATCCAGGGAGCCAAATGACGACTCCCTTCTGGATACGGCCCTTCGTGAGGCAGAAGAGGAAATGGGAATCTTGCGGCGGGACGTAAAGATCCTGGGACGGATGGAGCCTGTTCCCACGATGACAAAGTTCATCGTTACACCCTATGTGTGCGCCGTACCGGTGAATTATCATTTTACGCCCGATACATTCGAGGTGGACGAGGTCTTCACCGTTCCCCTGAGGACATTTCTCGATTTCTCGCAGTACAGGATGACCGAGACCGTTTTCAAGGGGAATCCCTATCCCGTGTTTTTCATCGACGTGAGCGACTGGACAATATGGGGCGCTACGGCGAAAATCCTGAGAAAATTTGCCGAGCTTGTGAAGGAGAGCGGCCTCGACGGCTACCTCTAGGGAGGGATACCGCAAACGCCGAATTCGCATACGGGACGGGGATAACCATCTGTTTTCCAGCTCGTAATAAAACAGGCACTCCGTAAGCACTTACCGGAAATCCCTTTTTATTGACATAAAGTAGAATCATTTAATATTATTATCTATTAAACTTTACACGAAACATCGAATGGGTTTACGGATAGCTGATTAACATTTGACATTTTCTGTATTCGCGGTGCAGGGAGTTGATCGAAAAAGCCCGGCCGAAGCAGTGCCTGTCTAGCAGACAGAGCGGAAGTTACATATGTTTTTATCCGATCTTCTCTTTGGGAATTGGCACGCTCAGGATTGTAACGCGGATAGAGAAATTGCTATATCGATATGACAGGCCCACGGAGGGCATGTGAATGAGAGAAGAAAAAGGCAGCGTCGGAATTGTTGAGAAGAAGTTCTTCACCTTCGCTGAACCCCCGGACGAATTTGTTCTCGAGTCGGGGAAAAAACTGGGGCCAATCACACTCGCATATGAGACCTACGGGGAATTGAATGAGAACAGGACCAATGCGATATTGTTATTTCACGCTCTCTCGGGGGACTCCCACGCTGCTGGAAAATATTCAGGGGATGATAAGAAAACGGGATGGTGGGACAACCTCGTCGGGCCCGGGAAGGCTTTCGATACAGATAAATTTTTCGTCCTCTGTTCGAATGTTATCGGGGGATGCCAGGGAAGTACGGGACCCTCTTCCATCAATCCCGAGACGGGGAAGCCCTACGGACTGTCCTTTCCCATAATCACGATACGGGACATGGTGACCGCGCAGACAAAACTCCTCGACCATCTCGGTATCAAGAAGGTCTTCGCCACTGCAGGCGGCTCCATGGGAGGGATGCAGGTTCTCCGATTTGCCGTTTCCTATCCAGACAGAGTCGAAGTTGCGATCCCGATCGCCACGGCTGCCAAATCTTCACCACAGAGCATGGGATTTAGTGAAGTGGGGCGGAGGGCTGTAATGTCGGATCCAAACTTTAACGGCGGTGACTATTACGGCAAGGAGATTCCGAGAAACGGGCTTGCGCTAGCAAGGATGGTGGGCCACATAACCTATCTCTCCGATGAATCGATGCAGGAGAAATTCGGAAGAAAGTTGAGGAATAAAGAAAAACCGTCATTTAAATTTGACGTTGACTTCGAAGTACAGAGCTATCTCCGCCACAAGGGCGATACCTTCGTCGACCGGTTTGATCCGAATTCTTATCTCTATATCACCAAGGCGATCGATTATTTTGACCTTCCCATCGAAACGGGTTCGCTCGTTAAAACCTTCGAGAAGGTGAAGGCGAGCCATCTCGTAATATCTTTCAGTGCTGACTGGCTCTATCCTTCCTACCAGTCAAAAGAGATCGTGAGAGCCCTGATGCTGAATGGGGTGGACGTCACCTATTGCGAGATAGACTCAAACTACGGCCATGACGCTTTCTTGCTCGACGAGGGGGAGATTTCCATCGTGATAAAGAATTACCTCGATAACAGCGCGAAGAGATTGGGTATACTCGATTGATCATGGAGAGGGCCGTACGCATAGATTACAACGTAATCGCGAGGCTCGTTCCAGAAGGAAAGGATGTGCTCGACCTCGGGTGCGGGGACGGCTTTCTTCTGGAGAAGCTGCAGAACGAAAAGAACGTAAAGGGGAAGGGGATTGAAATTTCTGAGGTCGGCGTCAAGCAGTGCATAAGGAGGGGGCTCACCGTTCTTCAGGGAGATATCGATGACGGATTGACAGATTACCCTGACAAGTCCTTTGACATCGTTATACTGAACCAGACCCTGCAGGTTGTAAAGAAACCGGACCTGGTCCTCTTCGAGATGCTCCGTGTGGGGGAGAAGGGTATCGTCGGGCTTCCCAATTTCGGGTACTGGAAGTTAAGGGCCTCTCTCCTGCTCAAAGGGAGGATGCCGAAAACGAAGGTTCTTCCTTACGAGTGGTACAACACGCCGAACATCCACCTCTGCACCATAAAGGATTTTAACGCCTTCTGCCAGGAAAACGGTATCAAGATCGAGAAACGCATCTTCCTGTCTTCGGAGAGGGGCGGAAGGATATTCCGTGGTTCCGCACCAAACCTTTTCGCCGAAAATGCCATATTCATCATTTCGAGATAAGCGCGACATCAGTTGCGAATAAAGATCTGAAACGGGTTGTTTGAGAGGGTGTCTGCGGGGCGTATTGTTTAAAAATCCGAAGCCTCGGTAAATTTGACAATGAACGGCACCTGATATATTTTGATATACTACGATCAAAGGGAGACCGGGTACATTTTGGGGCTGTAGCTCAGTTGGGAGAGCGCATGACTGGCAGTCATGAGGTCGAGGGTTCGATCCCCTTCAGCTCCACCAGATAATTCAAGGGGTTAGCGGTCATTCGCTAACTCCTTTTTTCGTGTTTTGGGCCGATTGATTGTTTTTTGTAATGTTGAGTCACCATTTTGCGAATCATCAAGGGTATGCACAGTGACCTCCGCCCGATAGTTGTAAAGCCATCTAAGTGAAGAAACCAGCCATCTGAATCGGTTGAATTTGCCGTGCTTCCGGAGCCGGCGGCCTGTAACCACTGAATATCGTAGGGTAAAGATGGAAATAGATTTCATACTAAGAAGAAATATTTTCCCTTTAAATCAGGCGTTATTTCCATGAAATATTTACCAGGTAAAGGTAATAGTAGCATTTTACTCATAAGTAACAGTTGTTTGAGATGGTAAAGCAATAATTTTGGTATATGGTAGACGGATTTTGGCCCAGATATTGCCCTTTCTATTCTTAGATTTTTATAACAACCGGTTTATCAACAGCTTATCGATAATCTATAGAATCGAAACGGGGAGTTTGAGTGCCTGGAAAACCTCGATCACCACGGTTTGTACTGCCGGTCATCGCTGTTTTGCTTATTTTGTGCATTGATGCAATTCTCTTCACAAAAAGTCATACTGCTAACCTTTTTGCGGGTGATTACGGTGTTTCTCTGTGGTGGACGGAGTATTCGAGCAGGTGCACCGATGTGCGGATAGAGGTATCAG
>CAYFXN010000084.1:0-8969 GCA_964347065.1 uncultured bacterium | reverse complement strand
TTTCCCACGTAAAAGTCCAGGAAGTCCACCACGAAGCCCAGGAGCAGCCGGTCGATGAGGTTCCCGGCGGCACCTCCCAGAATGAGCCCGAAGGCAGTGCGGGAACAGAGGCTCAAATCTTCGATGAGGACGATCAGGCCGAGAAATATCATGATGGCGATGTTCAGGAAAGACAGGATGGGGTTTATGATGCGGGGATTGAGCTTTGAGAGAAACCCGAAGGCCACCCCCGTGTTCTTCGCATACACGATCTGAAAGAGACCATCAATGACGCTGATGACCTCGAATTTCCCGACGCCTGTCCTGATCAGGTACTTGGACGCCTGGTCGACGACGATGATAACCACCGCGAAAAGGAGGGAAATCTTGATACGCGATGGGTTGATTGTCAACTTATTGCGTTTCTGCATCTCTCACAGATCGATGGGTGGTCGTCATATTTCCCCACCGTCTCCTCGTACTTCCAGCACCGCTCGCACTTCTGGGCCGGTGATTTCGAAAAGGATATGAGGATGTCCGGATTCTCCTCACCCCGGATGGCTCCTTCGTTTGCCTTTCCGACCACCTCCACCCTGCTGACGATGAGGACATCCCTGAGTAAATTGAGGTTGTCCGCTATGAACGACCGCTTCTCGCCGTCGGTCTCGATGGATACAACAGCGTCCAGAGAATGGCCGATCACCTTGTTCTTCCTCCCAATTTCGAGGGCCCGGGAAATGTCTTCCCTGATCTTCAGTATCTTTTCGAATTTTTCCCGAACCGCAATTTCCTCCGGAACGGGAAGGGTTTCCGGGAAGGACTCCAGGAAAACGCTCTCGGGTTTTCCCTGCCAGGGGGAGATGGAACTCCATGACTCTTCGGCGGTAAAGGAGATAACGGGTGCCATGATGACGAGAAGATTTTTCAGAATGAGAAAGAGCGCCGTCTGGGCGCTTCTCCTTCCCTCCTCTTCGGGCCTGGATGCGTAGAGCCTGTCCTTGATCACGTCGAGGTAAAAGCTGGACATGTCGACCACGCAGAAGTTGTGCACTGAGTGAAAAATCAGGTGAAACTCATAGCGCTCGTAGGCCTTTCTCGATCTGGATATGAGCCTGTTCAGGCAGGCGAGGGCATAGTGGTCTATCTCGAGCATCGTTTCGATTGGAACGGTGTCCTTTTCCGGGTCGAAGTCGTAGATGTTGGCGGTGAGGAATCGGATCGTGTTCCTTATTTTCCGGTAGGCCTCCGAGACCCTGGCGAGGATTTCTTCGGAAATCCTGATGTCATCCCGGTAGTCCTCGGCAATTACCCATAGCCGCAGAATTTCAGCCCCGTATTTCTCGATGATTTCGCCGGGGGCAATGTAATTCCCGAGCGACTTGGACATTTTCTTTCCCTGCCCGTCGACGACGAAGCCGTGGGTGAGAACGGACCGGTAAGGCGCAAAACCCCTCGTACCGGCTGCGGCGAGGAGGGAGCTGTGAAACCACCCCCTGTGCTGGTCGCTTCCTTCAAGGTAAAGGTCAACGGGAATTCCGAGGTTTTCCCTCCCTTCGCACACGGCTGCGTAGCTTACCCCCGAGTCGAACCACACGTCGAGGATATCCATCTCTTTTTCCAGGTCATCGCTTCCGCAGTCCGGGCATGCCAGGTCTCCCATCATTTCTCGAACGCCCCGTGTGAACCACGCATCGGCTCCTTCCCTATCGAAGATCTTCGCGACTTTTTCGATCAGATCCTGGTGAAGGATGACATTTCCGCACTCCCTGCACTTAAAGGCAGTGATGGGGACTCCCCACGCGCGCTGCCTGGAGATACACCAGTCGGGCCTGGACTCGATCATCCCTTCGATTCTCTGCTGCCCCCAGCGGGGGATCCACTGCACATTCTGTATCTCTTCGAGGGCTTTTTTCCTCAGATCCGTCGCCTCCATGGAGATGAACCACTGGCTCGTTGCCCGGAAGATGACGGGCTGCTTGCACCTCCAGCAGTGGGGGTAGGAGTGGCTCTTCACATCTGCACCGATAAGAGCCCCGCGCTCCTTCAGTTTTTCCGTCACTGCCCGGTCGGCATCAAAGACATCCTGCCCGGCGAAAAATGCCACGTCAGCGGTGAACTTTCCCTCGTCATCGACGGGGGCGTAAATGTCAAGGCCGTACTTGACGCCGGTCTCGTAGTCTTCCCTGCCGTGGCCCGGTGCCGTGTGAACGCATCCCGTTCCCGCCTCGAGGGTGACGTAGTCGGCGAGAACCAGGAGCGACTTCCTGTCGAAGATGGGGTGGACTGTGGCACGTCCCTCCAGATGGCCGGCCTTGATGGTGTCGATAATTTCAAAATCTCCCATGTCGACCGCTTGCGTGAAACTCTCGAGGAGGCCTTCTGCTACCACGTATGCCTCGCTTCCTCTCCGGATAACCACGTAGTCGAACTCGGGGTGCAGGGCGACGGCGAGATTTGCGGGTATGGTCCAGGGGGTTGTGGTCCAGATGACGAAGGACACCTGCTCCCCGGCGAGTTTCGGAGATACCTCCGATGGTTCGCCCTTGTAGGGGAACTTGACGTATATGGACGGCGACGAGTGGTCGTGGTACTCCACCTCTGCTTCGGCGAGGGCAGTTTTGCACTCCTTGCACCAGTAGACGGGCTTCACGCCCCGGTAGACGGAACCGTTTTCGACGAACCTGCCGAGCTCCCGGAGAATCTTCGCCTCGTAATCGAAACTCATGGTCAGATAAGGGTTTTCCCAGTCTCCAAAAATCCCGAGCCTCTTGAACTCATCACGCTGTATGTGGAGATACTTCTCCGCGTAGTTCCTGCATATCAATCTCTTCTCGACCCGCGGAATCTCGTTTTTCCTGTTTCCGAGTTGTTTATCCACCTGGTGTTCGATGGGAAGGCCGTGGCAGTCCCACCCGGGAACGTATTCCGACCATTTACCGGTCAAACTTCTGAACTTTACGATGATGTCCTTGAGAATCTTGTTCAGCGCGTGTCCCATGTGGATGTGGCCGTTTGCGTATGGCGGCCCGTCGTGGAGGACAAATTTCTCGCCCTGCCGGTTGTGCTCTATGATCTTCCGATAAATGTCGAGTTTTTCCCACTTTTTCAGCATGAGCGGCTCCCGTTCCGGGAGGTTGGCTTTCATGGGAAAGTCGGTACGGGGTAGGCTGAGTGTTTCCTTGTAATCCATTATCGCCGGGCTCCTCGCATATAGAGTTTCTCAGTTGCGGGTAAGGATTTACTTATATCATATTTTGCGCACGAAGTTACAGGCGTCAGTTTCAACGCGTCAGAACCCATCGAGAAGATCCCGCAGCGTTTCGAGGAACTTCGTTCCCATCGTCTCCACCGGACCGGCGGGGTGCTCCGGGCAGTACTTCTCCGGTTCCGTGCCGTTTCGGAATGCTTCTTCGATCACCTCGGTGCACCCCGACGTGGCCCGGAACCCGGTATTGTAGTCGATGCGTTCTTTCGTGATCCCCTCGGGGGACTGGATTTTTTTGGGTGCTGCGCCCCGGTACAGCTTATTGAGGATCCTGACGCTGACGGGGAGAGCTCCCGTTGCACCCGTGAGCGGTGTAGGCGACGCATCATCGATTCCCACCCAGGTGCACACGGTGTAGTCTTTGGTCATGGCAACGAACCAGGAGTCCCTTCCATCATCGGTCGTTCCCGTTTTTCCCGCCACTCCCTGGGGGAAGATCTTTCCGAGCTCAGACCCCGTCCCCCGCAACACCGCCCCCTCGAGGGCGTCCAAGATGAGGTAAGCCTCTGCCGGATTTGCGGCCCCTATGGGCAGTGAGGGAAATGTGAGGATTCTCTCCCCGTCCCTGTGCACACTGTTAACGATCCTGGCCGGAAATTTTTTCCCCCCGGATGCGAAGGTGGCGTAGGCGTATGCCATTTCCAGGGGCGAGTACGAGAAGGTTCCCAGTATCATGGACGGGTAGGGCTTGAGCCCCTCCCCCAGGCCGAAGGTTGCGCTGGTTTTTATGATGTTCTCGAGACCTGTCTTGAGTCCGATGAAAACGGCCCCGGTGTTTATCGAGTTTTCAAGAACGCTGCGCACCGTGACCGTTGAGTAGTGCCTGTTATCGAAGTTTTTCGGGAGCCAGTCCCCTTCCTTCGTCTTTACGGTAATACCTTTTGCATCGACCAGCGTTGCCAGGGTAACCGGCTTTCCCTCCATTCCGTTTCTCAGCGCGGCAAAGATAACGAAGGGCTTGAATAGGGAACCCACTTGCCGTTTCGCCATGGTGGCCCTGTTGAACTGGGAGTCGGCGTACGATCTTCCACCGACGAGAGCAAGGATCTCTCCGGTCCTGTTGTCGATGATAACCACAGCCCCTTCCAGTCTCTTTTCGAGACGGTAATCTCGCTCGATTTTTACGAGCACCCCCTCGAGTGAAACCGAGGCAATGTCCTGAATTACCGGGTCGAGGGTGGTGTAGATGCGGTATCCCCCGTGAACAATGTCGCTGTCGTCTATCTTCTCGGTTATCAGATCCATGATGGCGTCGGTGAAATAGTTGGATGATGATTTTTCCCCCTTTCCCAGATCGAGTGGGGGGAGGGATCGGGCCGTCTCCCGGGCCTCCTCGTCGCTTATGCTCCCCATTTCCAGCATGCCACCAACGACATACTGCATTCTCGCCAGTACTCTTTTTGGGTGGCGCAGCGGGGAGTAGTAGTTGGGGGATTTTATGAGCGCGGCGATCATCACCGATTCCGCCAGAGTGAGGTCTTGCACGTCCTTCCCAAAATAGTACATGCTTGCCTCCCCCGCGCCGTATATGCCCTCGCTTCCTCGCTGGCCGAGGTAGATCTGATTGAGGTAGAGTTCAAGGATCGTATCTTTGCTGTATTTTGCCTCGAGCAGCAGTGCGATCAACGTTTCCTGGATTTTTCTCGAAATCGTTTTCTCGAAGGTAAGGAAAAAGTTTCTCGACAGCTGCTGGGTGATGGTTGATCCGCCCTCTTTGAAGCTCATCGTGGTGATGTTTTTCACCAGGGCCCGCCCGATAGCCCGGTAATCGATTCCTATGTGCTGGTAGAATCTCCTGTCTTCGGCAGCGATCACCGCGTTCAAAAGATGACCCGGGAGCTCTCTGATCGGTATGAACTTTCTGATCTCCTTCCTCCTGTCGGCGACTCTCCCGATGTCGGAAATGCCGAGGACGAGCCTATCGATCTCCACTTCCTCAGTCTCGATGGATTCAATGTCTCCCGTGCTCTCATCGAAGGTGATGGTGGCCGGGAACCCCTTTTGAAGCGATTCCTCATCTTGATAATCCTTCAGGTAGATGCGTACCTCGCCGGCCCGCCGGGAAAACTCTCCCATTTTGGGTGACCCCTCCCGTTCCCCGTAACCGAGAAGGTCGAGGTAATTGAGGAGAAACCTATTGTGGATGTTGTCATTCTCCGTGAGCTCCACTTTCCTTCCGAAGATTGAGGAGGGAATTTTGAGCAGACCCGAAACGATCCTTCTGTTGATGATGTGGTTGAGGTACAAAAGGTCTATGACGAAGGCGGTGATCAGAAGAACGGAAATCAAAATCAGGGGTTTTTTGAAACGTATCATTGTCGGGTTGCTATGGTCCTCCCCGCAGCGCTGGCGAAGGGGACAATCTCCCTCATGAGGGCGGCAAAGGACGGAAAGTCGAGAGATTGAGGGCCGTCCGAGAGAGCCTTCTCGGGGGAGGGGTGGACTTCGATCATCAGGCCGTCGCAGCCGGCAGCTACGGATGCGAACGACATCGCTTTGACATACTGTGCGTATCCCGTGGCGTGAGATGGGTCCACGATGACGGGAAGGTGTGTCCTCTCCCGAAGCACGGGCACGGCCGAGACGTCGAGGGTGTTCCGCGTTGCGTCTTCGAAGGTCCGGATTCCCCGTTCACAGAGGATCACCCGGCTGTTTCCTTCCGAGATGATGTACTCGGCGCTCATGATGAACTCGTTGATCGTCGTCATCATGCCCCGCTTGAGCAGGATCGGTTTTTTGATCTTTCCGAGCTTTTTCAAAAGGGTAAAGTTCTGCACGTTTCTCGCGCCCACCTGGAGAATGTCCGCATGGTCGGCCACCAGTTGCACGTCTCCCGGGTTCATAACTTCCGTGACGACCGGCATGCCCGACAAGTCGCGTGCTTTTGCGAGGTACTTGAGACCTTTGCGCTCGAGGCCCTGAAAGCTGTACGGTGACGTTCGCGGCTTGAAGGCTCCTCCCCGCAGTATCTTCGCCCCCGCCTGCTTGACGAACCTGGCAGTTTGGCTGAGCATCTTCTGCCCCTCTATGGAGCAGGGGCCTGCTATGACGATGATCTCCTTTCCCCCTACCACAATATCCTTCGAAATAGGAATTTCCGTTTTATCCTTTTTAAATTCTTTGCTCGCGAGCTTGTAGGGAGTGAGAATGGGGACCACCTTTTCCACGCCGGAGAGCGTCTCGAGTGACTGGAGAACGAACTTTCCGCGCTCGTCGCCGATGGCGCCGATTACGTTTCGCGTCTCACCGTAAATCGTATGGGGCTTGTAACCGAGATCTTTTATCTTGTCGATTACCGCGCGCAACTCCTTCTTCAGGGCGTGGGGTTTCATTACGATAATCATGTGCTCCTCCTAATTCCGTTTCCCAACATTCGATAATACAGTACAATTGGGTTTAGAGTTCAATTATGCCATCATTATTATAAAAACAGAACGGAAGAGGGAGAAATGATAAATCTTGCGAGAAAAACAGGGAAATGCACCCTGGCAGCAATGGCGGTCCTCGTGATGACTGTTTTTGTCGTCCCCGATGGCTGGGGAAGGGTTGTCCGGAGGGTTTATCCCGAACAACCCCGGTACGCCTTTACTCCAGCGCCGTACGTCTACGGGAAGTTCGGCATGTTCAATCCCAACGACGAGGGTTTTCCAGACGGTCTGGATGGGTTCAGCAGCGGCTTTTTCGGCGGGTTGGGCCTGGGGTACCGGTCCACGCCCTTTCTTGCCTTCGAGGGGGAGATCGATTTCTACGAGACCGACTTTGGTCCGGAGGACCTGAGGGTGACCCCCATCGTGTTCAACTTCAGGTTCATCTATCCCACCCCTTCCGTGGAACCTTACCTGGAGGCGGGAGTGGGTATCTATTTTGCCGAATTCGAGTTTTTCAACGGTTTTGGCATAGAAACCGATACCGGCGCCGGTTTCGGGTTTCATTTGGGCGCAGGCCTTGACTTCAAGATATCTCCCGGTATCATCGCCGGAATCGAGCTTCGCTGGTTCACTGCCGAGCCCGACTTCAGCGATGTTTTCGGCCCGGATCCCGATGTCGGGGGACTCGCGATCAATTTTCTTTTGAGGGCCCTTTTTTAAATGGCTGAAAGAACCCGCGGTGAAACGAAACATCTTCTCATAGGGGGGTCGGGCGCGTATGCCCTGCCGGATCACACCTTCGGGAAGCTCCTGGAGAAGGGGAGTGTCCGGACTCCTTTCGGTGAATCGGGTGTCTTCTCCCTTTTCGAGCATGAGGGCTTCCGGTTCCACTTCCTTTCGAAACACGGAGAAGGCGGGTACGATGTGAGCGCTCCCTTCGTGAATTACCGGGCAAACATCTTCGGTGCGCGGATGCTCGGCGTGGAGCGTATAATCGCCTGGAGCGGCCCCGGGATAATAAACGAAGACCTTGTCCCGGCAACCTTCCTTGTCCCGACGGATATCATCGATTTCACGAAATCCAGGAAGAGCACATTTTTCGATCATTCGGGGCTCGGGTTTATCAGGCAGAACCCCGTTTTCTGCGAGCCGATGGGGGAGATTCTCTCCGATGCGGCAAGGGGCAGCAAGCGGGGTGTCGTCAAGGGCGGAACGTATGTCTGCACCGAGGGACCGCGGCTGGAAACTCCGGCTGAAATCAAGATGTTCCGCATGTGGGGCGCCGACGTGGTAGGTATGACGATCGTTCCGGAAGCTTTTCTCGCCAGGGAGCTGGAAATGTGTTACCAGCCCATCTGCTATCTCACCAACTACGCCGAGGGGGTGAGGGATATGCCGTACCGCGAGGGAGTGCTGTTCGAGGGCATGCTCCCGGATGAGCTGGGTGAAGATGTGGATAGGGCGAAAGAGGAACTTCCCCGGATATGCATTGCCGCCCTGCGCGAGCTGGATAACCTTGAGAGGAATTGTCCCTGCAGCGTCTCGATGAAGCGCTACAGGGAGAAAGGTTTGATCGGGGAGGATTTCAGGGCTTGGGTGAAGGGGGAGAGCGTTGCGGCTGAATGAAAAGGAAATGAGGAGACTCGCCGATTACATTTATGAGAGGCTCACCCAAAGGGAGATGATAACCCTCAAAGACGATGAGGACGAGGTTCGGCGGCGCATCTTCGAAGAAATAGAGAAAGACATCAGAAATGAGGACGCTTTGGATGAGGAGGTTGAACGAATAATCGACGAGCACATATCGAAGGCTGGTGAGGAGATAAACAGGAGAAAGCTTTTCAAGATGATCAAGAGCAAGCTCGCCCGGGAGAGGGGCATTGTCCTTTGAGGGAATAGCGATGAAGCTCTCAGAAGAGAGGATCTCTCATATAGCCCACATGGTATTCAACAGGATCTACGACGATGACGTGGTCGATTTTTACGACGAGGAGACGGGACTCAGGGAGATCAAGCGTGCCATCGAGGAGTTTTTGAAGCTCTACGAGGATGTGGACAGCTTTGTGAGGGGAAAAATCGAATCTCTCAAAAACAGGGTTCCCGAGGGCTCTTTAGAATGGGAGATCCTCTATAAAAAATATTTCGAGGACGAGGTAAGAAAGAAGAGGCTCTGGTAGAAAAAAACAGTCCCGTGTCCCGCGTCTCGAGTCCCGAGAAAAAAGACAGAAGATCAGAACAGCAGAAGTTCAGCAATTCCCACGTATCGATTTCCCAACTTCTTGTTTTACGGAACTTTGGATCCTCGGCTGTTCGAGTCATCAGCCGCTCTCTGCTTTCCTCTGAACTCTGAACGATGA
>CAYFXN010000083.1:6056-8979 GCA_964347065.1 uncultured bacterium | reverse complement strand
CATGGTTCCCTCATAATTGGGGGGTCGTCTAAGGGCAGGACAGGGGCCTTTGGAGCCTCTAGTGGGGGTTCGAATCCTCCCCCCCCAGCCAGTTTCTTTTTGTTGTTGAATATCTCTCGCTTTGATGTATAATACCAATCCTTTGGAAGGAACTCTTCGGAGATACGTGTAATGAAGGAACTCAAGGTTTTTTCTGGGAGTGCCCATAAAAAACTGGCAGAAGACATATGTAAATATCTCGGGATCAGCCTCGGCGAGGCTTCAGTAAAGCGGTTCGGGGATGGTGAGGTGAACGTCGAGATCGGCGAGAATGTCCGCGGGATGGATGTGTTTCTCATCCAGCCGACTTGCCCGCCGGTCAATGAGCACATCATGGAGATGCTGGTTATGGTCGATGCGCTCAAAAGGGCATCGGCGAACCGGATAAATGCAGTGATCCCGTATTACGGTTACGCGCGCCAGGATAGAAAGGTGGCCCCGCGGACATCGATAACTGCAAAGCTCGTGGCTGATCTTCTCTCGGCTGCGGGCATTTCAAGGCTGCTCACGATGGATTTGCATGCCGGCCAGATTCAGGGATTTTTCAATATTCCCGTAGACCACCTGTATGCGGCCCCGGTGATTCTCGCCTACATTCGGGAACGTTACAAAAACGATATCGTTATCGTTTCCCCCGATGCCGGCGGTGTGGAAAGAGCGAGGGCATTTGCAAAAAGATTAAATGCCACACTGGCGATTATCGACAAGAGGAGAGAAGGGCCAAACGTCGCAGAGGTTATGAACATAATAGGTGATGTGGCAGGAAGATTGGTGGTGATTCTCGATGATATGATCGATACAGCAGGGACGATATGCCGGGCTGTGGATGCGCTTATCGCAAAAGGTGCAAAAACCGTCTGCGCATGTGCTACCCATCCGGTCTTATCCGGACCCGCAATCGAGAGCATTTCCAATTCAGCGCTCCAGGAAGTTTTGGTGACCGATACAATTCCCTTGAGGCCTGACGCAATGGCCTGCAAAAAAGTGAAAGTTCTGTCGGTGGCAGATCTTCTTGGAGAAGCTATCAAGCGAATACATTTTAACGAGTCTGTGAGCTACCTTTTTGTCTAGTTCACCCGTTTTTTAAGGAGCGGTCCGATGAGTGTGTATGAGTTAAACGTAAATTTGAGGACGGAAAAGGGGAAGGGAAGCGCGAGAAGATTCCGCGCCGTCGATAAGGTGCCGGCTGTCGTGTATGGACTCGGCAGGCCTTCCCGTCTTCTGACGGTAGAAAAAAAAGATATCGAGCGGTATCTTCGGGAAGTTACTGGCACCACGCTTGTTTTGTTGAAGGTTGATGGCGGAAAGGATGAGGCTTACGCAATCGTGAAAGAGTATCAGCTTGACCCCATCAGGGACACGATCATACACCTTGATTTTCTGGAGGTTGATCTCACGAAAAAGACCGTCGTTGAAGTTACGCTTAATTATACCGGAAAACCGCAGGGAGTCGAGATGGGGGGCACCGTTGAGGTCTTGAAGAGGGAGATCGAGGTTGAATGTCTCCCGTCCAATATTCCCGAGTACATATCGGTTGATATCTCTTCCCTCGACATCGGCGATGTCCTCCACGTTGAGGACATTGTCTTTCCGGAAGACGTGGAAACCACGGAGGACATGAGTCTCCCCATCGTGTCGGTGAAAATGATAGCAGAGGAAGTAGAAGAAGTCGTCGAAGAAGAGGTTGTCGAGGAAGAAGCGGAAGCACCTGATGAGGTATCAGGTGAGGATACTGAAAAGGATTAAGCGTTTCAGGAAAGAGGTCTATTCGTTTTTCATATTTGGCCTGGGGAATCCAGGAACAGCATACAGGAAAACCCTTCACAATGCAGGGTGTTTGGCTCTGGACCGGCTGGCCCAGCGAGAAGGCATCTCATTCACAAAAATGAGGGGCAACACACTGTTTGGCTCATTAGCGGTGAGCCCGGAGGAAAGGGTATTCGTGGGAAAACCGCAAACATATATGAATCTTTCCGGAGAAGCGGTCAGATATTTTTATCGTAGTCATCGTTTTCCCTTGGACAGATTGATCGTTATCCACGATGACCTGGATATTGTGCCGGGCAGGATAAAAATAAAGGTGGGGGGTGGATCGGGAGGACACAAGGGCATCGTGTCGATTGTCGGGGCCATCGGAAGTTCCGATTTTACGAGAATCAAAATCGGTGTCGGGAGGCCTCCGAAAGGCATCGATCCGGCAGAATACGTTCTTCGCCCTCCCTTGAGCGAGGATGAAGAGGATTTTTATTGTGGGGTTCATCACGCATCAAGTGCTATAATGATGTGTTTAAAAGGGGGGATTGAAAAGGCGGCGATTTACTACAATTCGAACAGGCCATACGATGGGAGCTGAGTATTCTCCTTGCTACGGGGAAAAGGGGCCCCGTGGCTGCTAATCCACAGGGAGGTGAAAGAATGAGAAGGTACGAAACGGCGGTAATCTTTGATTTTGAATGGGAGGAGGAAGAACGAAACGCCTTTGTTGAACGCCTGGAAAATATTATCACCGATTTTTCAGGTGAGGTTTTCGACAAAGAAGACTGGGGCGGTCGGAAGCTTGCCTACAAAATTCTCAAGAAAAACAGTGGTCATTACCTTTTTCTCCGTTATTCCGGAAAGGCGGGCGTCGTTGAGGAGATAGAGCGGGTTATGGGACTGAACGAAAAGGTCCTCCGTTATCTCACTACCAGATTCGAGAAAGATATAAAAGGCAAATACCCAATCCCGCCCTCGATCGATGAGTTTCTCGACAGGGATATAACAGAACTCCAGACACTGAAAGCTCAATGGAGAGGGGAAGCGTCGGCACAGACCCCAGCCGACCAAAAAACCCCGGAGAGGGAATCGAAAGAGAAACCCGAGAGAGAAAGCAAAGAGGCAGAAA
>CAYFXN010000083.1:0-5956 GCA_964347065.1 uncultured bacterium | reverse complement strand
AGAAAGCAAAGAGGCAGAAATCACCAATGAATTGGATGAGGAACGAACAGTTGACACGAATGATGAAGGGAGAGATGAGGGGAGCTAACCATGGTTAGGTTCAACAGGGTGATAATAGGGGGAAACCTCGTGAGGGACCCGGAGATTCGGTTTCTTCCATCGGGACTTTCGGTAACGAATTTTACCGTTGCTGTCAATCACACCTTCAGGCAGGATAATGAAAAGAAGGAAGAGGTATCCTATTTTGATGTGGTCGTTTTCGGGAAGCAGGGCGAGACCTGCGCTGAATACCTCTCAAAGGGGAGGAGCGTGCTCGTGGAGGGGAGGCTCAGACAGCGAAGATGGGAGACGGACGATGGGCAGAGGAGGAGCAAGATTGAGATCGTTGCCCAGCAGGTCCAGTTTCTCGGCCCACCCCGGGAAGGAGATAAGGGGGGGCAGAGAGTTGCGGAGCCTGAAATCGATCCGGTCGATGAGGACATCCCTTTTTGATACATTGAAATAACAACCGTTAAGGAGGCATTTACCTATGGCAGACCGCAGGTCTTTTCAGAGGCGTAGGTATCAGAGAAAGAAATTTTGCCGGTTTTGTGCAAACAAGGAGTTGATCATTGATTATAAAAACATTGCGACCCTCAGGCACTTCATAACCGAGAGGGGGAAGATTATCCCGAGAAGGATATCGGGAACCTGCGCAAGACATCAGAGGATGTTGACAGGGGAACTCAAGAAAGCCAGGATACTGGCTTTGATCCCCTTCACTACGACGCAGATAAAGTGAGTGGAGGATGGGGATGAAGGTGATTCTTATTCAGGATATGGAAAATCTCGGCAGTGCCGGTGATATCGTCGAGGTGGCAAAGGGATATGGGAGGAATTTCCTCATTCCTCGAAATCTCGCTGTCGTTGCAAGCACCAGAAACATAAAGAAGCTGGAGCACCAGAAAAATATGGTAGAGGCGAAGGTGAGAAAGGAATCGGAGAAATCAAGGAGTCTCTTGGAAAAGGTGGATGGGCAGGAGCTGATTGTTCGTGCAAACGTGGGTGAGGAAGGCAAACTCTTCGGCTCCGTTACTTCGGCCGATATCGCTGAGGAACTGGGAAAACTCGGGTTCGATATAGACAGGAAGCAGATAGTTCTCGATACCGCAATCAGATCTATCGGTGAGCACAGAATGAAAGTAAGGGTTTCATCAGGTCTTTTTGCAGAGATTGTCGTAACGGTTGTCCCCGAAGAGTAAATGGGGGGGTTGTGCAGAGCCTGTCAGGTCAAAAATTGAGAGTGCCGCCTCACAATCTTGAGGCGGAGCGTGCGCTCCTCGGCAGTATCCTCCTGAATTCGGAGGTGATACCGTCTGTAATCGAAATACTCAAACCAGCCGACTTTTACAATAAGAACCATTCAACGATTTTCGAATCAGTCGTTTCTCTATTCGACAGGAACGAACCAATCGATATTTTGACCCTGAAAAACACCCTTGCGACAAAGGGTATTCTCGATGAAGTGGGGGGGGACTATTATCTTTCCGATATTGTAAACAGCACGGTAACTTCAGCAAACGCAGCAACGTATGCGAAAATTGTCAAAGAAAAAGCGACGCTGAGAACTCTGCTTCGAACCGCTGAATGGATTGTCGAGGCCGGCTATGACAGGATTGATGACGCTGAAGAGTTTCTCGATAAGGCTGAGACAGACATTTTCAAAGCATCAGAGGAACGTGCCACGACGTCATATCACCATATGAGGGATATGATAAGCGTTGTTTTGAAAGAAATCGAGGGTCTGACCGAGGACAGACGGCTTACCAGGGGTGTTCGAAGCGGATTTAACGATCTCGATAATCTCACCCTCGGTTTCCAGCCCGCTGATCTTATTATCGTCGCAGCCCGGCCCGGTATGGGAAAAACTTCTCTATGCTTGAATATAGCCCATAACGCTGCCGTGAGAGGAAAAATGGGGGTGGCGGTATTTTCCATGGAGATGAGCAAGGAGCAACTTGCGTTGAGATTACTCTGCTCGCATGCACGGGTCGATCTTTTCCGGCTTCGATCGGGAATCTTAAAGAGCGAGGAATACTCAGAAATAGCCAAGGCAGCCGGCATTCTCGCAGATGCTCCCATGTACATCGATGACTCTCCCGGCATCTCTTCTTTGGAGCTGCGGGCCAAGGCAAGGCGGCTTAAGTACGAGCTGAAAGATAAGCTCTCCCTTATTGTGGTTGATTATCTTCAGCTGATGAGGGGGAGGGGGAAGGCGAATACGCGGGAACAGGAGATATCGGAAATTTCAAGGTCGCTCAAATTTCTCGCGAAAGAACTGAATATTCCCGTTATCGCCATTTCCCAGTTGAACAGGGCCCTGGAGGCCAGGGATGACAAGAGACCACGACTTTCCGACTTGAGAGAATCGGGTGCTATAGAGCAGGACGCGGATCTGATACTCTTTATCTACCGGGATGAGTTATACCAGAAAGGGGAAATTTCGGAAGATCAGAGAGGAAAGGCCGAGGTAATCATCGGAAAGAACAGAAACGGGCCCATCGGCAAGTTGGACTTGGTTTTCTTGAAAGAGTATACGAGATTTGAGGATATGGCGAAGGGTTACTGATCGGTGTCCATCGATCTCGAAGGCAGGGACTTACCCGCCCATGAACCACCGGCCGTCCGAGGAGCGAAATCCTGACAGAAGGTGCTTTTCGAGTTTTCTTTTGGAAACTTCTATGGACTTTTCTATCTCGTGGCCTTTGATGAGGTTGGCGAGAATGAGAGAGGAAAGTGCACATCCGGTACCGTGAAAGTTTCCTTTCCTAACGGCCTTACCGGAAAATGTGATCATGCCCCCCCTGTGGAACAGGTAATCTGTTCCCCTCTCTTTTTCCTGGCCACCCGTTAACAAAACAGATGTGCCTGAGACCTCCGAAAGGGTCCGGCAGAGTAGATCTTTTTTCTTCCCGCCTATGCCGAAGAGGGAAGACAGTATTTTCAATTCAAGCCAGTTGGGAGTAATTAGCGAGCAAAGTGGTACGATTTTCTTGAGCAGTTTGAGCCCCCCGTCTGAGATAAGAGGGGTTCCGTAAGAAGAAAAGAGCACGGGATCCAGAACAACCCATTGTGGTGATAAATCCCTGAGAAACCGGTAAATTTCCTGGACGATTCCTGCTGAGCCGACCATGCCGATCTTTACGCCCCGAATGCTGAACGTATCGTTTTGCGCCAGTAATGAGTCCCGGAAGAAATTTCTGGGGATCCTCCGGGTGCTTACTACCTTTTTTCCCGTTTGCACGGTGAGAGCTGTTGGAACACCTGCTGCATGAACCTTCTCCCCTTTTATTATCGAAACGTCCGCCAGAAGCCCGGCACCACCCGTTGGGTCGAGGCCGGATAACACGAGGGCCGCAATGCTGGTCACTTTCTCTTCCCTTTTTTTTCCGGTTTTTTCTTCCCGATCTTTAACTTTTCAACCTTGTTGTGAAGGGTATTTCTGTTTATCCCCAGTATTTTCGAAGCCTTGATCTTGTTTCCGTTTGTCGCTTGCAAGATGGTTTTTATAAGCGGTCTTTCCACCTGGCTCATGAACATTTCCCACAGGCCTGTCTCGGATTCGATTTCCTGCCCCATCTTTTCCACGAAGCCCCTTGTTTTCAGTTCAACCAGTCTTTCCAGAGACAAGTCCTGGAGAACTTTTTCCGCAAAATGGGTAATCCCCTTATCAGGCCGCAGAAATTGCACCACGTCTCTGTCTGTTATGGATTCTTCTCTGGTGTTTATGCAGGCTTTCATGATGAGGTTTTCTAGTTCTCTCACATTGCCGGGCCAATCGTATTTGACAAGCTCCGAAAGCGCCTCCTCTGTGAGCCTTTTGTCGATGTTCGTCAAAAGCGATGAATATTTTTTTGCCATGTAGCGGGCCAGCAGGGGAACATCCTCTTTCCGCTCCCGAAGCGGTGGCATATAAATCTGATAGACGTTGAGCCTGTCGAACAGGTCGCTCCTGAATGCTCCCTTTTTTACCAGCTCTTCGAGGTTTCTGTTTGTTGCAGTAATTATTCTGCCGTTGAATTTCTTGAGGAAATTGCTTCCCAGCCGATAAAATTCTTTCTCCTGGATGAACCGGAGAAGTTTGGCCTGGAAATGAAGCGGAATGTCTCCGATTTCATCCAGGAACAGGGTTCCGTCCGTCGCAACCTCAATCTTGCCGGGTTTGCTCGTTACAGACCCCGTAAAGGAGCCTTTTTCGAAACCGAAGATCTCCGCTTCTATCATTTCATGGGGAATCGCTGCCATATTTACGGGGACAAATTTATTCTGAACGACCCTTGAGAGCTCGTGGATGGTCCGAGCCACCAATTCTTTTCCCGTCCCCCTCTCACCCGTAATGAGAACCGTTAAGTCAGTGTTGGCAATTTTACCGATTTGTTTGTAAAGGTCAATTATAGGTTTCGAGGTCCCGACGATTTTTTCTTGATCGAGATATTCTTCAATCATTTCTGAGCTTACAGAATCGGATTCCTTTTTCCTTTCTTCATCGATCGTCCTATCCAGGATTGTTTCTATCTCATCGAGATCAAAGGGTTTTGTAAGGTATTCCATAACGCCCAGCGATGCTGCTTTTGCAGCGGGTTCAGGGCTTTTGACAGCCGTCATGACGATGAACTTGGGTGCCTGTAGGCTTTTCACGGCAGTTTCCATAACCGTCAACCCATCGATCTCGGGCATGCGGATATCGATGAATATGAGGGAGTAATTTCCCGTGAGTATTTTTTCGAGGGCGTCCTTTCCATTTTCCGCCTCATCGACAGAAAAGCCCATTTTCCTGGCAGTTTCGGAGAGGACCCACCGAATGGACTGATCATCATCAGCTATTAAGATCTTCAAGGCGAGCACGTTAGATTTCCTCCTTTTTGAGCGGGAGGTATACCCTGAAGGCCTTTCCATCGGGAAATACCTTTAGTCGAATTGAGCCCCCGTGAGCTTTTATGATGTTTTTGACAAAGAAGAGCCCCATCCCGGCGCCTTCCGGTTTGTTTGTGTAAAAGGGGAGAAAGAGGAATGGGATCTCCTCATCTTTGATCTTTTTTCCCGTGTCGAAAAATTCCATTTCGATGATAAAATTTTTACTCTTTCCTTTTGCTTCATAGACCAGGTCTTCATGGAGTTTCAAGGTGATGCGCACGGTCCCACATTCTTCAATTGCTTCGACGGAGTTTTTCAGCAAATTTGTAAATGCCCTGAAGAGTGCGTCGGGCTCACCGTCGATACCGGGAAGGGAAGTGTCGGCGATTATTTTAATTGTTATGTCTTTCCCCAAGGTGGACACATGGGATATGACGAGCTCTATAGCCTCCGTCAGTACGTTGAGCACATCTACATGCTCCTTCTTTGTCCCCTCATGCGTTTGTAAAAGCCCATCGAGAAACCTCGCTATCCTGTCCGTCTCCCTGATAATAACCCGGGCATGGTTTTTAAAAGGTGAGTTTTCCCCCAAATTTTTCATAAGCATCTGGGCCGCGCCTTTAATCCCCCCCAGGGGATTTTTTATCTCGTGGCCTATTCCCCTCCAGACAATCTCGTAGCTGCTAGGGTCCCATTGTTCCCTCCCGATGAATTTTTCCACAAAGCTCTCTTCTTTCTTCTTGAATGATATCAGCGAGAAGGGCTCCTTTTCCCCGTTTGCCGTGAATGAGACGAGTTCGAAGAATTCCAGTGGAATTTTATCCCCCTCTTTGTTGGAGATGGAGATGTCAAACATCAATATTCTTTTTCCCGAAAAGGCTTCTTTGAAGTATTTCGAAAAATTATCGATATCTCTGAACAGCTCCTGCGCACTTTTTTTAGCGATATTGTTAAGCGAGTCGCGAAACGTCTCTTCAGCAGAGCTGTTGGCGTATCGTATATTCCCAAGGTTGTCAGAGACAAGTATCGGTATTCCGATCGCTTCAGGAATGTTTTCAACGAT
>CAYFXN010000082.1:0-9084 GCA_964347065.1 uncultured bacterium | reverse complement strand
TTTCCTCTTCCGGGCCAACAACAAGAGTTCCCCGGGTAAGAGCCCCGAAGAGGAAGAACCAGGCAGATCCGATACCCGCCTCCTCACAGAGAGTTTTCATAGACGCAAGCAGATCCTCCCGGTGGTCAAAACGCGCGACGATAACCCTCCCTAAACGGCCAACTTTATAATCCATTCCCCTGTCCTTTTCAATAAATTGATCAAAGAAAGACAACCCTTCCGGACGTGACCATTTCAGCAAGCTTGCTCATACCGGAGATCTCTCCCACCGCAATCTCCTTGCCGATGCCATAATATTCCACACAGGTCTGACAGAGGAGAATGCTCACCCCCTGCTTCTGCAGATGGTCCAGAAAATCAGCAGCGGCAGATGAGCCCGTTGCAAGGAATACCCCCCTGTTCGTCAGAAAAACTGCCGATGGGAGTTCGCTCTCGCAAGCGACGCTCTTCAAGAAATTGCCCATCAAAAGTTCCCCCAGCTCTCTTTCCCCCTCACCCAATCTATCGCTGGAAACCACGATGCAAAGAGGCATCATTCATTCTCCCCTCCTTTGCTTTTGATGAAATCCTTATACTTCATGCAACGGCCGTACTTTAATTGGGGATGTATCTCTTTGATCTTCTCATTTCCGAGGGCGAGAAACTTGCCGTTTCCGGTGGCGAGGATGCTTCCGTCCCGCTCAACCTCCCCATCGCAGATCACAAACCTCCCTCTATCCTCGACAACCCAGCCTGATACCGAAATCTCCTGGGATACCGGTACGGGGGCTAAAAACCTCAACCGCATCTCTGCGGTAACATACATCGTCCTTTTTCCCCCGAAGATAACAGCAGACCAGATCATCGCCTCATCCAGGAGAGCACAGATGATACCGCCGTGAACCATACCCGCATATCCGTTCAAATGTTCGTCGATGGAAACGCTCCCCTTCACTCTCCCCCCCTCTTCAAAGAGTTCGAGCCGCAATCCCGACTCATTTTCATCGCCGCAGGCGAAACAGGAGTTCGTATAGGGCACATATTCCCTTTTCTTCATCTGTTTGCGTCTCATTTCATATCAAACCTTTTGTGACAGGTCTGCCTCCAGGGCGCCCGTTAAATCCTTCAGTTCCTCAAAGGTGGATTCGAACATCGTGTTCGTCCCCCCGGCCGCAGGATAGATTGTTTCAAACTTCTTGAGGCTTCTGTCCAGAAATATCCGCACCTCGGAGGGAAGTCCAACGGGCGATACAGCACCGACGCCAAATCCGGTATGCTCTGTAACGTCCTTTTCACCTGCAAACTTCAATTTTTTCGCCCCGAGGGACTTTTTGAGTGCCTTCATATCCACCCTTTCGTCGCCGGATAAGATAACCAGGACGGGTTTCCCATCGGCCATAAACAGGATGCTCTTCGCTATCTGGCCAATTTCTACACCGATCGCTTTCGCAGCATGAAAGGAATCGTGAGTCGTTTCCCCATAATCGAGGATTCTTTTCTCTATTCCCCTGTCTTTGAAAAAATCTTCCACTAACTTCCTTCCCTCATCCATATTATGGTCCTTTCGGTGCAGCATCGATTATCTCCCGAATTTTATCACAGAGGTTTGGTTTCTTTCCAGCTTGGACGAGATTCCTGCAGGACTTTCGTGATGATACGGAAAAAGTAGTATTGAGCAAACAATGAAAGTTTAGTGGCGCAAATAAAATCTGACTTTTGATTATTGCAGAGAACGGGGACTGCCAAAAAAAGTCTTCCGGGGCCGTCAGAGCATTCGCCTCTTACTTTCACTTTGCGCAGAAACTCTCCTCACGATGAGGTCAATGACCCGCTTTTTATCCTTCCATTTCTGCGCAAACTGTGAAGGATCGAAATTGTGCCGGTTAAGAAGCTCCTTGAGCAAACGCAAATCGAGGCCTTCGAGTTTTCCTCTCAATGCAGCTTCACCCTCTTCGGTATACACGGTAAAACTATCGAACTCAAACAACCCTCTTTGCAGCTCAGTCCCTTTCTCTGATGAGATGGTAGCTGAAATGTCCAGGCCAATTTCTCTGATCAGTTCCGGTTTTTCCGCTATCTTCTCCGACAAAAGCTTAAGGATGTGAGAAATGGCAATGGCAGTTTGTTTCTCGTCTGTCATGAAAACACCCCCCTTTAACCAATGAAAAAGCGCTCATTTATTTTATAAAGCCGACGAACGGATCCCCGGATCGAATCAAAGTGCAGCGCAAAGCGCACAAAACAGCACCGCACATTGCAAGGTCTGAATCCCTCCTGGTGAAACCTTCAGATCTCATACCCTCTCTCTCCGTGAAGTGACAGGTCGAGACCATTTACTTCTTCTTCCTCATCTACGCGCAGACCCATAACAGCATCTATTAATTTTAGGAGAATGAACGAAACCGTAAAAGCGAAAGCAACCGTAGCGGCAACCGATATGATCTGGATGAGGAGTAATTTCCCGTTTCCCAGCAGAAGCCCATCGGCGCCTCCAGGATTAACGGCTGTTGAAGCAAATATCCCGGTTGCAATAGCTCCCCAACTTCCCCCAACACCGTGTATACCAACAACATCCAGCGAATCATCGTATTTCAACTTCATCTTTACATTGACCCCGTGATAACACAGGATGCCTGCTCCCACACCGATAATGATAGAGGCTACCGGCGATACGAACCCTGCTGCCGGCGTAATTCCCACCAGTCCGGCAACGGCGCCAGACGCCGCACCGAGAGCGGTCGGTTTACCCCGGATTATCCATTCATACAGGGGCCAAGCGAGTGCCCCGCAGGCTGCTGCGATGTGGGTTGTCACGAAAGCGTTTGTAGCCAATCCCCCTATTTCCAATGCCGATCCTGCGTTGAACCCGAACCATCCAAACCAGAGCAGTCCCGTCCCGAGGAGCGTAATGGGGAGATTGTGAGGGGCGATGATCTCAGTTTTGAACCCTCTTCTTTTTCCGAGTACGATCGCAGCTGCTAGCGCAGAAACTCCTGAGCTGATATGAACGACTGTGCCACCGGCGAAATCAAGGGCACCCATTTCACCGATCCATCCGCCGCCCCAGACCCAGTGGGCGAGGGGGCAGTAAACGATAATCAACCATAATACGATGAAGACGAGAAAGGAGGAAAATTTAATCCTTTCAGCAACGGCACCGCTGATGAGCGCCGGGGTGATAATGGCGAACATCATCTGAAACACCATGAATGCGAGAGCCGGAATGGTCCCTGCGTAGTTGGGGTCAGGTTCAACGCCTACTCCTTTCAATCCGATATGCTTCAAACTTCCCACAACACCTAAGAGGTCGGGACCAAAAGCGATCGAATACCCGATCAGAATCCATACAATGGTGGCGACTCCCATGAGGATGAACGAGTGCATCATCGTCGAGAGGACGTTTTTTGAGCGAACCATACCACCGTAAAACATGGCCAGACCCGGCGTCATCAAGAGAACGAGTGCAGAGGAGATGACGATGAACGTCGTGTCACCTCCATCGATCATCGCTCCTTCCTTGGCCACCGCAATATTCGGCATCAGAATTCCGATCCAGGCGATCGAGAGCGCAACCCTTTTCATCCCATCCTCCGCTTGGCTGTTTCACGGAGGTAGAGCGAAAAACGTGCCACCCTGAAAGAGTTCTCCCGTGTTGCAATAACTCATTGTTTTACATGGATTATTCGACATGCCCCTTTTTCTTTCGCGCGTCGGGAAGAGCAAAAGTGCCTAATTTTTAACTGCCTTTTCGCACGAAATTTGGGCAATGATTAGGAGAATTGACAAAAAAAAGGGCACCCTGTTTCGGGTGCCCCGAATAATTTCCCCTGCTTTTATGCTACAAAATGAGCTGCATACAGCACTAAAAAGCGTAACTTACGTTGATTCCAAAGAGGTGCCCCTGATTTTTCCAGGTACCATCGAAGTCAGGATTCGGTGGGCTGCTGATCGTCCTGTCATTGTGGTTGAAGAGCATATAAGCCACGTCGACACCGATCTTGCCGCTTTGATACCCCGCTCCGAGTGAAAACCCGGGTCTGTCGGCGTCGGGAAGCAACGCGCTGTGTGTGTCTTCCGGAATGGGATTTTCATCGTAAAAAACACCGATGCTGCCCCAGCATTTTTCGGTAAAGTTATACCTGAACCCCAAGCGGTAGGCTGCAACATCTCCCCAGCTTCTTCGAAGGGGTAGAAAGGTTTGACCCAGGCCGATAATATCGCTTTCCAAACTGATATTGAGAGTCTTAAAGTCGGACCAATGCGTGTAGTCGTAGTCGAATTCGATGGTAAATCGCTCCGTCTGGTATGCGATAGCAGCGACGAAGACATCGGGAAGCTTGATCTGTGTGGCGGCACCCGTAGAACCGAGGAGTGACGTGGCGCTTCCGTTGATTCCGAGTGAGTATCCGGACCGGTAATTGAACCCGATCCGAATATTGTTTTCAGGCGTGATGAGCACTCCTGCGTTCCATCCCCAGGCGTCACCGTCTCCGTTGAGGTGAAACGTTGCTCCAGGAAAACCGATCGGCGCTGGAATCGGCGGGATGATCTGGTTGAGTTCGGCGTCTCCGCGCAGAAAGTCAAGACCCACGCCCACCGAGATGTAATCATTGATTCGATAGGCCACAGTCGGATTCACGTTTATCGTTATGAGTTTAACGTGCTGTGTTTTAAATGCGATATTCCCTGTGGGGGAATAGGTTCTCGCAAGACCGAATGGGCCGTAGATGCCGATTCCGAGAAAAAGTTTTTCAGATGCTTGATGCGTGTAATATCCGTAGGGGCCAAAAAGCTCCTGATCTTTACCCGATTCATCAGTCGGAAGTCGGGTGGTGCCAAGAGGTGAAGTGAGAACCACATCACCGTTGAACTCGCTTCCCGGCAAGATAAACAGGGTGCCCCCGAAGAGTACCTGCTGCCCGCTGAGTTGCGTAAGGCCCGCCGGATTGTAATATATGGCTGATGGATCGCTCGCCTGAGCTGACCATGCCATGCTCATACCCATGGCCTTCGCCCCCTGCTCCGGAAGCCTGAACCCTGCCCCGAAGGACACGCCCGTTGCAAAGAAAACGAGAATCAACGAACAGAATAAAGATCTCGTAATATTGTTCATCGCCCTCCTCCTTGTACGATTTGAAATTCATCTCACCATCACGTCTTCTTTTTATCAGATACACAAAAAAATGCAAGGCAAAATCGTCTTAAATGGCTGAAAAGCAACTTTTTTTTGGGGTTGATTGAAAACATTTCCAATGAATGAACTTCAGGAAATGGTGAAACTTAAAACGTTGTTGTAATTTAACCCACGGGCAGCTCGAGTATCTGCAAAATTTCTTCCGATGCGTCTTCAACCAGCTGGAGATACGTGTCCCGGTCAAAAGAGTGATCGGCGGTATAAAAGCCAAGAGATCTGGCTTTTTCCCCTTCACCGGCCCCCTCGCCCCCGGTGATCACGTACCAGACAACCTCTCCGGGCTTCACCTCTATCCCCCTCCCCACGAGCTCCCTCACCACCTGCGCAACCGCCGTGTTCTCGGTATACTCCCCGGGCGGTTTCGAGAGTCTCCTGCAGATCGCCATGTCCCTGGGGGAAACCGATCCGGAATGAAGATCATGCAGGCACGAGAGAAAGATATCCCTGATCCCCGCGCCGTTTTCCCTCAGTTCACGCAGCGTGCCGAACCGGGAGGCTTCTGTAAGCATCGCCTCCTGCATGCGCCTGATAAACCGTGGCGTGTCCCGCCTCCTTGCGGCTATTCCCCTCGTCTTTATAGCCCCACCCTCGAAGATTCCTGCAAATCTGCCGGGCACGGAAATGCTCCTGTTCCTCTTGGAGGGCAGAAAGGCGATCCACCGGTAGATACCCTCCACCGCTATATCCATCCCTGTCTCCTGAGATATCTTGCCCGCAAGGGTGCGGTAGTCATTCCCGGTGGCCCCCTCTCTTTTGACCCACAGGGCATCGGTTAACCCGTGAATGAAACGGTAGCCTTCCCTCTCGGCAACTTCCTTGGCGGCAAGGAGCTTCTCCCGCCCGTAGGCGGTGACGGCTTCGTGTGCCTCTATCCTCCCGAAACGGGCGTTTCTGTACCCTAAAAAACCGAAGCAGACCACGAGAACCCATTTGAGGGCCTTTTGCCGTGCATCGTAGATTCTTTTCTTCTCTCCCCCCGCTCTTTCTCTCATCTTCTTGTATTCCCTTCGCCCCGTAAGGACGGGTTCAAGGACCTCGGGGATGAGCCCCCTCCTCCGCGCGCACGTGTGCGTGCCCGTCTCGGGCACCCTCCCCCCCTCGCAGCAGGAACACATGAGCGTCTCGGGAGAAATGTTATATTCCACCATGAGGTTCGGGTACATGGAGGCGAAATCGAGCTCACACACATTTTCAAAGACACCGACGGGAGGCATGTATACCAGCCCACCCTTATCGGCAACCACCAGTTCGTCGGCACTCTTGAAGAACTCCGTCTGCCTTTTCTTGTACGGAACGGCTATTCCCTTCTTCCAGGCGTGCTCCACCTCCATCGACGAGATCACGGTTCCGGGAGAGGTTCGAGAGAGGCGCTCCAGGGGGATTTTGGAAATGCGGGCGAGTTGGAGGATCCCGTCGAGCCCCACCTCGCCGAAGAAAAACGAGTTCATTGCGTCGATGTGGGGTCTCCCCGGAAAGCTTGCAGAAAAGGCCCGGTACACCATTTTGCCGTACGAGAAAAAAGACCTGCCTCCTCTTTCCGGTGGAGGATCGTGTGTTCCCTGCACGGCCTCTCTGAAAAAAGCGAGAGGTACTCCCGCCTTCCTGGAGAGCCTGAGGAGGCGGGGAAAGACGTATTCATCCCCCCACTCCGAAACCACGAGGTCCGGGTCGAGGTCTCTGACGAAACGGTTTGTCTCCAGCAGGAAATCTTTTCCCCCACGCCACAAAAGTTCGTACGTGATCCCCTCGCACAGAAGTTCGAGCGAAGCCCAGGGAGCATGCGAAGGACTCACCCTGTTCTCGGGGAGGGCCCGCACATACATGACCCTCAGTGGAGGGACCTCGAACCCCAGGTCCCAGTCGTCCTCGAGAGGCTCGATGCTGAGGGACGCACCGTCCTCATCGAGGTCAAAAAGGCACCTGCAGAGAGGAAACGTATCCGTCTCATAAAAGAAGAGCTGTTCGAGGGGAATGTCGCAGGAGTAAAGACTGTGTTCCCCGGCAATCTTCGAGGCGTGGCGCACGAGAAGGGGCAGTGCAGCAGGTGCAGGGGCTACAACCCTGAGCGCAGAAAGAACCTTCCCGGAAAAAAAATCTGTCACTTCCTCCACCCTTGCTTCAGCCCCCCTCTTCCTCACCGTCCTGGCGAGAAGGGAGAGGTTTGCCCTCTCACCGTAAACGAAGAAGGAGGGCCGAATCGGCCGAAAAAGACGCTCAATCTGTCCCCCCGGGGTTTTTACCCAGATATCCACCCCTTCGGGACTCTTCCTGACATCGAGTATCCACCCTTCAACGGTAGCCATAATGCCTCGTCTGAAGAAAAGCATCCGTTTCCGGAAGTTCGTGCCGTCAGTCTCGAAACGCAAAACCGCAGAAGCGAAACGTGGAACATGGGACTTTGTTTTTCCGTATATGTATGCTAACATACATATACAAGGCGATCAAGAAGACGATGGCCGGGAGGTAACCATGGTGATGGAGCTCACGGATAAGCAGAGAAGGGTTCTCACTTTTATCAAGCGGCACGTTCTTCGGAACCACTTCGCTCCCAGTGCGAAGGAAATAGCGGAGCAGTTCGGCATAGCGGAGAAAAACGCTTTTTATTACCTGGATGTTCTTGAACGAAAGGGCTATATAAAGCGCAGGAAGAAGATGCCCCGGGTGCTCGAGTTTACAGACGGGACTTCCATTCCTCTGTCCATCCCCGTGGTGGGAAGAGTCCAGGCAGGAAAACCTGTCACTGCCGTGGAAAATCTGGAGGGCGAGGTGCTTCTCGACCGGAGCCTCGTTGATGGGGAGGAAGTCTTTCTGCTGAGAGTCAGGGGAGACAGCATGGCGGCGGCACACATAGTGGAAGGTGACCTCCTCATGGTGAGACCTCAAAAAACAGCGGAAAACGGGGAGATAGTCGTGGCTCTCATCGACGATGAGGCTACGGTAAAGAGGATATATCGCGAGCCCGGCAAGGTGATTCTCCGGCCAGAGAACCCCGCCTACAAGGAGATCGTGATCGATGAATCGCCTGACGATTTTGAAATTATCGGAAAAGTTGTAGGGGTCTTCAGGAAGCTGTAATGAGGAATCGGATGCGCACATGCCCCGGAGGGGAAACGGAGGGCGAGGCAAAAAGCCGGGTGATTCTGAGAGAAATTCTCGGTCACATTCAAAGCAAGAAGAAGGGTCTCCTCATTTTCTGCGGCAAACACTACCGGGGACCGGTCGTGGCCGCAGCCATCCAGCCCGTACTCAAGGGGGGCACGGTCGTGGTGGTGGACGGGGGAAACATGTTCGACCCCTACGTCATAAGCAGGGTGACACGGATGCTGGGAGTGCTCCCCCGCAGCGTTCTCTCACGATTTTACGTCTCCAGGGGATTTTCCTGTTACCAGATCGAGAGCCTCATCGTCTCGATGCTCCCGGACTTCATGAAAGAGAAGCAACCGGTGGCTCTCATCGTCACGGGCCCTCTGGAGACATTCTACGACTCCAAAGTCCCGCTGCGGGACGCGGCATCGCTCCTCAGAGGAGTTACCGGGACCCTTCTGGCCTTTTCCCGGAAGATGCCCGTCATGGTGGTGACGCCCCTTCCTCCCTCCGCCGCAAAAGAGAGAGGGCACCTTTTCGAGGGCCTTCTCAGGAAAGCAGACTTTATCTTCACTCCCGAAGGAGAAGTGATAACCGGCTTCCACCGCACGTGCCTGCAGTGGGGCAGAGATTTTCGATAGCAGAAGGGGGAACTTCCCGGTGAAGGACCGGCCTTGCGCCTGACAATACTCAAGGAGATATCATATGGGACGAACCGTGGCGTCTTTTACCCAGATCATCTACAGGGAAGAAAAGGAGTGGAGACAGTTTCGGCGCGCACTCAGAAAGGAGGACAGAGAGCGGCTCGACAGGCTCTTCGCTTATGC
>CAYFXN010000081.1:0-9254 GCA_964347065.1 uncultured bacterium | reverse complement strand
CCTCGCATTTCTGGAAAAAGAGGCGCTCGAAGGGAGGGGGATCGGATATGAGGATTCGCTCTCGGTCCTCGAGATTCCCCGAGAGTGGATCTTCGATCTTTTCGGGGTGACCGACAGGGTGAAGAAGAGGTTTATCGGCGATTCCGTGCGACTGTGCTCGATCGTCAACGCGAAGTCGGGCTTGTGTTCCCAGGACTGCTCTTTCTGTTCACAATCGAGGGTTTCAACTGCAAAAATCGAGACGTACCCTCTCCTTTCCGCGGAGGAAATCCTTCAGCGTGCGAGGGTTGCGAAGGAGGCAGGCGCGAGAGAATTTTCCATCGTTACGTCGGGCCAGGGCCTCAAAAGCAGGAGGGAGATCGAGGAGGTGGGCGCAGCAATCGAGGCGATCAATGACGAACTCGGCCTGGAAACCTGTGTCAGCGTCGGTATCATCCCCCGGGAAACGATCGAATATTTCAAGGCGAGGGGGCTCAAAAGCTTCCATCACAATCTGGAGACTTCTCGATCCTTTTTCCCCAGCGTCTGCACAACCCACGACTACGATGAGGATGTGGGGACCGTCAGGGATGCGAAAAATGCCGGGTTGTGGGTTTGCTGCGGGGGCATTTTCGGCATTGGAGAATCGAAGGAGGACAGGGTGGAGCTTGCCATGACCTTGAGGGATCTGGATGTTGACTCCATTCCCCTGAACTTCCTGAACCCGATCCCGGGAACACCGGCCTGGGGAAAAATGGAACTCGATCCCTTTTCCTGTCTGAAAATTATAGCCATGATGCGCCTCGTCAATCCCGGGAAGGAGATCATCGTGTGCGGGGGCAGGGAGGTGAATCTCAGGGAGTTGCAGTGCCTGATCTTTCCCGCCGGTGCATCGGGGACGATGCTGGGAAACTATCTCACCACCCGGGGGCGACCCCAGGAAGAGGACATCAGGATGCTCGAGGACCTCGGGCTCGACTGGAAAGGGGACGGATTCTGTGGCAGATGACGTGAGGAAAGTCCTTGCCGATGAACTCGGGGAAATCAGAAAGCGGGAGAGGTACCGCATCCTGCGCAGCATCGAGAGCCCGGCGAAGATCGAGATTTTTATCGGGGGGAAGAAATATCTGAATTTCAGCTCCAACGACTATCTGGGGCTCGCCGCCAGCGAAAAACTGGTCGCCTCCCTGGCCGCTGTCGGTGAGCGCTGGGGCATAGGGTCGGGAGCGTCGCGGCTGATCTGCGGAAACATGGAGGTCCACGCCGAGCTCGAGCAGCGGATCGCCGATTTCAAGGGGGCGCCCTGCGGCCTCGTCTTTTCGTCGGGATACATGGCAAATCTCGGTATCCTCTCCACACTCGGCTCGCCAGAGACGACGGTTTTCTCCGATGAGCTGAATCACGCATCGATAATCGACGGGTGCAGGCTCAGCAGGGCAAAGGTGAAGGTTTACCGTCACGCCGACGCCGGGCATCTCCAGGACCTTCTCTCGACCGACGAGGGGAAGAGGAAAATCATCATAACCGATGGTGTCTTCAGCATGGACGGGGATATCGCCCCTCTTGTCGACCTCTGTTACCTGAAGGAGAAATATGGCGCCATTCTCGTCGTCGACGATGCCCATGCAACGGGAGTGGTGGGAGAGGGCGGAAGGGGAACGGCCTCTCTCTTCGGGCTTTCCGGAAAGGTGGACATTCAGATGGGGACCTTCTCCAAGGCGCTGGGGACGTACGGAGCCTTCATCTGCTGCGACAGCATCATCAGGGAGTACTTCATAAACAGGTGCAGGCCGCTCATCTTCAACACCGCCATCCCACCCCTTATCGCGGCATTGACGGTAACGGCCCTTCGGCATCTGGAGGAAAACCCGCAGCTTGTCGAACAGTTGAAAAAGAAGGTGGACCGTTTCACGGCCGGCCTGAATAAACAGGGCGTGCCCGTGCGCTCTGAAACCCCCATCATTCCGGTCATTATCGGTTCCGACAGGGAAACGGTGGAGATATCGAGAAAGCTTTTCGATGAGGGGTTTTACGTGTACGGCGTCAGGCCTCCCACCGTCCCCGAGAATACGGCGCGGCTCCGCGTGACGCTCAGCGCCGCCCACGGAGACGATCAGATCGACCTTCTGACGGAGAGGATAGCCTACCATATGAGCACGCTGAAAAGAGATGCACAGGCAGATAATCAGTCCGGAGTCCGTACTTCATAGTCCAGAACGTATGGGGGTCAGGCCCTGCCTTCTGACCTTCTTTGGTGACTATATATTGATTCTAGTCTAAAGGTCAGAAGGCAGGGCCTGACCCCAGGTTATTTGGACTTTGGACAAGCAAATTAGCAATCGTTTTCGTCGGGAGTCTTTTTGATGGACAGGGACAAACTGCTCGCTCTGGACAGAAGGCACCTCTGGCATCCCTTCACCCAGATGGCCGACTGGGTAAGGGAAGACCAGCTCATCATAGAACGGGGCGAGGGTAACTACCTCATTGACATCGAGGGAAAGAGGTATTTCGACGGCGTTTCCTCCCTCTGGGTAAACCTCTTCGGCCACAAAAGAAGGGAGATCGACGAAGCCGTTGCATCTCAGTTGAGCCGCATAGCCCATTCGACCTTCCTCGGCCTTTCCCACCCACCTGCGATCGAGCTTGCGGAAAAGCTGGTCAGCATATTACCCGGCGATTTGACAAGGGTGTTTTACTCCGACAACGGCTCGACTGCCATGGAGATAGCCATAAAAATGGCATACCAGTTCTGGAGGCAGAAGGGAGGAGGTGACGGGGGAAAGAGAACCAGATTTCTCACCTTGACGGGGGCGTATCACGGAGACACGATCGGGAGCGTCAGCGCGGGAGGGATCGATCTCTTTCACTCGATTTTCTCGCCCCTGCTTTTCGAAACGATAAAGATGCCGGCCCCTTACTGCTACCGGTGTCCCTACGGGATGGAGCGCGAAGAGTGCGGTATGCACTGCGCAACAAAGATTGCCGAGAGGCTTGCCGCCGAGGGTGACGAGGTGGGGGCCCTCATCATGGAGCCCATCGTACAGGGGGCGGCAGGGATGATAGTCCACCCCGATGGGTTTCTCAATGCGATGCGCGAGGCGACCCGTGAGACGGGTGCCCTTTTGATCGTCGATGAGGTTGCCACGGGCTTTGGCAGGACGGGGAAAATGTTCGCCGTCTGCCACGAGCAGGTGGAGCCGGATATTATCGCTCTGGCCAAGGGGTTGACGGGAGGGTACCTTCCCCTGGCAGCTACCGTGACGACCGAATCGGTGTATGAGGCCTTTCTGGGAAAGTATGAGGATTTCAAGACCTTCTTTCACGGCCATTCTTACACGGCGAATCCGGCAGGCTGTGCAGCTGCCATAGCAACGCTCGATATTTTCGGGGCGGGGGATGTTCTCTCGCATGTGGAAGGGGTTGCGAAGAGCCTGAGGGAGAGGATCGGAGACATCGTCTCCTGGAAAAACGTGGGCGAGGTGCGCCAGAAGGGCCTGATGGTCGGTATAGAGCTGGTTGCAGACAAAAAATCGAAGAAGCCCTTCGACCCGGCCCTCAAGCTGGGGCAGAGGGTTGTCAGGGAAACGCGGAAAAGGGGTGTCATTCTGCGGCCCCTCGGGGACGTGATCGTCCTCATGCCCCCCCTTTCCACGTCCCGGGAGGAGGTCGATCTTCTCTGTGACGCCACCTTCTCCGCAGCGCATGACGTCCTCGGGGGCCTGTAAATGGGAGAAATCTTCCTCTTGACGGGGACAGATACGGGTGTGGGGAAAACCTACGTGGGGATCCTGCTCCTGAAAAAGCTTCTCGAATCAGGCATCGATACCTTTGTTATGAAACCGGTGGAAAGCGGCTGTGTTCCCCTGCCCGACGAGACACTTTCGGCCGAAGACGCCATGCGGTACCTGTCGTGCCTCGATACCGGTCACACCGCCGTAGAGGATATCTGCCTGTATCGGTACCATCTGCCGCTTAGCCCCAACGTTGCGGGGAGACTGGCGGGGGAGTTGGCGGACAAACAGATCATCACGTCCCGAATCCAGGGAGAGGCCGCGAAAAGAGCCGTGGTTATCGTCGAGGGAGCGGGAGGTATAATGGTGGAGATCGCAGACGGGTACTCGTTCCTTAGCCTCGCAAAGGACCTGAATATGAAGGCAATCCTCGTTGCGCCGAACCGGCTTGGGGTGTTGAACCATGTGGCGCTAAACGTGAATGTTCTCCGGGAAGCGGAAGTCAATATCGCCGGGATCATCTTAAATGACCTATCCCTGCCGCAGGAGACAGCCGCTCAGTACAATTTCGAAGAGCTGAAACGGGTCCACGGAGATCTCCTGCTTTTCCACATTTCGTTCGATATGAAAGAAATTCCCGATGGTATAATCGCAAGACTAATAGGATTATCAGATTAGATAAACAGGTCACATATTTACGTTCAGAGTTCATAGAGCGTATGGGGGTCAGGCCCTGCCTTCTGACCTTTAGACTAGAATCAATATATAGTCACCAAAGAAGGTCAGAAGGCAGGGCCTGACCCCAGGTTTTTACGCAGGTATTGTTATGCGGGGAAATAATATTTTCGAAAAGGGACAGAGGTTCTTCAGATACATAGTCCTGCGCCTCGTGCGGGTCAATGACTCGGCGCCCAGGGTTGCCGCCGGCTTCTCCCTCGGGGTCTTTCTGGGTGTTTTCCCCACCTTCGGGATTGCCATCCCCGTATCCTTCGTGCTCGCCACGCTCTTCCATTTCAACAGAGCATCTGCCGTTGTTGGCTCCCTCATCATGAACCCCCTCACCACGCCGATGTTCTGGTCCGTCAGCGCAACGGTGGGCGGGATAATTTTTTCCGAGGATACGGGGAAAATCTTGGAGATGTGGGAAAAGGGAGAGAAACTCCACACCTTTTCGAAGGCAACGCTGATCTATCTTGCCGGCAACCTGATCGTTTCCACCATCATGGCCATAGCCGGATACGTCTTTGCCCTGAAGGCAGTGCGGGCATACCGGAAAAGGAAAGGCTTAAAGTCCCGATAGCTTGTTCAGCTTTTCCCGGGCAGATTTGTTTTCGGGATTTTTCTTCAGGATCCGGTGGTAGACTTCTTTCGCGTCCTCTACCTCGTTGTTCACCTCGTGGATGAGGGCGATGCTGAGAAGGATTTCCTCATTATCGGGATCGAGAGACAGGCACATTTTAAACTGCTCGAGTGCCTCCTTGTACTTCTTGTTGAGGTAGTAGAACTTCGCCAGCTCTATGATTGATTCGACTTTTTTTTCCTCTTCGCTTCTGGGTGCATCTTCGGGACGGTCATTACCCTTTTTTTTCTCCCTGTCGTTGTCCATATTCACCATTCCCCGCTAGAGAATTTTGGTAAGTTTCTGGAATTTGGTGTTTTCACCCAACACGACAAGAATGTCTCCCGTTTCGACCTTATCATCGGCGCTCGGAGCCATGATCGTCTCCTCGGAATAGGAAGCTTCCCCGCCGTCCTCCATGGTGGGCACCTTCCTCCTTATCGCGAGCACGTTCATGTTGTAGCGGGCTCTGATGCCGAGCTCCTTCAGCGTTTGCCCTTCAAATTCCTTGGGGGCGGGAATTTCAGCGATGCTGTATTCGTCGGAAAGCTGAATGAAATCGAGAACCGATGGAATTACGAGGGAATTTGCCAGCCGCTTCCCCATCTCTCCCTCGGGAAAGATCACCCGGCTGACGCCGAGGTTGACCAGTATACGCCCGTGGAGGTCGGTTATCGCCTTGGCAATGATCTCCTTTATGCCCATCTCTTTCAGGATCATGACCACGAGCACGCTCGCCTCGATGTCCTCACCGATGCTCACGATGGCCACGTCGACATTCTGAATCCCGATAGATTTCAGGGCGCTCTCGTCCGTTGCGTCCAAAGTCACGGCGTAGGTGGCAATCTCGCTCATCTCCTGGACCTTTTCTTCGTCCTTGTCGATTGCCAGGACCTGGGCGCCTTTTTTTATCAGGCTCTCGGCCACGCTGAAGCCGAACCTTCCGAGCCCTATGACGGCGAACTGTCTCATGCTTACCCCACGAGAACTTTCCCCTCAGGATACTTATACATCGTAACGCCCCCTTTGTAAATAAAAGCGGAGCCGATGGTGAGCGGCCCGACTCTGCCGATGAACATCAAAAGGGCGGTCAGAATCTTTCCGACCGGGCTGTAGCTCGCCACGAGAGAGAGACTTCCGCCGTCCCCGGTGGAGAGCCCAACGGTGCCAAAGGCGGATACGCTTTCAAAGAGGCAGCGAAGAAGGGGTTTCTTCTCCACGCCCAGTATCAGGATGGTGATGATGATGACGAAAAACATTCCTAACATGGCAATGAAAAAGGACTTTGCAACAGATTCCTGGGGGATTTTTCTCCTGAAAGCCGTGGCGTCCCTCTGCCCCCTGATCGTGCACCAGAGGGCAGTGCACATGACGCCGAAGGTCGAGGTCTTGATGCCGCCCCCCGTGCCACCGGGAGATGCGCCCACGAACATGAGCAGGATGAACAGGAAGAGCGTGGGATGGGTGAGGGTTGAAATATCAACGGTATTGAAGCCCGCCGTCCGGGTAGTGACCGCCTGGAAAAGGGAGGAGAGTATTCTTTGCGGTATGGACAGCGCACTGATGGAGGCCGGGTTGGCCGATTCGACCAGGTAGAATATGACCGAGCCCCCTCCGATCAGAACCGCCGTGACGGTGAGCACCATTTTTGTGTGGAAGGCGAGCTTCACCACCTGTCCCGTCAAGAAGCGGTAGGAATCGCTGATGACGATATACCCGATCCCTCCCATGACCACGAGAGTCATGACGGTCAGGTTGATCGTCAGATCGTGCTGGTAGGGGAGGAGGTTGTCGGAAAATGACGAGAATCCAGCGTTATTGAAGGCAGAAACGGATTGAAAAATTGCGTGAAACAGGGCGTCTTTGGGGTTCATCTCGGGAAGCCACCGTGAGAATAGGACGAAGGCGCCGAGAAATTCCATGGCGATCGTTATTTTGAAAATGGTTTTGGTGAACCTGACGAGACCCTCAAGGGAGAGGACGTTGTATGCCTCGGCTATGAGCAGCCGGTCTTTCAGGGATATTCGCTTGCCGATCAAAAGGGAGATTATCGTGGAAAGGGTCATGTAACCGAGCCCGCCCGTCTGAATCAATATGAGGATGACGATCTTCCCGAAGAGGGATAAATCTGTGGCCGTGTTCTTGATGATCAGGCCCGTAACGCAGATGCCGGATGTGGCCGTGAAGAGGGCATCGACGAAGGAGAGGGCCTTCCCCGTGGCTGATGATAGAGGAAGGGAGAGCAGAATGGTTCCCACCCCGATCATCATGAGGAAGCCGAGGGCGAGAATTCTCGCCGGTCTTAACTGTTTTTCTTCTCTTTTCGCCATAGTGGCAATTTTATTTCTTTATCGAATATTTTCAACGTGAAATCGACTCTTTTTTCCATGCCAATCTCACCACCAGAACGGATGCAAAGTAGAGAAAGAGGAGCGGCAGGGCCATGAGCGTCATGTTGAAGACGTCCGGCGTGGGCGTCACCACGGCGGCTATTACGAAGCAGAGAAGAACGGCGTAACGCGTTTTTCCCCTGAAATAATCGGGTGAGAGGATCCGCGCTTTGGCCAGCAGGTACGATATCAGCGGAGCCTGATGGGCCAGGCCCGTGGCTAACAGGAGGAAAGCGCAAAAATCAACATATTTTCCAATAGATAAACTGGGCTCCATCTGGTCGGTTCCAAAGGACAAGAGGAACCCGATGCCTGCGGGGAGGAGGAGGAAGTAGCACAGGGCGAATCCACCGGCGAATAGAAGGAGCGAGATGACGATGAACAGGGGAATCCACTTCATGTAGGCGGGTTGAATCTTTCCAAGGAGAAATTTCAGGGAGATGGCGGCAACGACGGGGAAAGAGAGGACGATACCGCTGTAGAGGGAAAGCTTGAGGATGGAGAGGATCGCCTCCTGGGGCGCGTACGAAACGGGATGCATCTTCAATAACCGCAAAAGGACAATGAGGATTTTCTCCGAGAGGAGGTAGGAGATTACCGAGAAGATAAATACGGCGACGGTAATCCGAACGAGGGTCCCCCTGGCATCATCCAGTAAATCGACAACCCCTTTGAAGCCACCTTCCTTCTGCAAAGCCGCTCCCTGAGATCGAATTTCCACGCCTGGAAGAGAATTGTATCCTGTTTCACTTCCTTCGTCGAGAGGCCCGGGAAATTTGGTATCATAGGTGATAAATTGCGTCTGGAGGGACCATGAAGGTTGTTCCTGGCTACTCGCACAATCCGGGAATCCACTGTGGCTCGGCGGCCATGCGGAACCTCGTCAGATTTCTCGGAAGGGACTTTCCGGAGGAGATCCTGTTCGGTCTGGGGGAGGGGTTGAGTTTCATATATGTTGAGGAGCAAAGCGTACCTCCCTATATCGCGATTCACGGAAGAACCCTTGATCTGGAGAAAGTGCTTGCCCACAGGCTCGGTCTCACCTTCGATGAGGATTGTGCCGCTGATTCTGAAAGCGCGTGGGAATATTGCAGGCACCGTATCGACTCCGGATACCCTGTGCTCATCAACACGGACATAAGATTCCTCGATTATTTTTCCAGCGGGACCCACTTTTCCGGTCACAGGGTCGTCCTTGCCGGCTACGATGATGGTGGGAATGCCTACATCTCCGATTCGGAATTTCCGGCCCTCATGGAACTTCCCCTTACGTCCCTTACGGTTGCGCGGGAATCGACGATCCCGCCCTTTTCTTTGCCGAACTGTTCGGCCGTGATAAGGGGAGCCCCCGAACTTCCCGGTGAGGAAGGGTTCGTCGAGGCGGCAGTGAATTGTTCGAAGAGGATGCTTTTTCCCGATGACCCGATGACGGGGCTCCCCGGCATGCTCAGAGCGATTTTCGACATGCCGGGATGGCACGAAAAAAGCCAAACCCCCGATTTCGCTGCGAGGTTCGCGTACCAGGTGATCGAGAAAAGGGGCACGGGGGGGGGATTTTTCAGAAATATGTACGGGAAATTTTTAATTTATCTCGCCGGAACCCTCACGCCCGTCAGGGCTTCAGGGCTCATCGACGATATGAACGAGATCGCCGCAGGCTGGAGCCGTCTGGCTCTCTATTTCAGGGACTTGAGCGATCAGTACTCCCCATCGGGATTTAATAAGGGGGCCGAATATCTTGCCGCTGTCGCCGATCTCGAGGAGCGGTACCACAGGAAAGTGCTCAACCTCTTTACCTGAAAGGAGCACTGAAAG
>CAYFXN010000080.1:0-9380 GCA_964347065.1 uncultured bacterium | reverse complement strand
CTGCCGATATAAATGGATGAGGGAAAAACCATGTTCATTAAGCGTTTGAAATCCAAGTTATTGGATATCGTCGAGGGGCTCGTGGTGGTGTTCCTGGTTATGTGCTGCTTCTCGCTGCTGTTCGTCGGATTGAATCGTTTCTTTCCCTCGGGGACTTCCCTCAAGGAGCTAATGAGCCGCGAGGATATCTTGCCCTTCGTTGACCTGACGATTCGCGGGGACGGGGAGCTCGCAATCGACGGGGCTCGGGATGTATCGGAAATGTCGGCGATTCTGGCGGGAGCCCGAAATACAGTCAAGGCGAAACGAGCCGGGTCGATCGCATGGGCACCGGCGAACGTGGGGATGCCCCTCTATGACAGGGATGCGATTCAGACCTTCCGCCGCGCATCGGCCCGGATAAAACTGGATGCGGAAAGCTTTCTCGAGGTCGAAGAAAATACACTGGTGATCATCAAACGCATGGAAGAGGACCTCTTCTTGAGCGAGAAGGAGTCTGTGCTCATCATGGTGGACGGGAAGCTCCGGGGAAGCATCAAGGGTGACGAGGAGAAATCGATAAATGTCCAGATCGCAACGCCCAGCGCCGTGACCCGGGTTGTGTCGGAAGAAAGCCCCGAGAGAGAAGCAAAGTTTACCGTCACGGTGAACCCGGACAAGTCATCGACGGTGACTGTTTACGAGGGAGTCGCGGCGGTCGAGGCACAAAACGAGGTAGTGCGTGTGGAAGCAAACCAGGGGGTTACGGTGAACCTCGGCCAGGGTCCAACTGCGCCGAGATCTCTTCCTCCTCCGCCGATACCGTCCTTGCCGGAAAACGCCTTCGCTTATTACTACCGGGATCTCCCGCCGAAGATCCGGTTTTCCTGGGCAGCCGGGAAGTATGAGGAAACGTATCACTTCGTCCTTTCAAGGGACCCGGGATATGGAGATGTCGTGGAAGATGAATATGTGACGGGAAAGGATTTCAGTCATGGAAACCTGAAGGAAGGGGAATATTACTGGCGGGTAAGCAGGCTTTCCGGCTGGGCCGAGGGGGGTTTCAGCGAGACGAGGATGGTCCGTGTGGTGAAAGACCAGGCCCCCCCCATGCTGCGCGTCCAGCTTCCAGGCGGGGTCGTGCAGCGGGCCCGGGTAACGCTGAAGGGGGTGACCGAGCCGGGCTCCCGCGTGTTCGTTCAGGGGGAGCGGGTGACGATCGACAGCGCCGGAGCCTTCGAACACGGAGTGCCCCTCAAAAGGGGAACGAACGTGATCGTGGTAGAGGCGGTGGACGCGGCGGGGAATGTGGCGTATCAATCAGATTATGTTACCGGAAGGTTCTGATCATAAAGGAATAATGATATGGAAAATAAAGCGAAATTCCCCATAAGGGTCAAGATACTCATCACGGTCCTGGTGGTCGTCACCGTCGTTGTGGGACTCATCACCTTCAACATGGCCAGGATGTTCCACAGCGATAAGATGGGTTATATCCACGACCTCACCTCCGTCATCGCCATTCACGCTGCCGAAGAGACCCGCTCGCTCCTCATAGGATATCGGGAGCGTCTGCAGGTATTTGCACGCCTCATATACGGGGAAGATCTCTCCTCCCAGCAGAAGGCGAAGATGCTCAGGGAGCTTTTTGAGGACTTCAAGGACTTTGTGGCGGTCTCGGTTTACGAGAGAAACGAAGAGCAGGTGACGGTATATAATGCAAAGGCGCTGAAGGGTGCGGAGCTGACGAAGGGGAATCTCGAAAGGTATCGGAGAGATCATCCCCTGCTTTTTGAGAAAATCGAATCGGGTGAGATCTTCGTTGAAAACTCGACCCTGTCTGAAAAGCTCCCGAGCATGACCATGGCGTTTGCGCTGACAGGCACCGGGAAAAGACGCTCACCCGTTATCTCCGCGGTGATTCGTCTGGACACCCTTCTGCGCATAGCGAAAAGATCGAAAGTGTTCGAGACCTTCATCGTCGACGGCCAGGGGGTTCTCCTGGCGTATTCCGACGGAAAACGGGTGGCGCAAATGATACGACCCGACTGGTTCCCGGAAGTCAAAATTTTGGAGGAAAAACAGGCACTGAGCACCACGATCGAGTACACAGAGGGTGGCTTAGATATGGTGGGTGCTTTCACCCGGGTGGGTTTTGGAGATCTGGTGGTCGGAACGAAGATACCCAAGACCGCGGCTTACCTGACGGCGCGATCGCTTTTGAACGAGCTTTTCGGTATTGCGCTGGTTTTACTGGCCATTGCGGCGCTTTTGAGTCTCCTCTGGGCACGGAGAATGACCAGGCCGATCGAGAAGTTATCCGACGCTGCAGGGGACGTGGGGAAAGGTCGATTCGATGTCCAGATCGACATCAGTTCCCGGGATGAAATCGGGATGCTTGCTGGCTCATTTAAGCGGATGACCACCGAATTGAAAACCCGCGAAGAAGCGCTCGAACATGCCCAGTCGCAACTGGTCCAGTCGGAGAAGATGGCCGCCTTCGGTCAGCTGGGGGCGGGTATCGCCCACGAGGTGAAAAACCCGCTGGCGGGGATTCTCGGCTACACGCAGCTGTCTATCAGGAAGATGAACAAGGAGGATGTGCTCTACAAAAATCTGCAGGTCATCGAGAAAGAGACGAAGCGCTGCAGAACGATCATCGATAACCTTCTCAAGTTCGCGCGCCAGGAAAAAGTTAGCTTTGAGCCGGTGGAGATCAATCGTGTGGTGGATGACGCAGTGGCGATCGTTGACCATCAGCTCGGCATGCATCAGATCAAGCTGGAGAGGGATTGTGCACCCGGTCTGCCCAGGGTAATGGGGAATGGGAACCAGATCCAGCAGGTGCTCATGAACATCATGATCAACGCCCAGCAGGCGATGGATGGTAAACCCGGTTCGGTCAAGATTTCGACCCGCGGGATCGAGGGTGAACGGATTGAAATACGGGTGGACGATACCGGACCGGGTATTTCGGAGGAGATCCGCAGTAAGCTCTTCGAGCCCTTTTTTACGACGAAATCTGCAGGAAAGGGGACCGGTCTGGGGCTTTCGGTGAGCTACGGGATCATCAAGGATCACGGCGGTGACATCACTGTCGAAAGTGAGGCCGGGAAAGGGTCTACGTTCGTTATCACCCTTCCGGTAATTGGCTCCGAGGGTGCACCGCCGGCCCACTATGGAGGAACGGAGTTCTCTGACAGCTTAGCAGAAGAGGGAGATTCTTGATGGACCGCATTGCAGCAATAACCAGGAGATTTGTACGCATAAAAAGTTAAAGGACAGAGATGTGGACTCGAAAAGGATACTGATCGTCGATGATGAGAGCAGAGTTCGGGATGTTTATTCTTCCTTACTTGCAGAATTAGGGTTTGAGCCGGTGCCCGTTGCGACAGGCGAAGAGGGTGTGACAATGTTGGAATGGGGAGGGTTCGATCTTGTAATTACCGATCTGAGATTGCCCGGTATATCCGGATGGGATGTGGCGAAGGCGGTGAAAGAGCGAAATCCTCATATCCCGGTTATCATACTCAGCGCTTCAGATGTGCGGAAAGATAACAATACGTTAAAAGCGTCCGGGATCGACGGCATACTTCAAAAACCCTGTTCGATACGGGTATTGAAAAAGAAAGTGGATGAGGTTTTAAGATCCGGTGAAAAGAGCTGAGAAAAGTAGGGAGCCGGAACGTAATCGTCGAGGACCGCCAGATTCATTATTTATGTGTGGGACCCCGGGCATAAGAGAATTGAGCTTTGACTGAGAGTTATTGATGTGATCTTTGAATACTTCATAATTCTTATTGATGGTCAAGAGGCCATAGTCCATAGTTCGTATTTAAGAGCTTAATTTCGAAAACCAGTAATGCCTGTTTCGAGTTTCCTGATTGTCCTCAAAATTATAATTTCAATAATAATATTAATATTAATACGTTATATTTCAGGAAAAAGGGAATAGTTCGTATTTCTAGTTCGTAGTTAAAACCGTCATTTCGAATGATAACTATGCCCGTATCTAATTTCTTTTATTTCCGTAATAGCGCTATTTATATATATTATAAATATTAATGCTTTTAAGTTCATTAATAAGTATATTAACATCTATCAGTCTGAGAGTTATATTCATTCAAATCTTGTCTCGATTGATCATTTCTATTGAAGGAGCTGTTTATATTATAACCTGCTGAAAATCTATGGAAAATTGCTTGAAAGTGGCAATTTGAAGGATGTTCCCCGAAAACTCTTGTTTTTTCTTTGGTTTCAAATTCATTGGAATAGAGGTGGTGTATATCGGTTTGTAAGTGACTGAAAATTAAAAGGATATTTCTATAGCAAATAATAAATTTTGTCATATTTCTTTCGTAACATATTGATGGTTAAGGGAGGTTATGAAAACGTAACTTAGACTAAAGAGCAGATAACGGGATTGAATTACCACATATAAGGGCAAAACCCGGGTAACCGAGTGACGCAAAGCTACCTGTCCTGAGCAAGGTTGGAGGACCTGTCGAAGTGGATGATGATAAAAAACCCACCCTTTCGGGGGTGGGTTTTTTTATGGGGAGCGATTTTGGCACACGCTAATGGAAGATTTGAAGTGAATTTCAGATGCCGAAGAAAGGTAACATAAGAAAAATGAAATGATTTCCCTTTCCAGCAGTAATGTGGGCGGTCCCATTTACCTATCCATCTGTGGAATTTTATTAAAGATTCGTAAAAAGTTCAAAAAGCTTAATATTTTCACTATTTTATCCGATAAATAGTGTGGGATAGCTATGCGAATTTTTTATGGGATGGTCAGCAAGAGGTTGAGGCTGCTCGATTCAGACCGTGAGCGAGATCGGTGTCGGGAATTTCGGGCACATATCAATCCTCTTCGGTAATGGGAGACACAGGTGATAGGTATTCGGAAACCCATTAAGTTTGAAACATTCCTCGTGGTGGCTTTTGCGGTTATGACACTGCTCATGACACCAAAAAATGCTTTTGCCGACCCCGATCTGCCGGGACCGGGTCCGAACCTGGAGCTGATCCCGGCGGGCTCCCTCGTTATACCCATGGACAACGACAAGCAGAATCTGGTGGGCCTCTTTAACCTGAAGGCCTACGGGCTCGTGAACAGCCTGCTGTGGGACAGCATCCCCATCAAGTGGGCCATACGTGCAGGTAAAGGGAAGGACGGGATCGATTTCACCGCTGATGCGATACGGATCTTCCCGTCGGCCCTGGGGGCCGCAACCCTGGACTTCCGGGCAGGGCCTTTTATCATCCATAAAGACTATGCTGACCTCGCCAAAACCAGGATCGCGGCATTCGGTAATCAGGTCGCCGTCTACGAGCTGACCCAGGATGTCACCGTCGATGTGCGCCATCAGATCACCCAGAGGCGGAAGGTGGGAGTGCTGGATGATGGCGGCTACGCCGCCATTCACGAGGCGATGTTAAACGCCGCCGGGTTCGTCGCAGGTGTGCACTACGTGACGATACCTGCCACGACGCTTGCAACCGTCAATGCAAACAGCTGTTTCACCAGCGTGAGCGAGCCACACTGGAACAATGGAAGTATCGACCCCGAGGCCCAGGCGGTCCGTACTTTCGTTACGGCGGGGGGAAACTTCCTGGCACAGTGCGTCGCCCTCCTCAGCTACGAAAACAACGTCAACTTCGGGCTATTTCAGACCACCAACGGGATCATCGAGAATAATTTGAGCGAAGGGTTTCTTTACGGGAACCCGGACCTCCCTTTCAATCAGTTCCAGGGGGGCTTGTCAGACGAGGGTGGGAGCGTCAGGGATTTTTCCCTGGCACCAGGGTCGAATTTTCGTGCGAACGCCCACTATTACGTGCAGGATACCCCCTCAATAGATACGTACGTCGCCACGGGGACGAAGTTAAATGCCTCGGGAACGGGGTCGATGGTCTTTTATCTGGGCGGACACGACTACGGCAGCGCGAGCCTGGGGGAGATCAACGGTCAGCGCATGTATCTGAACTCGGTCATGATCCCCTCGATCCGGCCCCAGAGCTGCGGCTTCGATTTTTCGGTTGCGAATGTGACTATTATCGAGAGCGGGGGCTCCACCGATGTGACGGAAGGTGGTGCTACAGATAGCTACGATCTGGTGCTGGATACTCAGCCCACGGCGGATGTGGACATTACGGTCTCCCCCGACGGTGAGACCGATCTGGGAGCAGGCGCCGGGAACCCCGTCGTTCTGACCTTTACCACCCTAAACTGGGACACGCCGCAGCCGGTGACGGTAACGGCGGTAGATGATGCGATGTTTGAGGGTCCCCACACCTCGACCATCACCCACTTAAGCGCCAGCGCTGATACGATTTACGACGGCATCGGCATCGCAAGTGTGGTGGCAAACATTACCGATAACGATGTTCAGCCCGAGGTAAACTTCACCGCAGCAGCACAAAGTGGGGCTGAAAACGTCGGCACAATGACAATTACAGCCCAGTTGTCAGCAATCTCGGGGCTCGATGTTACTGTTCCCTTCTCAGTAGGGGGTACCGCAACAGATCCTGCCGATTACACGATCACCGCAAGTCCCATAACAATACCTGCCGGGTCATTGAGTGCAGATATCACCATTACAGTAGTTGATGACGCGATCAATGAAAGTAGCGAGACGGTAGTGGTCACCATGGGTGTCCCGACGAACGCAACAGCTGGGGTCACGAACGTCCACACTGCTACCATCACTGATAACGATGCAGTTCCCGAAGTTAACTGGACTGCCGCCAGTCAAAGTGGTCCGGAATCAGCCGGTACAATTACTGTAACAACTCAACTATCCGCGATATCTGGCCTGGACGTGACGGTACCTTATAGCGTTGGTGGAACGGCGACAGATCCGGCAGACTATACCATCACGGTTAGTCCTATAACCATACCAGCTGGCTCTCTCTCAGCGAACATCACCATCACTGTGGTGGACGATGTCCTCAATGAAGGGAATGAGACGGTGGTGGTGACAATGGGTGTTCCCACGAACGCGACAGCCGGGGCGACAAATGTTCATACCGCTACCATTACCGACAATGATGGAGTTCCAGAAGTGAACTTCACTGTTGCAAGTCAAAGTGGACCGGAATCGGTTAACACGATGATGGTAACAGTCCAATTATCCTCAGTTTCTGGTTTAGATGTGACGGTACCGTTCTCAGTAGGAGGAACGGCGTCAGACCCAGCCGATTATACAATCACTGCCAGCCCGATTACTATTCCTGCCGGATCGCTCACAGCCAACATCACCATTACAGTGATCGATGACGCACTTGATGAGAACGATGAGACGGTTATCGTCACCATGGGTGTCCCGACGAATGTGACAGCAGGCCCAATAGACGTTCACACGGCTACAATCGTAGATAACGATACCGCCGGGGTGACGATCGACCTGATCGATGGCTCGGTGGACGTTGACGAAACGGGCCCCACCAACGACACCTACACGGTGGTGCTGGATACACAGCCGGCAAATGATGTGACCATGACGGTCTCCCCCGACGGTCAGACCACGGTGAACCCGGTGAGTCTGACCTTTACGAGCGCGAACTGGAACGCGGCGCAGACGGTGACGGTGACCGCGGTGGACGATGCGGTGGTGGAAGGTCCCCACACCTCGACCATCAGCCACACCGCGGTGAGCGCCGATCCGAATTACGACGGGATCGCCATTATTAATGTGACGGCAAATATTACGGATGACGATGGTGTAGATCCGAATAACTGTATTGTAACTGTGAACCCGCCGGTTCTGAATGCTGACGGGATAGCCTACAGCACAATAACGGTGATGCTGCGGAATGGAAATGGATTACCCTTATCGGGAAAGACCGTATCCATTACTTCAGACCGCGGCGGCACAGACAGCATTACCCAGCCTGCTGCACCTACGGATGTAAACGGGGTGGCGACTGGGACGATACGTTCCAATACGATCGGCGCTGCCACGATAACTGCCACCGACATCACAGACAGCGTCGTTCTCCCGCCCAGGCCCCAGGTATTCTTCTCCCAGAGTGCGGTTCTGGTCGTCGATAAAAGGGCAAGCAAGGAAGAGGTTGTGGTGGGGGACCTGGTGACCTACCTGGTGGAGATCAGAAACACCTCTTCTTCCGACGTGGTCCAGGTCCGGCTCGATGACCGGATCCCCCCGAATTTCAAATATTTGAAGGGAAGCGCGAAGATAGATGGCACACAGACGGCCGATCCCACAGGCGTTCAGACCCTCTCTTTCGATATCGGCACGGTCCCGGCACTCGTCGACTCTGACGGGAACGGCAGGGCCGATCCCGGGGAAGCCGGGTACGTCTCCATCAGCTACCGCCTGATCGTTGGCTCCGGAGCAACGCCGGGAGACTACGGAAACGTCGCTGTGGCCCGGGACGTGTGTGACGCCTGTTTCATATCCAATCAGGCCGAGGCCAGGGTCACCGTTGCCCTCGATCCGGTATTCGACCTGGGCACGATCATCGGGAAGGTCTTCGAAGACAGAGACGGTGACGGACACCAGGGGCCCGATGAGCCCGGAGTGGCCGAAGCGATGGTGGTGCTGGACGACGGCACCTATGCCCTCACCGATGCCCACGGCCGGTACCACTTCCCTGCCGTGGAAGAGGGCCATCGCCTGGTGAAGATCAATATTGCGCGCCTGCCCAAGGGGGCGCATGTAACCACAGATGAGACGGTGGTTCTGTGGATTACTCCCGGTCTTCTGGCCAAGGCCAACTTCGGGATCGGTTACCAGCAGGATACGGAGAGGATCGGGAAACCCGCCGAGTACGGCTTGCTGATGAGGAGTGAGGAGAGTGACGAGCCGGTAGAGGTCGTAGGTAATGCAGAAACGATGAGCTTCCTGATCAACGGCCAAATGATCGACTTACCGGGTTGTGACGTACTGATGGGCGTTGAAAAGCTGGAAGAGGTAGTGGAGATCAAGTCACGGCAGCTTGAGGATCTGGTTGCGTTTCGTGTGGAGGTTTATGGACCGGAGGAGGTAAGAGAGTGGAAGCTGAACATTTTTGATGCCGCTGGAGATGTAATTCGGACGATTGAAAGTGAGGGGATGCCTCCTGAGATAGTTTATTGGGATGGAAAGACAGAAGACAGAGAGCTTGTCGAGGGTGGTAAGATCTACCAGTACCAGCTGGAAGTCGAGCAAAATGGAGGCAGCCGTTCCACGAGCGCGCGAAGGCTTTTCGGCGTCACCCAGACTGATGCAGTATCGATTACGCTCACCGGGGGGGCCTTTGAGTTTGATTCGGCAAGACTCTCCCCGAAAGCCAGGGAAATCTTAAAGGAGACTGCCGAGGTCCTGCGCAAATACAAGGACGAGAAGATCGTGATCGCTGGCCACACCGATTCGGTGGGGAGTGACCGCTATAAC
>CAYFXN010000079.1:0-9425 GCA_964347065.1 uncultured bacterium | reverse complement strand
GGACATATCCAATTCAAATCTCTTTTTCAATCATAATGACCCGTCCCAAATAGTTGTACCACCTTCTACCTCAAAGGGGAATGTGGGGAGGACCGCAAAGAGATTCAGAGGATCAGATAGCCGAAGGTCAGAAAGCCGAAGGTCAGAAAGCATTACCATGGTAACTAATGGTATTGCGGAATTCGGAATGCGGATTGCGGAATGAAAAACCAGAAAGAGACTTAGATGATGAGAATTTCTGAACCTCTCAATTTTTGGTTTTTCTGAACTTATGAGCATCTTAACTTCCGCTTTTCTGTTTTTATGAAACTCCGAACTACGGACTCTGAACTCTGGACAAAAAAAGAGCTAACCGGTTATGGTTAGCTCCATCGTTTTTCGTGGTGGCCCCTCCCAGAATCGAACTGGGGACACGAGGATTTTCAGTCCTCTGCTCTACCTACTGAGCTAAAGGGCCGTGTGAAAACGGCTGTTTTCTCCGTTGGAAGACTATTATTATAATTACCAGCTAAACGTTGTCAAGATCAATAATATTGCGAAGGAGGTAGTGGTTACAACTTACCGGTTAGCAGTTAGAAGTTAGTAGTTAGAGGTACGGAGGTAAAATTTGATTCTTTACTAACTGCTAACTGCTAACTTCCAATGTCCACCTAAATTCATTTGACTTTTCCCCTGCATTTAACTTACATTGTTTTTTCCGGGTCGATACCCGTTTACTTGTGGTGCGCCTGCCGGGGATTTAAAGGCGGGTTTGCCACGGAAGGAGGCAGGAACCGTTGTTCGAATCGTTGACGGATAAGCTCGGCGGCGTAATAAAGAAGCTGAAAGGCCAGGGACGGGTGACCGAGAAGAACATCGAGGATGCCGTTCGCGAGGTCAAACTCGCCCTCCTGGAGGCCGACGTCAATTACCGCGTTGTGAAGGATTTTGTCGCCGCGATTACAGAGAAGAGCCTGGGCGAGGAAGTGCTGCGCTCTCTGACACCGGAACAGCACTTTATCAAGATTGTAAGCGATGAGCTCACCGGCCTGATGGGTGAGGAGGCCGTGGAGCTCGATCTGAAGAGGACGCCCCCTGTTCCCATCATGCTCGTTGGGCTGCAGGGTTCGGGCAAGACCACCACCGCCGGAAAGCTCGCGGGGCTCCTGCGGAAGGGGAAGAGGAGGCCCCTGCTCGTTTCTACCGATATCTACCGCCCCGCAGCCATAGAGCAGCTGAAGATCCTTGGTGGACAGCTGAAGGTGGACGTCTACGAGTCGAAAAAAGAGCAGAGCCCGGTGGAGATGGCAGTGGGGGCCATCAGGTGGGCTGAACTCTCGGGCCTCGACACGGTGATCATCGACACGGCGGGCAGACTCCACATAGACGAGGAGCTCATGAACGAGCTGGTTGCGATCCGGGAGGCGATCAGCCCCCAGGAGGTGATCCTCGTTGCCGATGCCATGACCGGCCAGGATGCGGTGAACGTGGCAAAGTCCTTCGACGAGGCCGTATCGTTATCGGGCGTAATCCTCACGAAGCTCGACGGCGACGCACGGGGGGGAGCGGCGATATCGATCAGGGCGGTGACGGGGTGCCCCATAAAGTTTGTGGGCGTCGGGGAAAAACTCGGCGACCTCGAGCTGTTTCATCCATCGAGGATGGCCTCGCGGATCCTGGGCATGGGGGATGTCCTGTCGCTCATAGAGAAGGCCACTGAAGTGGTGGATGAGAAAAAAGCACTCGAGCTGGAAAAGAAGATACGGAAGAGCCAGTTCAACCTCGAGGACTTCAGGGATCAGATGATCAAACTGCAGCAGATGGGGCCCCTGGAGGACATCATGGGGATGATCCCGGGGCTCGGGAGCAAGGTCAGGGAGATGGGACAGGGAGGCATCGACGAGAGGGAGATTCGAAAAAATGTGGCCATCATCAATTCCATGACCAGGCCGGAGAGGGAAAACTACCGGATGATAAACGGCAGCAGGAGAAAACGGATAGCGGCCGGGAGCGGGACCACGGCTCAGGACGTGAACAGGCTGCTGAAAAACTTTCAGGCCATGGAGTCGATGATGAAAAAAATGACGAAAAAAGGCATGAAAAGCCTCAAACGGGGCGGTTTTCCCTTCATGTAGGTGTGGGAATTTACTGCACCGGCGGGCAATAGTATGATAGATTATAAAAGATAATATAGGGAGGAACGTGAGTCTATGGCTGTTCGAATCAGACTGGCAAGGCACGGGAGGAAGAAGAAACCCTTCTACAAGATGGTGGTGGTGTTTTCTGAATCGCCCAGAGATGGCAAGTTCATCGAAATCGTAGGCACCTATAACCCGACGGTAAATCCTCCGGAAATTTCCGTCAAGGAGGACAGGGTCTTATCTTGGCTGATGAAGGGCGCAAAACCCTCGGAAACGGTCAGGAGCATACTCAGAAAAGAAGGCATCTTGAAAAAATTCGCAGAGATGAAATCGGAGAAAGATACCGCAGCCTAATACGGTTTCCAGCAAAATGAGCGTGGGATACCAGTGGAACCTGTCGACAAGAAACTCAGGCGGAGGTGAGAGGGATGAAAGAGTTAATTGAAACGATCGCCAAAGCTCTCGTTGATCATCCAGATGAGGTAGAGGTTAGCGAAGTCGAGGGAGAAAGAACGTCGGTGCTCGAGCTGAAAGTTGCGAAGGAAGATCTCGGCAAAGTCATAGGCAAACAGGGCCGCACGGCAAGGGCTATCAGGACTATCCTGAGTGCGGCTTCCACGAAGATAAAAAAGAGGTCTGTCCTCGAAATTATCGAATAATGCGCGTTCACAATGACGAGTTATTTCTTGCGGTGGGGATCGTGGTGCGCGCTCACGGCAGGGGCGGCAAGATAAAAGTCAGGATCTTTTCGGGAGAAGCTGATGGGCTCGCATCGGTTTCTTCCGTTTTTTTTCGGGAGGAGGATATCGAGCGCATGTTTCCCCTCGCTGAGAAGGTGAGGGGGTATTCCCGTTTTGAAATCGAAAACGTGCAGGATCTGAAGGGTTTTTCCCTCCTCACCCTGAAGGGAGTACAGGATATGAATCAGGCCGAGCATTTCGTCGGAATGACCCTGTTCCTTCTCAAAGAGGAGCTTCCGGAAACAGGCGATGACGAGTATTACTATTTCGAGCTCGTGGGGTACCGGGTGGAGGACGAAAGCGGCAATTTTCTCGGGGAGGTGGCGCGGGTTGTTCCCTCACCTGCCCACGATATCCTGGAGATACGGACGCCGGGGGGGGAAAAGATGGTTCCCTTCGTGGCCCGCTTTGTCCCGGAAGTGCGGCGAGACGAAAGGGTGATCGTCCTTTCCCCGATACGAGGTATGCTGGACGATGAGGTTTGATGTACTGACAATTTTTCCCGGCCTCTTCGAAAGTGTCTTTTCGGAGACGATCATCCGGAAGGCCATCGACGGGGGGGTGATCGACATCGGCATTCATGATATACGGGATTACACAACGGACAGGCACAGGGTGACCGATGACCTCCCGTACGGGGGAGGCCCCGGCATGGTCATGAAGCCCGAGCCCATATTCCGGGCTGTCGAGGAGGTGGCGAAAAAGTTCGGAAAAGGGAAGGTTGTTCTGCTCTCCCCAAGAGGCCGCCTCTTCGAAAGCAGTCTCGCCAGGGAGCTTGCAGAAGAAGGGCACCTCATACTCATTTGCGGGAGATACGAGGGGGTCGACAGCAGGGTGTCGGAACACCTGGCAGATTTGGAGCTTTCAATAGGCGATTACGTCTTAACCGGAGGGGAGATACCGGCCATGGTTGTGATAGACGCTGTCTCCCGCTTCGTCCCCGGTGTGGTGGGGACGATGGAGTCCGTTACGCACGATTCCTTCCAGGCGGGCCTCCTCGAGGAACCTCAGTATACCCGGCCGGCACGCTTCCGAGACATGGATGTGCCCGAGGTTCTGCTCTCGGGAAATCACAGAAAGATCGGTGATTTTCGGCTGAGGGAGGCCATCAGAAAGACCCTTGCCGCCCGGCCCGATCTTTTGAGACGGGAAGGGCTGACCGACGACGCGAAGAAGATTCTCGACGAGATCATGAAGGAGGAGGAAACGGAAATAGAATAGTGGTCATTCGGGAAGCGGAATAAAAAACGAGCTCATAGTCCAGAGTCCAAGGTCCATAGGAAAACAGAAAGAAGAGAGCAGGAAGCAAAAACAGCAGAAAATAAGAACATACGCGGATCTGAAACTCCACTGTATGACATGGGCTTTAATTGGGTTTTTATTCTGCACTCCGCATTCCGAAATCTGCGTTACGCTAGCAGCACGTGTCTCTGAACGTTGAACTTTTAACGGGTTTTTCTCTGGACGCTGAACTCTGGACGAACAATGAATAATAACCATATATATATTGCCCTCATCCACCACCCCGTGTACGACAGGAAGAAAGAGGTGGTGACCACATCCATTACGAACCTGGACATCCATGACCTGGCGCGCCTGGCCAAGACCTTCGGGCTCGGCGGTTTCTACATCGTTCAGCCGTCGAAGCTCCAGGTGGAGCTGGCGGATCGCATAATCAGCCACTGGGAGAGGGGAGCGGGGGCGACGTACAACGAGACCCGCAGGGTTGCCTTCGAGACGATACGGATGGTGCCGGACGTTCGGGAGATGATCCGTGATGTGGAAGACCGGACAGGGGTCGGTGCGAGACTCGTTGCGACAACGGGGAAGGAGTGGCCGGGGCAAGTTGATTTCGGGCAGGCGAAGAAAATGCTGAAAGATGGTACGAGTTCAATTATACTGTTCGGGACGGGTTGGGGTCTTACGGACGATCTCATCGAATCTTCTGACCTGGTACTGGAACCGATCGCCATATCCGATGACTACAACCACCTTTCCGTGAGGTGCGCGGCAGCGATAATTCTTGACAGATTGTTGGGAAAATAATATATTCTACAATCTTGCCGCAGTATAGCGCCGGAGGATGAAATGAGTATCATCGATGACATAACGAGGGATTCCCTGAGAAAAAAGATCCCCAGGTTCAAGGCCGGAGACACCGTGAGGGTTTATCTAAAGATCAAGGAGGGGGAGAAAGAGAGGGTCCAGTATTACGAGGGTGTCGTTATCGCCATTCACAGAAACGGGATTTCCACCACCTTCAAGGTCAGGAAAGAGTCATACGGCGTGGGCGTCGAGAGGACATTCCCCCTCTTTTCCCCGTTGATCCAGAAGATCGAGGTGAAAAGAAGGGGAGATGTGAGGAGAGCCAAACTTTACTACCTCAGGAAGCTCTCGGGCAAAAAGGCGAAAGTCAAGGAGAGGAAAGACTGGATGCTCAAAAAGAGCGAGGTGGAGCTCAAGGAGGCTGATCGGGAAATGGAGCTGGAGCTGCCCCCCGAGGAGGAAGTGGCGGTGGGGGCCGCTGCGGAAGTGGCCGATACAGCACCGGTCGAAGGGGAAGCGGACGTGGAGATGACAGAGGAGGCCGTCGAGGCTGACGCCGCGGAAGATGCCGCAGCCGGTGACCCTGTGATCGGGGAAGAAGCGGATCTTGAGGCAGAGGCACAGCCCGAAGAGCAGGTGCCACCTGCCGAACCGGCTCCCCGCAAGGCCAAAAAGCCCGATGCGAAGGCAAAGAAGAAAGATGTGAAAGACGCCCCTTCGATGGATGTGGCAACAGAGGTTAAGCCCGCTGCGGAAGCTCCTGAAGAGAAAGGCGTGGAAGACTCCCCTCCGAAGGCAGCGGCGAAAAAGGAGAAGGACCCCAGGAAACCGCGCAAGAAGAAGAGTGAGCAGAACGGTTGATGAACAGGCTGGAACGCAGCCTTGCCGATAAAGGATACCGGTGCATAGCCGGAGTCGATGAGGCAGGAAGGGGACCGCTGGCCGGTCCGGTCGTTGCCGCAGCCGTTACCTTTTGCAAGGGGTACGGGAACGAGCGGATCAAAGATTCAAAGAAAGTATCCCCCAAAAAGAGAGAGTCACTGTTTTTCATCATCACCGCAGAAGCCGACGCCTATGGAGTGGGCATCGCGTCTCATCTGGAGGTTGACCTGTATAACGTGCACTGGGCGTCCCTCCTGGCCATGCAGAGGGCCGTCAAAATGCTGGACAGGCCCCCCGACTGTCTGCTCGTAGACGGGCGGTTTGCCATTCCCGGGCTGAGCGTCGAACAGATCCCCATCAGGTCGGGGGACGCGAGCGTTTTGTCGATTGCGGCGGCCTCGGTGATCGCCAAGGTTACCAGGGACGTGATCATGGAGCGGTATCACGATGATTTCCCGCAATACAACTTCGCCGGGCACAAGGGATACCCAACGAGAGAGCATCGCCGGGCCATCGAGAAATTCGGTCCCTGCCCCATTCACCGGATGAGCTACCGGGGCATAGACGGTGTCGGGTAAGAAGAGAGGGAGGATCGAGCGGGGAAGGAAGGCCGAGGAGAGCGCCTGTCGCCACCTTGAAGGCCGGGGGTACCACATCGTGGGGAGAAATGTCCGCTCCGGCAGGGGGGAAATCGATATAATAGCGAGAAGAGACGACACGCTCGCCGTCGTGGAGGTGAGGAGCAAAAGAGTGGGTTCGCCCCTTTTGAGCTCTGAAATAGTCGGCGTCAGGAAGAGAAAAAATGTGGTGCGCGCCGCGCGGGAGGTCATCGCGGCCTACCGGCTTCCCGGCGAATCGGTCCGCTTCGACGTGATCCTGGTGACCGTTGATGGAAGTGGCCTGATCGTCGGGCTCGACCATAAAGAGAACGCTTTTTCGGTCAGCGGTGAGATCGTTTAAACGCTCTCTCCCGCTTTTTTCAAGCGGGCTTTCCCATTACGCCAATCCCCTCAGTCGCTGACGCGCCCTTCAGCGCGTTGCAAAGGTTGAGTTGGTGTGATAACCTGCTCTTTTTAAAAGCGTTTTTCGCGAGGTGCCAGGTGGAACAGAAACGGCTAGAAGAGAGAAAACTGCTCCTGTCAGGAAACGAGGCGATCGCCCTGGGCGCATTCGAAGCCGGGGTGAGGGTTGCGTCGGCCTATCCGGGGACCCCGTCCACAGAGATCCTGGAAGTCCTCTCTCGCTACGAGGGAGTGTACACCGAATGGGCCCCCAACGAGAAGGTGGCGGTGGAGGTGTGCCTCGGCGCATCCTTCGCGGGGGCGAGGGCCCTTGCGTCCATGAAGCACGTGGGGTTGAACGTGGCGGCCGACCCCCTCTTCACGTCGGCCTACACGGGCGTTCGGGGCGGCTTCGTCATCGTTACGGCCGATGACCCCGAAATGCACAGCTCCCAGAATGAGCAGGACAACAGGAATTACGCCTTCGCGGCGAAGATTCCCATGCTGGAGCCGGCCGATTCCCGGGAGGCGAAGGAGTTCACGAAACGTGCGTTCCAGATCAGTGAGAGGTTTGACACGCCCGTACTCCTTCGTACCACCACGCGGGTATCCCACGTAAAGGGAGTGGTGACGCCCGGCGAGATCATGGAGGCGAAGGTAACCCCCGGGATCGTCAAAGACCCCGAAAAGCTTGTCATGCTTCCCGTCAATGCCAGGAAGAGGAGGGTTGTTCTGGAGAGGCGCCTCGCCGATCTGCGGGAGTTTGCCGAAACCTTTCCGGAGAACGTGATTGAATGGGGCGACAAAAAGAGGGGTTTTATCACATCGGGGGTTTCCTATCTCTACGTTCGTGAGGCATTTCCCGATGCTTCGGTGCTCAAGCTCGGCATGGTCTATCCTTTTCCTGAGAAGCTGATCAGGAGCTTTGCCGAAAAGGTTGAAGAGATATTCATCATCGAGGAGCTCGATCCCTTTATCGAACTGCACGTCAAGGCGATGGGAGTTCGGTGCAGGGGAAAGGAGCTCATACCGTCCTACGGCGAGATCGACTCGAAGATCGTCAGGGAAGCGGTCACGGGCATCAGGAGTGAGCCGGGGTACGAGCCCGTGGAACTGCCCGCAAGGCCGCCATCTCTCTGCCCGGGATGTCCCCACCGGGGCCTCTTTTTCGCCCTTTCAAAGCTCGACCTCTTCGTGGCCGGAGATATCGGGTGTTACACCCTCGCCTTTTTCAAGCCCCTCGACGCCATGGACTCTACCGTGTGCATGGGAGCGGGCATAGGCAATGCCTTCGGCATGGAGAAGGCCCTGGGCCCGGATGCCCTGGGGAAAGTGGTGGCCGTCATCGGAGATTCCACCTTCATCCATTCAGGGATCACCGGCCTGATCGACATCGTCTACAACAGGGGGTTCTCCACGGTCATCATCCTCGACAACAGAACCACCGCCATGACGGGACAACAGGAAAATCCCGTGACGGGACAGACGCTTTCCGGCGAGCCTACCGTCGAGATCGACATTGAGGCGCTGTGCAGGGCCGTGGGAGTAAAACACGTCTACGTCGTGAACCCCAACAAGATCGAAGAGACCTACCAGGTGCTGAAGCGTGAGGTGTCGCGCCCGGAGCCTTCGGTGGTCATAACGAAGTACCCCTGCGTGCTGCTTCCCATCGAGAAAGCGAAGAAGAAGCCGGTCCACCATATTATCCTGGAAAATTGCACCGGCTGCAGGACCTGCTTGAAGATTGGGTGCCCCGCCATAGAGTGGGTCAGCCTCACCGGGGAGGAGGCGTCGGGGCTCGGAAAGAAGCCCACGCAGAAGGGGTACGCCCGGATAAACCCCGTGCTCTGCGACGGGTGCGGCCAGTGCGCCCCCCTTTGCAAGTTCCAGGCGATTATCGCTCAAAAGGAGAAGGGCAGTGAAGGAGAGGGGTAACGTCTTCTTTTGCGGAGTGGGAGGCCAGGGGATCCTCCTGGCGAGCGAGCTCACTTCCCTCGCCCTTTTGAAAGCGGGGTTTGACGTGAAAAAAAGTGAGGTCCACGGCATGGCCCAGCGGGGAGGGTCCGTAGTCGCCCATCTTCGCTACGGGGAAAGGGTGTTCTCTCCCCTCATCGAGCCCGGTGGGGCAGATCTGGTCGTCGCTTTCGAGCTCATCGAATCCCTCAGGTACCTCACCTTCATGAGCCGGAAAACACGGGTCATCATCAATACCCAGAAGATCTATCCGCCGTCCGTCGCAACGGGGTACGAGCGGTATCCCGAAGGGATCCTCGAGAGGTTCCGGGAGCTGGGTGTGGCCGTTTTCTCCATCGACGCGTTCCAGATAGCCACGTCCCTTAAAGAAGTGAGGGCACTGAACATGGTTCTGGTGGGCGCCCTTTCAAATTTTGTTCCTGTTGATGAGGAGTCCTTTTTCGGTGTAATATCGGGGAAAGTCTCCGAAAAATATTTGTTGGTGAACAAGCAGGCATTCACGGAAGGAAGGCGGTTCGTGGAAAAGGTGCTCATGAATGCCTGAGAACGTCACGTTTTTCGAAAGACAGGCTGGCCGAAAGATGTGTTTTGATCGATACCCGGGAGGTTGGTAACCCATGATCTGGAACGAGGAATTCGAGACGCTGCCCCGTGAGGCACTC
>CAYFXN010000078.1:0-9470 GCA_964347065.1 uncultured bacterium | reverse complement strand
ATTGTTTGCTCAGAATGTTGCATTATTGAATTGGATCCGCTGCCGTTGGCATCAAACAAAGAAGTACCGACGAAAGTATTTCAGACCATTTCCGCGCTGTTTGCGGACCGGCCTGATTAGCCAAGGAGGAAAACATGGATGTGCAGCAAAGAGAAGTGGGGCAAATCATCGAGCCGCAGTTCGTCATAGAGGGGGCCGGAGTGAGGCTCAAAAGGAGCATCGCCACGAGGATATTGAACTATCACGACCCTTTTTTGCTCTTCGACCATTTCGGGTCCGACGATCCCGAAGACTACCTCAAGGGTTTTCCCCTGCACCCCCACAGGGGAATCGAAACGGTGACTTACATTCTCGAAGGGATCGTTCACCACAAAGACAGCCTGGGGAACGCGGGAAGCATCAGGTCCGGCGACGTACAGTGGATGACCTCGGGGCGCGGAATCATGCACGAGGAGATGCCGAAGCCAGCGGGCGGTAAGATGGATGGGTTCCAGCTCTGGGTAAACCTGCCGGCGAAACTCAAGATGACACAACCGCGTTACCAGGAGATCCCCGCCGAGATGATCCCGGAAATTTCGCGCGAGGACGGAACACGCATACGGTTGATCGCGGGATCGGTGAATGGTATCCGTGGCCCCGTTACAGAAATCGCTGCAGACCCCACCTACCTCGACGTTACGGTCCCCGCCGAATGCTCATTTTCGCAGAGGATCGAGAGGGGGCACAACGCTTTTGCCTACGTTTTCGAGGGTGAGGGAGAGTTCGGGGCTCTGGCGGATGGAGGGGGGAAAACCGTATCGAGCACGAAGCTGGTGGTTTTCAGCAACGGAGATTCGGTCACCATACACACCAAAAGCCAGCCCGTCCGTTTTCTGCTCGTTTCGGGAAAGCCCCTGAACGAGCCCATCGCCCGATACGGTCCCTTCGTCATGAACACGAAGGAGGAGATCGAACAGGCGCTCAAAGATCTGCAAAACGGAACCTTCGTTCAGGAATGAGGAGCAGAAAACCCGTCCAGAGTTCATAGTTCAGAGTCCAGAGGAAAACCGGAAAGCAGAGGGCAGAAAACCCGTCCAGAGTTCATAGTTCAGAGTCCAGAGGAAAAGAGATAATTTCTCATTAATTGAGTAATTGGGGAGAAGAGCGGAAGGTCCAGGTTTATTTGTACTGAACGGTGTGTCAGGCAATCTCCAACGCTCGACAGGTTGGTAAAAAAGCTTGCTTCTTATTTCTTCCCCCCGAATATGGTGAAGATTCCGTACTTGTAGTAGCAGTCGACTTCCAAAAAACCGATATCTTTCAGGACGCGCAGCTGATCATCGAGAGGGTCGGGCACATTGTCCTCCCCTTCTTTGTACCTTCTGATAATATCCCGGAAGATATCCTCGGAAATGCCGAGATCTTTCTTTCGATCCTCGATCCACTCTCTCCACAGGATCATGTACCACTCTTCGAGCTCCTCATCCCCGGCGCGGACAAGGTCGATGTTCAGGAAATACCCCCCGGGATTCAAAAGGGAATGAATCCTTTGAAAAAGCGCGGCCTTTCCACCAAAGGGAAGGTGATGAATAGCGAGGGACGACACGATGAAATCGAAACTGCCGAGCTGATGGGCCCCTTCGATGATCTCCTGGAAGCTCGCCTCCCGGTACCGAAGGCCCGTAAATTTCGATAGACGCTCTTTCGCGTGATCGAGCATATCCCGGGAACCATCGATCAGTGTCGTCCGTATTGAGCTGTCCACCGAAAGAAGCTCCTTCGTGACTATTCCGTCGCCGCATCCAAGGTCGAGGACCCTGTTTCCCCTCTTCCCGCCCAGGAAATGCCGGTAAAAAGATTTCAAGACCTGGAAAAGCCGTTTCCGCTCGACAACGTAGATATCGGCTTTTTCCCGGTATTCTTTGCTGAATCCTGTTTTCGCCCAATCAGAATCGTGAAATTTCTTCATAATTTCTCACTCCTAACACATTTAACGGTGTCGCGGTGATGGCCCCCTCCCGAAAGGGGCTCCTCCTTTGTGGTACGATGATGGGTGCAGAGAGACATGTATCGCCTTATTGAAATAATCGTAAACACGGCATTCTGGGTCACCCTGTTCCTCCTGACCCTGCTTTCCATAAAACTGGCTGATATTTTCGAAAGCAACTGGCTGCTTTTACTGATCCCGATCTTTCTCGGGCTGAACCTGTACCTGTTTCTGTATATTGATAATTACGTCCACTATATTTTCCTGGCCATTTACCGTTACCGGTACAGAAAAGAGAGCGCCAGGGATGAAGAATCCTGAAGAGAGCGGAAAGCTGGTTGCCCCCCGCTACTTGCCCGGGAGCTTCTTGAGCGTCCCTTCCGCCTCTTTGGCCGCATCATTCTGCGCCAGCTCTATAGCTTTCTTGTCGAGGCTCGGGCCCGACACCTTGACTTCCTCGATGATGACCGGGGCCTTTCTCACGGAGCAGGTATCGATTGCCACGATGATATTCCCGGCAGCGAAGGCCTTCCAGGCGGAAGATCCCTATGGGTTGCCTATACTGGGACCGCTTATAGACCCTTCTCCCTCCCTGAGGTCCATGCGAACAGCAGATACCTTCACACCCGTCCCGGTTGTCTGCGAGCCGTACTGTTCGATGGATTTCTTCACAATTGCATCGAGATGGGAGATCAGGAAGACAAGTGCCGCCGCGCCACGGAACGGCTACAGCGTGGCCATCTCTATGTTATCGAAATTTCTCCGATAGAAACTCATGTAGTCCACCTTTCTCTCAAGTGCCTCGACAACGGCGTGCGTGAAGTTGGCCTTCTCGAACTTCTGGGCGCTCCCGAGCCCCCCGGGGCTGAACACGTTGATCTCCATAAGTTTGTCGCCCACGATGTCCAGCCCTACCAGAAACATGCCGTCCAGAACCAGTTTGGGACGGACGATCTCGGCCAGTCTGAGGTGTGAGTCACCGATCTCAGCCTGCCTGAGTTTCCCCCCGGCATGGATGTTGCTCCGCATGTCATCTCCGGAGCGGACGCGTCGGAAAGCCGCGTACTTACCTTTGTACCTGAGGGGTTGGCCGTTCATGAGAAAAAGCCGGGTGTCCCCCTCGGCTGCAGCAGGTATGTATTCCTGGGCGATGACGTACCCGTCCCTGCTCACCGCATCGATCATCTGGTTGAGATTGGGAAGATCATCGGGCCGGACGAGAAAAACGCTCTGACCACCCGAACCCTGGAGGGGTTTGAGCACGATATTTCCTTTTTCCTCCCTGAAGAACGATCTGACATCTTCACGGTCGCGGGTGATAATCGTCCTGGGGCGGACCTCCTCAGGGAAGAGCTGAAAATACATCTTGTTCATGGCTTTTGCGAGGCCGTTGGGATCGTTCAAGACAATGACACCGTGGCGCATGGCAACCCTCCCGAAGATGATCCCCGAGGCCTGGGCCCATGCACGCAGACCCGTATCTGTAGACGGGTCGTTGCGAAGCATGAGGATGTCGAGGTCGTCTACCGTGACCCGTTCGACTCCGGCCCTCTTTCCCTGCAGGTCGGCAAGATATGATTCAGAGGATTTATATTTTTTCTTGGGAAGGACGCGGGCGCGGGCACGGATGTTCTCATCCACATCGTAGGCAAAGTCCCCGGCTCCCATCACGAAGACCTCGTGTCCCCGGTTGATACACGCCATCCCGAGGCGGGTGGTCGTATATCCCGGCTCCTCGGTTTTGATATCATTTACCACAAATCCTATCTTCATTATTTCCTCCTTTCGATCAATTCAAGTACTGAAATCCCCCTTCCGGCTTTCTCCAGCCGCCTCACGCATTCGGGATCATCAAGGTAACTGGGGCGCAGCGGGGCAGTTTTCAAAACCTTTCGCCACTGCAATTCCCGGATGATCGGAACGTGATCTGCACTTATCTTCCCCACCAGAAGGGTATCGATGGTACCACCCAGTCTCAGATAATCGATAAGCCTCGCGAGCCCTCTCAGGTAGGCTGCGTCTTTCGTCAACCCTCCTCCCCGAAATACCCGCATGGTTATCATGAAAGAGGATCGTTTATCTATTCTGTGCGTCCCGTTGAGTTCGCGGAAAAGGTCGATAAAGGAACCTCCGTCGATCATGCGATGGACTGCAACAACCCTCGCCGCGATGAGGCGCAACCGGGGGCGGCTCAGGCCGCCGACCAGGTATTCCGCCAGCACGGCCAGTCCCTCCTGGAGATCTTCATAGCCGGAAAGCCCCACGTAGAGCTGGCGGAACGGCTGGGCCCGGCCATTGTAATAGGTCAATATGTGCGTACCGACCTCGTGCTGCACCAGGGCCTCGACCCTCGATCTGGGAATTTTGGTCCGGCTCCCGATGAGCAGATTTCCCCGGGATACCATGAGGCCCGACAGATCATCCCGGACTTCAACCCTGCTCTTTATTTCGGGATAAGCCCCGCGAAAAAATTCAATTTCCTGCATCGCACGCATGGCGAAAGTTGGCGGGTCAACCGTTCCCGACACCGACTCTTCCCTGCTGCCGGGCGGGTAGCGCTTCAGTATCTCTTCGGCAAGCGCACGGAGGGAAGCATCCACTTCCCCGTAAAGCTGGATGCTCCCGTACTTGAATTTCGGCGTTCCCCTATCAGTTAACATGGTGAGTTTCCGGTCCAGATCGACCTGCTGCTCCCTGAAAAGATAAGCGATCGTGGGGTCTTCGATCCGCTCGATGGGGATCCGGAAAAGCTGCCTCTTCACCATGGCGGGGTCCACCGGGGAAGGTCGATAGGTAAAAACCGGCACTCTTTCGTACCGGCTCCTCTTAAAAGACGCCCACGCACTCTCTGTGTTCGAAGGCGTCACCTGCAGAAGGAAATCAAAACCGTTCGAAATCTCGGCGAGCCTGCTGTCCACTTCCCAAACCGCCTTCACCATGCTCCGGCGTCCCAGGGCATGATAGTGGGGTGGGCGGCGGGTCGTTTCCTTCCGGATGAAGGCGAAAAAGCTCCTCCTGAATGCCCGCGATATCTTCCGGTGCATCGTCCTGCGGATAATGGGAAGGATCTGGCCTGTTAGGGAGTCCCGGAAAACAGGTCTGATCTCTACCCCGATGGTGTGTACCGGGAATCCCGGAAATTTTTTGGGAGGAACGAGGGGCCGCAGACCGGGGGGAGCAATTTTTAAAGACGATTCAACCTGCACCATCGCCGTCTCACCCTCGATCTTGATCTTCCCGAGCTCCCGCTCAAGAGCTTCCACCGTCGCAGGAATTCCCTCCCCTTTCGGCGTGACGATTCGAAAGAACGGCTTGTAGGAAGGAGCAGTTTCATCATATGCCCCCTCATCTGCCGTCCAGACCTCCACTATCAGAAAGGTGCCAAAACTCTCGACGAGAGTACCGGCGACGTTCGTAAGAAGGTTTGAAAGTCCCGCGTTGTACTTCTTCTTTCCCGTGGCAGTCATATATGAGGCTTCACCCATGATGAGCTTCTCGGTCCCCACATCTCTCCCATCGGCTGGCCTGCGGTAGACGCAGATAAAGGGGAGCTGGCGGTCGATGTGGAGCCGCCCCCATTCCGGGAGGGACCTGCGAATGAGCTTGTCCTCCCTGAGCCGATTACAGACAGTGGCAATAAAACCACTTGAAATAGTTTCTGGCCTTGTGCCGGTAACCTTCACCCCTCCACTCAGCTGTGTTTTCTTTCGATCTTTCACAAGAACTATAGTATATCCTCCAACATTGTATTTTTTTTAGCCTTTCAAGGCTTTTAGTGAGTCGTGTATTCCGGGAATGGTGGCCATCAAGGATTTTTTCATCGCCTCGTGTTCAGCCATGTTGCACTCACCTGTCCACTCGTCCATGAAAAATTTCTTGTATTCGATAGCAAGGGAGCATCCTGCCCCGGGAAAGGATTCATGGATCCACTGTGAGAAATGCCCCCCCCTGAACTTGACGTTTTCGCGCACATCGAGTTTCCGCCCGAGAAAGTCGAAGGTGCGAAGGTCCTCCATGAACCGGTCGACCAGGGGACCCCATTTTGCACGGTCCATCGTCCCCGTCCCCACGTTGACCTCAGGATTTTCCTCCGGGGGGGCAGGGAGACTGCCCGGACCGCCGCGGCGGTGATTGTAAGAGTGAAGATCGAAAACGACAAAATACCCGTGCTTATCGGTCAGTTCGGTTAACATCCGGTGGACCTTCCGGTAGAACCCGTCATAGAATTCCAGAGAACGGGCGACGATTTCCTCCGTTACGTCTTTCTTCCACACCTGCAATCCCCAGGCATCCTCCGGCCTCCGGTACACGGCCTTTTCCCGCCGCCGGTTCAGATCCACCTCGAAGCGGGACCTTCGAACCACTATCGTGGTTCCTGCCACTGCCGTCAATGGACCGGTATACGGATCTTCTTCCCTCAGCCTGTCTGAATCGCTGATGGCAAGCTTTTCGGCCACTTCGGCGCGGATCTCGTGGCCGTCGTGAATGGCTGTGGCAACGAGCGGCCCTTCTCCTCTCACTATTTCCCAGCGTTGTTCATTCATCTGGTACCTTATGCGAATGCGAACGTTATGAAGCCAGTCCCCAAACTCTCCGCTGTTTCCGGCTCAGATTCAGTATATCAAACCATGGGGGACAACCCCTCAATCTTGTTAGATTGAAGGGTTTTACAATCGTTGCACACAGAGGGCACAATGGCAGGGACCCGGTTACCACAGCAAAATCGACGCACACCGGCAGCGTTCAAGGTTCACAGTTACTGGTTAATGGTTTTCTCCGGACTCGGTACTCTGGACGATGAACTCTAAACTGGTATTTTCCTCTGGACTCTGAACGATGAACTCTGAACTGGTATTTTCCTCTGGACTCTGAACGATGAACTCTGAACTGTTTTCACTCCCCTTCGTCCCAATCCTACCTCCCCCACCTCTCGGGGTGCATCTTTTTCAGGAGGGGGGAGAACAACCTCCTCACTTCCGTCAGACCTTCAAATCTTCCTATAAATTTTGCCTCCACCCGGCGGTTGTCGACCTGCGCTCTTATATCGGCCCAGTCCAGATCTGCTCCTCCCATACGGTCACTTATCAGGCCGAAGAGGCCGGCGTTTGCCAGTTCCTGGAAGAGATTTTTCGTCTCTTCCGGAGATAAGACGCCTTTCCTCGTGAGCACGTCCCTCTCGTTCAGGGGAAAATGGTATCCGTAGGATACCGTCCCATCCCCACGGATCGTGATTTCCGTGAAATCGGCTCCAACCTCACCCCCTCCGAATCGGTAGGTTACAAAATCCGACCTGTCGGGTTTTACGTTGACAGGAGACCGGCACCCTACGACGATACAGGCCAGGGATGCAACGAGAAAAAGTGGCAGGCTCCGCCTTGTTTTGACCTTCGCCATGTTCATGTTCCCCGATCGGGATTTTGCAAGGTGCGCAAAAACCATTCCAAACAGGTAGTTTCGATTGAAAGCCCTTTGTCGGGGGCTGAGGGGAAACAGTTTTTCATCTCCCTTTTCTTGTAACCATTCAAAATGAAAAGGTCAATACAGGGTCCACAATTGCACCACCCCCAACCTGCAAACCATGTCAATTCCGATAACGACGATTAAAAACAGGATTATCTTGTCGTTCTGAAAAAGGAAGCAGGATTTCCGTACCCGGCACCTGTACAACCGCCCCGTTCTCTGGCAAAATACCCTAGGCGAAAAGAGAAAGTTCCGGTTTCCGTTCGTTTTGGAATTCACCGTCTGAAAGTTACGATCCGGGGTAAGACATGAGGGTTCTGTTCGCATCAGATCTGCACGTATCCAGGGAGCTTCTTCCGTCGCTTCTTGAAAGAGCGGAGAAAGAAGCGGCGGAGCGAATCGTCGTCGGCGGCGACCTGATACCGAGGGAGCAGCGAAAGGGCTCCCTGGAGGAGAAAATAGACGCTCAGAGGGCCTACCTTGAGCGGGAGCTGGTCCCGAGTTTCGAGCGTTTCCGGGGGAAACACCCGGATGTCCAGATCTACCTCGATATGGGCAACGATGACTTCGCGGCAAACAGGGACGTCCTGAAAAAACACGAGGGAGGGCTCTTCCACCTGCTCCACATGGAAAAGCACCCGCTCACCGACTCCATCGATATCATCGGCTACATGTGCGTCCCGCCGACCCCATTTTCCCTGAAGGACTGGGAGAAACCTGACGCAGCGGGCGCACCCGTGACGTCGGGCTTCGTGGAAACCTCGGGTATCCTCACGTCCCCGGCTCTTCGGTTCGTCGAGCTCGATATGACCTCTCCCGAAACGATCGAAAAGGACCTGGATATCCTATCGAACATGGTTGAGCGCCCCTTCGTCTTCGTCTCCCACAGCCCCCCCTACGGCACGGACCTCGACCTCCTCGGAGACGGCGTGAGCCACGTGGGAAGCCGCTCTATCAGGCAATTCATCGAGAGGTGGGTGGAGAAAGAACATCTCATCGCCTCCTATCACGGCCACATTCACGAGTCGCCGGAGGTTTCAGGAAAGACGTGCTGGATGGCGGGCACCGTCCCATGCTACAACGCCGGACAGCCGGGGGGGGAACTGAAGTACCTGATCCACGAGATACCGTGAAGGGTTCCCTTCGTATCCTCCCTGATTTTCTCAAACCTCTTTCCGCTCAAGAGGGAAAAACATACGGGGGAAAGCGCTGGTGGGAACACCTATGAAACAGGCCAAATTTCTTATTCCCGCTCTCGTCTTTGCCCTTATCGCCGGTTGCGGCTCCGGGGGCAGCAAGCGGCACAGCCCATCGGGTGAAAACAGCACGTTCTCCTTTCAGGGGGACCGCTTCGAGGACTACATCGAGCATACGAGGCGGATGATAGGAAAAAACCGAACAGATATCACTCCCGGAAACCGCGAAGAACGTGTGGAGGGCAACGCGCCTTTTCTGCTCATACCCGGCGACAGCTGTCCCGGGGGGACATCCTCGAAATACAGGCGGGGGATCCTGCTGGTCCACGGGCTCACCGACTCTCCTTACGACATGAGAGCCCTGGCGCGATTTTTCCAGGGAGAGTGTTTCTACGTGCAGGCCCTGCTCCTGCCGGGACACGGGACGCGCCCCGGAGATCTCCTGGAGGTTACCGGGAAGGAGTGGGTGAAGGCCTATTCATTCGGTGTCGAAACGCTGAAGCGAAAGGCGGAGGAAGTCTATCTGGGCGGATTTTCCACGGGAGGTACTCTCGCTGTTCATCACGCTCTGAAAGACGATGAGATTCGCGGCCTCTTCCTCTTCTCACCGGCTGTCGAGATCACCCCGGCTGCGAGCTGGGCCTGCTGGCTCGCTGCGCTGGACGGCATATTCCCCATGTTCGGGTGGCTGGGTCCCATTCAGCCTGACGAGGACCCGTACAAGTACGAGTCGTTCACCGCCAATGCGGCCTGTCAGGTTTTCCGACTGACGAAAGAAGTCGAAACGTCAAGAAGCCGAAGGCCGCTTGCGGCTCCCCTCTTCGTGGCGGCAAGCGCCGATGACGCCA
>CAYFXN010000077.1:0-9787 GCA_964347065.1 uncultured bacterium | reverse complement strand
TTAGGACGTTGAGAGGAACGACAAAAAGAGGTTCCTAACTGTAAACTGCTTTTTCTCTGGACTCCGGACCATGAACTATGAACTATAGACTCTGGACTTATGTTCACAGGAGCTCGAACACTCCCGCCGCTCCCATGCCTCCGCCGATACACATGGTTACCATGCCTGTTTTCACACCCCGCCTCTTCATCTCATAGAGGAGCGTAGCAGTCAACTTGGCCCCGGTGCAGCCAAGGGGATGGCCGAGGGCGATTGCTCCACCGTTCACGTTTATCCTTTCCAGGTCAAGGCCCAGCTCCCTGATGACGGCTAAGGACTGGGCCGCGAAGGCCTCGTTGAGCTCTATAAGCCCCATGTCCTCCTTTTTGAGGTTGAGCCTTTGAAGCACTTTCGGGATGGCCTTCACGGGACCGATTCCCATGATCTCGGGAGGAACGCCGGCCACATCGTACCCTGTGAAGCGTGCCAGAGGTTTCAAATCGAATTTCCTGACGGCCTCTTCGGAGGCCACCAGCACGGCAGCAGCCCCGTCGCTCATCTGGGAGGAGCTTCCCGCCGTCACGGTTCCCGTGGGGGAAAAGGCAGGTCGAAGTTTTGCAAGGGCCTCGAGGGACGTGTCTCTTCTCGGCCCCTCATCTGTGCCGAAGAGCACCTTCATTTTCACCACGGGGCCCCCGTTTTCCGAGGTGAAGACGAAGGTCTCAACGGGTACGATCTCATCATTGAATTTCCCCTCAGAGATGGCAGCCACCGCCTTCTGATGGCTCCTCAAGGCGAAGGTGTCCTGGTCTTCCCGCGATATCCCGTACTTTTTAGCCACTTCCTCCGCCGTCAGTCCCATGGGCATGTAGACTTCCGGATAGCCCTCGATGAGGTCGGGGTTGAAGGAGACCTTGTTCCCGCCCATGGGCACCATGGTCATGCTCTCCGTTCCCCCCGCAACGATCAGGTGGGAGGAGCCGGAGGCCACCCTGTCGGCAGCGATCGCTATGGACTGGAGCCCCGATGAGCAGAAGCGGTTTATCGTCATCCCGGGAACATCATATGGCACTCCTGCCTTGAAGGCGGCTATCCTGGCCACGTTCATGCCCTGTTCCGCCTCGGGCATGGCGCATCCCAGTATTATGTCGTCTAACTCACCAGGATCGAGCCCCGGGTTCTCTGCCAGTATCCCTTTTATGACTTCCGCTGCCAGGTCATCGGGCCGGGTATCCTTCAGGGTACCCCTGTATGCCCGTCCCACTGCCGTCCTTTTCGCCGATGCTATGTAAACTGTGTTCATGCTCTACCTCCCCTTAGTTCAGTTTCTCAAGGGTTTGTTCGTCATCAGCATGTGCTGAATTCTCTCGAGGGTCTTCTCCTCGCCGCAGAGGGAGAGAAACGCCTCTCTCTCCAGGTCCAACAGGTGCTGTTCCCCCACCGCAACGCCGGGCGCCACGTCGCCGCCGGAGAATATCTTCGCCAGCTTGCTCCCGATGAGGGCATCGTACTCGGAAATGTACCCCGCCACCTTCATCGTGTAGAGGGCGTACTCGAACATGGCCATTGCGCCCCGACCGGGCATCGGGACCTCCGCCGTCCTGACCGGCTTTCTATAGCCGTCAACTGCCATTGCCAGGACGCTTTTTTTTGCATCACCGATCAAGAAATCCCTGTTCACTGTTATCCGGTCGATGTCGTCTCGCAGATAGCCCAGTTCAAAGGCCTCTTTGGCGCTCGTTGAGACCTTCGCCATGGCGACAGTCTCGAAGGCTTTTCTCAAGAAGGGAAGGGGATCCGCATTTACGTCCCCCGGTATCTTACCGAGGGCGCGGATGATCATCTCCTTGCAACCGCCTCCTGCGGGGACCAGGCCTACTCCAACTTCTACGAGACCCATGTAGAACTCTCCCGCCGCCCTCACCTTCGGCGCATGGAGGGTAACTTCCGCCCCCCCTCCGAGAGCCATTCCCGCGGGGCCGATGACCACGGGTTTTTCGCAGTATTTAATCCGCATACAGGCTTTTTGAAACTCGTCGACTATCATCTCGATGTTGTCGAAGTTTTTCCCCTGTATCTCCATGAGAAGGAGAAGAAGGTTTGCCCCGGCTGAGAAATTGTCGCCGTGGTTCGCTATGATCAATCCTTCGTGCTTATTCACCTCTTCGGTTGCGAAGTTTATCATCTCCACGATATCGGCATCGATGGCGTTCATCTTCGTGTGAAACTCGAGGCAGAGAACCCCGTCTCCAATGTCATAAAGACTTGCCCCGGCATTTTCCTTTATCACACCGAGGGCCTGCCTCACATCGGGAAGCCGGAGGACCTTCTCGTTGACCGGCAGCTCCCCGTATTCCCCGGAGAGGAAGTCATAGTAGTATTTCTTTCCATCCTTTCTGTCGTAGAAGCGCTCGTTCCCCTTACGAAGAAAGTCCCTTACATTTTCCGGTATCTCTCTGCCCTCACCCTCCATCTTTTGCACCGATTCGGTGACGCCGATGGCATCCCAGGTCTCGAAGGGACCGAGAGACCAGTTGAAACCCCACTTCATGGCATTGTCGATGTTCACCACATCATCCGATATCTCCGGTATCCTGGCAGCTGAATAGAGCAGCGTCTCGGCTATAACGTCCCAGGCGAATCTGGCCGCGGCGTCGTCGCCGGATACGACAGCCCTGATTCTCTCCCCGGGATCGTCGATGTTCTTCGCACCGTCCACGGAGGGAAATGAGGGTTTTTTTACGGCCGTGTATCCCATCGTCTCGTAATCGAGGTACGAAAGCTGCCTTCCCTCGGCCGTCTTTTCCATCTTGAAGAAGCCGGCCCCGGACTTCCTTCCCAGGAGCCCTTTTTCCACCATCGTCTTCACGAAGTCGGGGGGGACGAAAAATTCCCTCGCCGGGTCATCGGGAAGATTCTTAAAAACGTTGTCGGAAACGTGAAGCAGCGTGTCGAGGCCCACGAGGTCGGCAGTCCCAAAAGCAGCGCTCTTCGGTCTTCCCGTGGCGGGTCCGAGCACCCTGTCAACCTCCTCCACATTCAGGCCGTGTTTTATCATTGCGTGCATAGCGTACATCATGGAGAACACGCCGATCCTGTTTCCTATGAAGTTCGGCGTATCCTTGCAGTAGACGATTCCTTTGCCGAGTATGTCCTCGCCGAAAGCTGACATTTCCCGAATGATTTCGGGGTCCGTGTCTTTCCCGGGGACGATTTCGAGAAGTTTCATGTAGCGAACGGGGTTGAAAAAGTGGGTAACGAAAAAGTGCTTCCTGAACTCTGCGGGAAACCCCTCCATCATCTGGCCGATCGAGATCCCCGACGTGTTGGAACTCACGAGGATTCCGGGCTTCCAGTGTTCAAGCACCTTTTGGAAGAGCTGCCTCTTTATCTCGAGATTCTCGATGACAGCCTCAACGACCCAGTCGACGTCTCCCACCAGGTTAAGGTCGTCTTCGAAATTCCCGATCCGGATCAGATCGATGTCTTTTTTCGCATAGATGAGAGACGGGCGGTTGCTCAGGATGTTGTCCAGCCCCTTCCTCGCCAGCCTGTTTCTCACCTCCCCCGCGTCAAGGGTGAGCCCCCTTTTCTCTTCCTCCGGTGTGAGCGACTTAGGCGGAATATCGAGGAGATAGCAGGGAATACCCGCGTTGGCAAGGTGTGCCGCGATGCCAGAACCCATCAAACCGGCACCGAGAACTAGCCCCCTCCGTATTTCCCGTCCCATCGAATCCTCCTTTTATCTAATTATTGAATGAATGTTCACTCATTAAGATATATCACCGCCACCCTTCTGTCAATAAGTTTACCACAACTCCGAAAAACCTCTGTAGACAACAGCCAGAGAATCCAAACGTGACAGTCTAAAAGCAAAGTTCAGAGTCCAGAGTTCAGAGTTCAGAGTTCAGAGGAAAACCAGTCCAAAGTTTACCGTTCAAAGACGATGCGATGTACCCGTGAAGAGAAGATGTTAAATCTGAAGCACGAAATCCTAAATCCGAAACACATGCCAATGACTAAATTTCAAAATCCAAAACAATAAAAAGCATAAAGTAAGTCAAATAAATCAATGAGTCTTGAATTCATCGTTGAACATTGATGCTTAGGATTTTGGACTTGTTTAGGGTTTCGAATTTAGGTTTTAGGATTTGCCACCGTATCTTCAGTTCATCATATCGTGTGTATTTTTGGTTCTCCTCTGAACTCTGAACTATGAACGCTGAACCGGTTTTCCTCTGGACTCGGGACGCTGAACTCTGGACTGTTTTTCCCCTTTCCCTGCTTCTTCTCGTAATTGTATTATGGATACCTATGAGAGGTTTGTATATTCACATCCCCTTCTGCATCAAGAAGTGCTCATACTGCGACTTTTACTCGGTGCCCTACACCCGCCGCCTGGCGGAGAAGTACGTGCACCACCTTCTCGGAGAAATTGAACTCTTCTGCCGCCATGCCGAGCCGGGGACCTTCGAGCGATTCGATACGCTCTACATCGGTGGAGGGACACCATCCTGTCTCGAGTCGATTGATTTCCGATCAATCATCCGATCCCTCAATGGCTGTTTCGACACCTCCGGCATCAGGGAATTTACCATAGAGGTGAACCCGGGCACCCTGTCGACGGATAAGCTTGCCGCCTACAAAGATGCGGGTGTCAACAGGATCAGCATCGGGGCCCAGACCTTCAACGACCGCCACCTGAAAAAACTGGGAAGGATGCACAACGAGACGGATATCTACGATGGGCTGGAAATGATTCATGATATGGGCTTTACCAACGTGAACATCGACCTCATCTTCGGCATTCCCTTTCAGAGCGACAGGGACGTGATCGAGGATGTTGCAACTGCGCTGGGACTCTCCCCCACCCACATATCGGCCTACGCTCTGTCGGTCGAAGAGGGAACTCCCCTCTTCGAGGAAGTAAAGGGCGGCCTGCAGATACCCTCAGACGATGAGTACGCGGCGTGCTACCGGAATCTCGAGGATCTGCTTCGAAAGGAAGGATTCCACCACTACGAAATATCCAATTTTGCCCTGCCGGACTTCGAATGCGCTCACAACATCGGGTACTGGACCGGGGGGGAGTACCTGGCCTTCGGTGCCGGCGCCTCAGGCTACCGGAAAGGTGAGCGGTGGCCGGGCGGTTTCAGATACAGAAATCACGCAAATCTCGGGAAGTACATAAGAACCATAGCGAGAGGACAACTTCCGCGGGCCGAGACTCTGGAGACCGACGTCCCCACAGCATGGAAGGAGCGCCTGATCATGGGGCTCAGACTCACCGATGGCATTTCCCTTTCCCGCGTGAGGGATGAACTGGGGAACCCACCCCGGAGTATGCAGCGGTCCATCGATAACCTCCTCGATTCGAACCTGCTCCAGAAGGAGGGGGATATGCTGAAAATACCCCGTGATTTCCTCTTCACCTCGAACGAGATCCTCGCCCGCCTCATCTGAAAGCGCAAAACCAGTCCATAGTTCAGAGTTCATAGTCCCTAGGAGAACCGTAGAGCAGAGTCCGGTGTAAAAGATAATGGCGGTATCAAAGCTTCAATGAACTACCCGTTCATTTTACCCGGACCTTGTAGAGCGAATACAGTCTGCCCTGGTACAGTTCAGATACCACGCCGAGCGTGGTGAGGTCCACCGTGGGTTCTGTACCGGGAAAGATCAGGTAAGCGTTTTGCTTCTTCGCTGTGTAGGCGATGACCTCCTCATACGTCCTCGCCTGGTGGACTACCCTGCCTGTCAACATCGTGACCGAAGGTTTGAATTTTTTGTAAAATATTATGGGAGATTCTGCTTCATCAGCGGTTTTTATAACCTGCGATATTCCCTGGAGGTCAGCCTGCCGGTACTGAAACAACTCCGGGAGAACAGCGAAAAAGACAAACCACAGGAAGAGAAGCTGAGGGATCAGCATCGCCGCAAAAATCTTAACCCGGGGCCTGTTTATCTTTTTCCTTATTATTGTAAAAAACACCACGAAAAAGCCCCCGGTTACCATGAGCAAGCCTGGGTAGAAGGTGAGATGCGTAAGGCCCGCCTCGTTGATAATGGGAAAGTATTCCTTCGGGTAGATGAAAAGAATGCCTAGAAGGAATGAGGACAGTGCATACGCGAAAGCCCCGGAAACAAATCCCAGTTCGGGATACTTCCGGTGCACGATGACCTTCTCGAGATAGAGGGCTACGATGATCGCCAGAGCCGGGAAGAGGGGGAGAGCCTGTGTGGGCACCTTGGCAGCGGAGAGGGAGAAAAATATGAAAATGACACCGCTGAAGAGGAGGAGAAACATATCGAGGCTGATATTTTCTCCCACTGCCTTCAGAGAAAATCCCCGCTCTTTGAGGATCGAAAAGACCGTCTGGGGCAAAAAAAATGTCCAGGGAAACATGCCGAGGACGATAACGGGCACGAAGTAATAGATCGGCCCCCGGTGACCGATGTTTACGCCGAGCGCCCTGTTGAAAAACTCTTTGACGAAATGCAAATAAAACTGATCGGAGCCCAGCTGGACGTATGCGGCCACATACCAGGGCAGGATGATCATCAGAAAAATGACAATCGCCCGTACGTCGAGTATCGCATCGGCCATCCTCTTCAATCTCCCGTTGAACCAGGAAAAAAGAAAGAGGGACAGAAATGGCAAAATCAGCCCTGTTACCCCTTTGGTTAAAACAGCGAGAGCCATGGCAAAGGCACCTGCCCTGATCATGGTCCTGTTCACCCTTTTTGCGTCGAATGTCCCCAGGTAGAGCAAGATCGATGAGAGAAACAGAAGGACAGAAAAGACCATGTCCACCATCGCAATTCTCGCCATGTAGGCATACAGGGAGGAAGTCGCCAGGATGACTCCGGCAAGAAACCCGCCTTCAACCCTCGATTCTCGATAAACGATGTGCCCCACCGTCATGATGAGGCCGAATGCAAAGACGGCGGAAACCAGCCTGAACGCTCCCGGTGAAAAACCGAAGATCTTCAGGAAACCCGCCAGGAACCAGTAATACAGAACGGGGTAGGTGAGCCTCGGCTCTCCGTTGAATGTGGGAACGAGATAATCGCCCGACCGCACCATCTCCAGGGCGGAGGCTGCGAATCTGGTTTCGTCCACATCGAACAGCCCATAACTCGAGAGCCCGAGAAAACAGATGGTGAGACCGAGGATGATCAATGAAAATATGGCAGAAAACTTCTCTATGCGTCCCCGGGCTTCGAAATCGGAAAGCTCTCTATAGGTTCCCGGCACACCACGCCCCCATCACGGAGAAATAATCGCCAGAACATACCGCTCCATATCGATATATTTTCTCGCCACGGACATGATCTGGCGTTTCGTTACGGATTGTATCCGGTCGGGATATTTGAGAAACTCTTCGATACCCGTACCGTAGAGCTCGTGGAACATCAGTGAGCTCGCATACGCACCGTTTGATTGCAGGCCGATCTCATAGTTGCCGATGATGTAGTTCTTGGCCCTTTCCAGCTCATCGCCGCTCAGGCCTTCTTTCATAAATTGTACAATCTCGTCCCACATCGCGTTCTTTGCCTCTCCCAGCTTATCGGCTGCCGTTCCCATATAAAAGGCGAAAAACCCCCTGTCGTACTGCTCCGAAGAAAAAGCGGTGAGCGAGTAGGCGAGAGATTTCTCGTCCCTCAGCTTCCTGAACAGCCTCCCTCCCTGCCCGGCCAGCGCGGAGGATATGACTTCCAGGGGATACCGATCGCCGCTTGAAAAGGTGGTTCCCAGAAAACCGATCACGAAGTGGGCCTGGAGCTTTTCCCTTCTCTTCTCCACCCTCAGGGCTCTCTCGGGAGGGGAAACCTCTCTGCTCTCAACCAGCGATGTGTCTTCCTCCCGGGTAAATTCCTGGAAGGCGGAAGCGATCACTTTTTGCGCACCTTCCGAATCGACGTCACCTGAAACCACAATCACCATGTTTTTGGGAATCACCAGCTGATGGTAAAAATCCACCAGGTCGTCGCGGGTCAGGGAGCCGACGGACTCTTCGGTACCCAGAGGATCGAGGGAATAAGGGTGCTCCCCGTACTGGGACTTCAGGTAGAGTCTGATAACTTCCTGTGTCGGAGAGTCCTGCTGCGCTTTTATTGCGGCCAGGACTTCCTTTCTCTTCTTTTCCAGCTCCTCCTCAATGAATGTGGGCGCAAGGATCATTTCAGACATCAGACGAAAGCCCCTTTCGAAATCCTCGCTCATGAACTTGCCCGAAATCCCGAAAGAATTCCTCCCGGAAAATGCCTCAACGCTCGCAGCCATATCTTCTATCTGCTCGGCAATCTCCGGCGCCTCGCGCCGCTTCGTTCCCCTCGTGAGCATGTAGGAGGTCAGGTTGCTGACCCCGTTCACCGACGGTGTCTCGGCACGCACCCCTCCGAGAAAACCGATGCTGACGGCTACGACGGGAACGGCATGATTTTCCCGCGTGACGACCCTGATGCCGTTGGGGAGGATACTTCTTTCTATCTCCTCCTTCGTATCTTTCTTCCGTGAACGGACCTTCACGTAAGATTCCTCTGCTATCGCCTGCACCTCTTTTTCCGAGAGGTTCTCCGCTGAATCCTGTGGGATCACGAGGGAGAGGACGAAATTGTCCTCCCTGAAATATTTCTCCGCCACGGCGCGTATATCATCCCGGGTGACCAGCCTGACCTTATCGGCATACTCTTCCTGGAAAAACGGGTTGCCCAGAACAGTATCGTAGAATCCCAGAAGCCTGGCGAGGGAACCCTGGGACTCGAGAGAATAGACGAAATCCGCAATGGTATTTTTCCTCGCGCGCTCCAGTTCCGACCCGGAGACACCGAAAACCCCTATATGATAGACCTCCTCGAGTATTGCCCGAATGGCGTCTTTCACGTTTTCGGGCTCCAGCGTGGCGCCGATGAGCATAAGTCCCGGATCCTTGGGCGTGAAGGAATAGGCGTAGATCGAGTCTACGAGCCCCCGTTCGTCCTTCACCCGTGTGTAGAGTCTCGATGTCTTCCCCTGCCCGAGGATCATGGAGAGGAGGTCATAGGAGTAGACCTCCGGATCGGTCAGGGAAACACCCGTAAAGCCCAGATCGATGTAAGCCCTCTTGGTGTCCATCTTTTTCACCACCACACCTAACCCCTTTTTCTCGGGTTCCACCGGCCGCTCCTTCGGTGCCATCTGCCCCGGCTTCAGCGTACTCATATATTTCTCTATCATCGGCTTTACCGACTCAGCGTCCACGTCCCCCACCACGACGAGTACCATGTTGTTGGGAACATAGTACTCGCGGAAGTAGGAGACAACATCCTCCCGGGTGATCTGCGATAGCGTTTCGGGAAAGCCGATAACCGGCCTTCCGTAGGGATGCTTCTCGTAAAACCGGGAAAAGAGTCCCCTGGATACGACTCTTCCCGGGTCGTCCTGGTTCATCCGGTATTCCTCCATCACCACCTCTATCTCCTTTTTCAGCTCGCCCTCGTCGAAGACGGAATGTGCCAGGGTGTCGGCGAGTATCTCCAGGGCCCGATCCACATAACGGGACGAAATGGTGATGTGATACACCGTGTGGTCGAACGTCGTGTAGGCATTTATATCTCCGCCGAGGGACTCCACCTCGCTGGCTATCTGTCCCACACCCCGTTTCGCCGTGCCCTTGAAGGCCATGTGTTCGAGCACATGGGATATCCCCGCACGAGACTCCGGTTCCGTGGTGCTGCCCGCCTTCACCCATACCTGAACGGCGGCGATGGGGGCAACAGCGTTTTCCTTGATAACCACCCGCATCCCGTTACCGAGGCTGAAGGTGCT
>CAYFXN010000076.1:0-9873 GCA_964347065.1 uncultured bacterium | reverse complement strand
TCTGTGCCGCACTTCGAGCAGAACCTCGGGCTTATCTTCTTGCCGAGGTAGGCGTTGCAGGCCGGGCACCTCCAGTTGATGAGGGAGAGGACCAGGGAAGCGAGGATGAGAGCGCCGAACGTGAGCCCCAGGTATTGTGGAGGGATGTGCTGGAAATATTTTGCCCCCCGCGAGGCACCGAGCCAGAAAATAAGGATGAGCGCGATCATCGACCCGGAGATGGCCATCTGAACTTTTCTCCTTCTCTTGAAGGTGCTCATTACCTCTTCCTTTCTTTGCCGCAGCAGGTAGTCTGACATGTTCACCTCCCGGTGATTCAGTTATTGGCCGCTGAAAGTATGCTGTTCCTCTCAAGGGATATCGGCTCCCTGTAAATTTTCTTGAGAATACTCTACAATCGTTGTATCGGTCTCATACGGGGTGAACGTCTTATTCTCCGCCCTGTCAGCGGGAAGGTCCTTCACTGAGGCAAAGTCCGTAAGAGATGGTGCAATGAAGATCGTTACCGGTATAGGGCAGTGCTCACTCGATTACCTCGCACAGGTCGACCGTTATCCCGAAATCGACACGAAGAGGGAGGCCCTTCAGTGGAGAGAGCAGGGGGGCGGCCCTGTGGCAACGGCGCTGGTTGCGCTCTCCCGGCTCGGTGTGGGAAGCAGGTTTTACGGCGTCATCGGGGATGATGTGGCGGGGCAGAAGATCGAAGCGTCTCTCAGGGAGGAAAATGTCGACTCCCGCGGGCTGGTTCTGAGGAAAAACGCCACCTCTCAGGTGGCATTCATCGCCATAGAGAGGTTTTCGGGAAAACGGACCATCATCTGGAAGAGGCCCTCGGGAGAGGAGCTGAGAGAGGAGGAGCTGGGCGGTGATTTCCTTCGGGGAAGCCGGTTTTTGCTCCTTGACGGATTAATGGCGAAAGTATCTATTTTCGCAGCGAGAAAGGCAAAGGAGCTGGGTGTTCCCTGTATGCTCGACGCGGGGAGGGTGCGGGAGGGGATGCTCGAGATTGCCGCCCTCAGTGAATACGTCGTCGGGGCTGAACAGTTTGCGAAAGACCTGGGGTGGCGGGGGAGTGCCGAGGAATTTCTCGGCAGGGTGAATAGCCTTGGAGCGAAGGTTGTCACCATCACCCTCGGTGATCGGGGGAGCGTCACCTACGCAGGGGACAGAATCATAGAAGTCCCGGCGTTCAGGGTCGACGTGGAAGATACGACGGGTGCGGGAGATGTGTTCCACGGTGGCTATATCTTCGGTCTCCTTGCGAAATGGGATCTGGAAAAAACGCTCATCTTTTCCTCCGCCATGGCTGCCATGAAGTGCAGGGAGATCGGCGGAAGAACGGGTATCCCCTCGCTCCCGGGAGTTTTCTCCTTTCTTAAGGAAAGAGGGTTTGATTATTCGCCCTGATCCTTGCTTTTCCCGTTACCGGGTCTCACCCGGCCTGGAGGAACACTCCGTAGCAGCGGGAGTAATTCTCAGGGGATGAGGCACGTGATATATAATGCTTCAGGCGCACCGATCCTTCCAGGTTAAAAGGGTCACCCCTGTTGCATCGCCCGGTCTTTAAGTGTGATAGGAGATGAGAGACAATGACGTCCAGGCGGTTTGACATAGCAGTCATAGGAGGCGGCATAATCGGGACTGCCACGGCCATGGAGCTCGTGATGAACCACCGCGTTTCGGTGGTTCTCCTCGAGGCGGAACCGCGGCTGGCATCCCATCAGAGCGGGAAAAACAGCGGCGTGATTCATGCTGGACTCTACTACCGGCCCGGCAGCTTGAAAGCACGCTACTGTGTCGAGGGACGTGTGGCCCTGGAGCGCTTCTGCGAAGACAGGGGAGTTCCTTTTCGCCGGTGCGGGAAGCTCGTCGTCGCTACGGTTGAATCTGAACTCCCTGCTTTGTCCGAACTCGAACGCAGAGGGAGGGCGAACGGGCTTATGGGTATGCAATATATCGAGGGAGACAAGATCAGAGAACACGAGCCCCACGCGGCGGGGATTGCCGGCCTCTACGTCCCGGAAACGGGCATCGTCGATTTTTCGCAGGTGGCGGAAAAGTTTGCAGAGGTGGTGCGGGAAGGCGGGGGGGAGATAAGAGAAGGGACGAGAGCCGCAGCTGTCCGCAGCGAGCAGGGCGGGATGGTAATCGATGCGTCGGGTGATGAAATTCGGTGCCGGATGATCGTCAACTGTGCCGGCCTCTATTCCGACAGGGTGGCGAAGATGTGCGGTGTGGCTCCCCGGCTCCAGATTGTCCCCTTCCGGGGCGAGTATTACAAGCTCATCCCGGAACGTCGCAACCTGGTGAGAAATCTCATCTATCCCGTTCCGGATCCCCGGTTTCCCTTTCTCGGGATCCACTTCACCCGGATGATAAACGGTGATGTGGAAGCGGGTCCGAATGCCGTGCTCGCACTGTCGCGGGAAGGCTATCACCGCTTCTCCTTTTCCCCTTCCGATGCGGTTGAGACCTTCTCGTACCGGGGTTTCTGGAAGATGGCGGGCAGGTACTGGAAGATGGGCCTTCGCGAATATGTCCGCTCATTTTACAAAGGAGCGTTTGTCCGGGCACTGAGAAAGCTCCTGCCGGAAATCTCCGGCGACGATATTTATCCCGGAGGGTCGGGGGTGCGTGCTCAGGCACTCGAGGCAGACGGAACCCTGGTAGACGATTTTCGAATCATGAGAGAGAAACGGTCGGTCCATGTGCTCAATGCCCCCTCCCCTGCAGCAACTGCCGCGATTCCCATCGGAAAGGCGATCGCGAAGGTGGCGGCCAATGCCCTCGACGAAGGGGAATAGGGGCAGTTTCCCCTGCCTTTCGAATGGATAGCATTCGAATAGTCGCTCTGGCGATGGTACTATAATTGACAACGTACATTTTGCACGAGCTTCTTCTCGCACTCGATAGGAAGGAGAGGGGATAATGACGGGTTTGAAAGGTGGGCTTCTGAGGGTGGCGCGTTTAACGGCCCTGATCTGTCTCGTTGCTTTATTCAAAGTGGCAGATTCTGCCCACGGTCAGGAGCTGTGGGCGCTCCGGGGAAGTTTTTCCTGGGTTTTGGCAGACGACGACTTTGACCCCGTCGATAACCTCTTCGGTGCCTCTCTCGGTCTGCTCCGCGATGTGGGCACACACTTCAGGGTCGGGGGAGAACTGCAGTGGATAACCGGCGATGAGGATTTCGCCGCTCTCGATTGGATTTCGGCCCTGGCTGTTTTCGAATATTCGTTTCTGGGAGACTATGCGGACAGCTACGACGTATACGTAAACCTTGCCCTCGGCGGCATGTACGTTGACTCCCGTGGCTTCTCGGGTGGAGATGACGAAGACGTGGCATTTGCTGTCAGGCCTGCAGTCGGACTTGATCTCTTTTTGACGGAACATGTTGCCCTGAACCTTCAGGCCGGCTATCTGGTAAGCGAGGTGACGCTCGCCGGGAGGGAGCTCGACGCGGCAGGGCTTGAAGGAAAAGTAGGGCTCACCGTTATCTACTGAGATCCCTCCAAGTCAGATGCTTTCCAATCAGAAATGAGCAGTGAGAAGTTAGCAGTTTAGAAATGAGAAATGAAAAATTATCTATTTCCCTCTGAACTCTGAACTACGGACTCTGGACTGGTTTCCTATTCCGCATTACCATCCTTACCGCCTTTGCTGCTTCCTGGTTTTCTCTGGACTATGGACGCTGAACTATGGACTGGTTTCCATTCCGCACTCCGCATTACCGTCTACCCATTGTCAGCTCCTCTCTGCTCTCCGGTTTCCCTCTGAACTCTGAACTATGAACTCTGGACTCGTTCCCCTCCCTGTTCTGCCTCAAATGTTTTCCACGAGCCGCTCCATCCGGTAGTACTGAAGGAGATGGTGAAACGAGGTATCGTGGAGGGGATTTCCAGGGAAACGGAAAAGGTGGGATGGGCAGGCGCAATCTGATGCACCGAAGGAGGGCACCTTGAACTGGCTGATATCTCCCACAGAGCGGGCGATCGCGCACTCGATATCGTCTCCCGTTCGAACGGGAAGAGCTGCAACGAACTCCCCCGCTTCCCGGAGGTAATCAACGTGCCAGAACCGATTTTTGAGGAGTCGCCTGTGCCGCGAAATTCTCGAGGCCAGGTTTTTTTTCGCTGACCCCACGTAGACGTAATAGCCCTCCTGAAACTTGATTGTTCCAAGCTTTCCCACGGGAACAGCGCTCTCTGCGGGGAGCCTGAGAATGATGAGGTAACTTCCCCTGTCCCTGGATTCTCTCTCGAGCAGATTCCACGGGATCGTCAGAGATCTGGCAGGTCCTTCCAGGGTCAGTTTTTTCCCCCAGCGAACAGCCACGGGGATGATCATGAGTTTTTTCCTCGCGCCCAGAAAGGCCCGTGAAAATTCGAGGTCGGTGTGGTATTCGGGGAGGAAAAAATCGGGGGTCCCACCGTTGACGATGAAGAGGAGCGCACCCCCTCCCTTTTTGTTTTCTATCGCAGCGAGTTCCTGGAGGTGTCTCCTGCCACGGTCGGTCACGGCGTCGGGGAACATGGCAACCCGGTTACCGAAGAGGGTGCACGATTTGACCTCCAGGTAAATCTCCTTTCGTCCTTTTTCGAGGAGAAAGTCGATCCGGCTGCGAAAGAGACGGGTCTCTCTCGCTTTGATCCTGGCGCCTTCAAGCCCCGGTATGAGGTCATTTTCTATGAGGGTGGCGGCAACATTGTTCGTCCTGTGGGTGTGGAGCATGACGGGTCCCCCCGATCGTACGACCGCCACCGCAGTGAACTGCAAAGTTCTGCCCGATTTCCCTGATCTTTCGAGGAAAACGGTCGCCCCCGGAATCAGGAGTTCCCACAGCCTTCCGGGGTTCGGCAGGTAGGCCCGGACCCTTTTTCCCCCCAGAAGGCACCTGATCGTGAACCGGTTGGGCCGATCGAGATACGTCCCTCTCTCCGTATTGCCAAAGATTCCCATCGAAATCCTCAGGTCTCTCCTGAAACGGGCGGGGGCAAAGACCTGTCGGGGTTTGCCAGCCCGAGACTCCCCGCGCCGCATATTTTTTTCAAACCCGAGCATACATTCCCGGAAGTGAAAGTATACAATGAAAGGTAAGACTTTTTCAGGCGGTTGTGGGACCGGGAAGAGGGCCCGTCAGCGTGCATCTTGCCCGGATGGCGTCAATAAAAGACAAAAGAATTCGGGGGAGGGAGATGGAAAAGAAAAACCCGGACAGCTTCAATGCCAGAAAAAAGTTTCTTGTGGGGGGAAAAGAGTACTCCTGCTATTCTTTGAGAAAGCTATCCGATGCCGGAATTGGTGATATCAAACGGCTTCCCTATTCTCTGAGGATTCTGCTGGAAAACCTGATTCGTCACGAGGACGGTGTTACCATCACAAAAGATGATATTGCGGCCCTCGCCGGATGGGACCCTGCTGCCGAGCCGGCGTATGAGATTGAGTTTATGCCCGCCAGGGTCCTCCTTCAGGACTTCACGGGAGTCCCTGCGGTCGTTGACCTTGCATCGATACGCTCGGCCCTCACGCGTCTCGGCGGAGACCCGGGGAAGGTAAATCCACGGATCCCCGTCGACCTGGTAATAGACCATTCAATCCAGGTGGATCGCTACGGCAGCGAGGCTGCATTCCTGATGAATGAAAAGTTCGAGTTCGACCGCAACGGAGAGAGGTATCAGCTTCTGAAATGGGGTCAGCAGGCATTTGAGAACTTCACCGTCGTCCCCCCCAACACGGGAATATGCCATCAGGTGAACCTCGAGTTTTTAGCCCGGGTTGCCGTCGTGGTGGAGAGCGATGATGGCTCGGTGGTATATCCCGACACCCTGGTGGGAACCGATTCTCACACGCCGATGATCAACGGTATCGGTGTTCTTGGATGGGGCGTCGGCGGGATCGAGGCGGAGGCCGTGCTGCTCGGACAGCCTTACGGAATGCTCATCCCACAGGTTGTCGGCGTCAGGCTGACGGGCGTGCTGGCTCCATACGCGACGGCCACCGATCTCGTCTTGACCATAACGGAGCGTCTTCGGCAGCTGGGGGTCGTGGGGAAGTTCGTCGAGTACTTCGGCCCCGGGGTCCCTAGTCTGAGCGTGGCCGACCGAGCAACAATCGGCAACATGACCCCTGAATACGGAGCGACGGTGGGCATCTTCCCTGTCGACGACAAGACGGTGGAGTATCTCCGGCTCACGGGGCGTGAGGAGACGGCAGAGATTGTGGAGGCATATTACCGGGTTCAGGACCTTTGGTACGATCCGGAGGCGCCCGACCCTGTCTATTCTCAGGTTGTGGAAATAGATCTCGGCTCCATCGAGCCGAGCCTCGCAGGTCCCTCTCGGCCCCAGGACCGCGTTTCCCTATCCGGGGCGGGAAACTCCTTTTTTGAGCTTCTGGAGAACATGGGGAAGATGGCCCAGATAAATATGGACCGGGAGCATCTCGAGGAGTGGTTGAACGAGGGGGGGTTCCCCCCGAGCGGCGAGATGGAATTATCGCTTATTCGGTCACCGAAGGATATCTGCGTGCCGATCAGCCGTCACGACGGAACCTCCTACGGCCTCTGCCACGGCTACGTTGTCATCGCAGCCATAACGAGCTGCACGAACACATCCAATCCCTCTGCGATGATCGGCGCGGGTCTTCTGGCCAGAAACGCCCTGAGGCGTGGCCTTCAGGTGAAGCCCTGGGTGAAAACGAGCTTCGCGCCGGGATCTGTTGCCGTCACGGACTACCTCGCCGACTCCGGGCTCATGCCGTACCTGGAGGGCTTGAGATTTCACCTCGTTGGTTACGGGTGCACCACCTGCATCGGAAACAGCGGTCCTCTCCCCGAGGATATCAGGATTGCCGTTGCCGAAAATGACCTGGTCGTCGCCTCCGTCCTCTCGGGCAACCGGAATTTCGAGGGAAGAATCCACAACCAGGTCCGGGCGAACTACCTGGCATCGCCACCCCTCGTTGTGGCGTATGCGCTTGCGGGGAAGATCAGCCTCGACATGACGAAAGACCCTCTCGCCTTCGACACAAATGGTGACCCCGTCTATCTCGCCGATATTTGGCCCGACCACGAGGAGGTACGGGAGTTTGTTCAGAAGTACGTGACGCCGGCCAAGTTCAAAAAGACCTACTCAGACGTGTTCCGGGGAAGCGAGCGTTGGAGCGCCATGGAAGTCACCGCAAGAGGAGATTTCAGCTGGGATGAGGCTTCCACGTACATAAAAGAGCCTCCCTATTTCGACGGAATAACGACGGAGATCGCAGCCCAGAGCGATATTGTCGGTGCGCGGGTGCTCGTTTTTCTTGGGGATTCGGTAACCACCGACCATATATCACCTGCAGGGGCCATTCCCGAGGAGAGCCCGGCAGGGCAGTACCTGTTATCGAAGGGCGTTTCGGTGGAGGAATTCAACTCTTACGGCTCCAGGCGCGGCAACCATGAAGTCATGATTCGTGGGACCTTCGCCAACGTGCGTGTAAAAAATCAGCTCGTTCCGGGTGTCGAAGGGGGCGTGACGCTCCACCTTCCAAGCGGTGACCAGATGTGGATATACGATGCGGCGATGCAATACCGCGATGAAAAGATACCCCTCATCGTCATAGCGGGAAAGGAGTACGGGACGGGGTCCTCGCGTGACTGGGCGGCGAAGGGAACGAAACTTCTCGGCGTCGATGCGGTGATCGCCGAGAGCTTCGAGCGGATTCACCGGTCGAACCTCATCGGAATGGGTGTGCTTCCTCTCCAGTTTGAGAAAGGGGAGAGCTGGAAATCCCTCGGTCTCACGGGCCGGGAAGTCTACGGCATAACCGGTGTCTCCCGGATCGGCCCCGGGTCGAAACTCCAGGTCAGTGCCGTTTCCGATGACGGGTCTGAAAAGGAGTTCTCTGTGTTGGCGCGTATCGATACGCCGAACGAAGTCGCCTATTTTAAGAACGGCGGGATCCTCCCCTTCGTTCTCCGGCAGTTTTTGATGGACAGGGGTTAGTTTGGAGAGGGGCCCTCAGGGAGCGCTGCTTCTCACATGCCGATCCCGCCGGTGGATCTGTTCTGATACAATGGTAATAATATCGTTCAAGGGAGGATACAGATGATAAGAAGGGCAGCGCTACTTGTGCTGATTATCGTTCTCGCCATCATGGTTTCCTCCATTTCCAGGGCGGAGGTTGAGTGGGTCGTTGAGAAGACGCTGGCTGTCGGAGAGACACCTCTGGATGTGGTTTCCTCAGTCGACGGACAAAGAACCTTCGTCCTCACCGAGGGGGGAACGGTCCTCGTGTACTCTGCTGAGGGAAATCTCGAGGACACGATCTTGACGGGCGAGGCTGTCGACGGGATCGAAGTGTCCCCACGGGGGGATCGAATTTACCTTCTCAACCGGAAGAGCAAGGCGGTGAAGATTGTCTCCCTCGATTTTATACGGCAGATCGACGAAGCGGGCTCTCCCATAAAGGGGCCGGCGGATGCGCCGGTTGCCGTCGCTGTTTTCAGCGACTTTCAGTGACCATACTGTGCCAGGCTTGTGCCTGTACTCGAGCAGGTGCTCGAGAAATACCCGGATAAGGTAAAACTCGTTTTCAAGCACTTTCCCCTGAGAATGCACAAATATGCCGCAAAGGCAGCGGTAGGGTCCCTCGCCGCGAAGGAACAGGGAAAATTCTGGGAGTACCACGATCGCTTGTATGCCAACTTCAACCAACTGGACGAGGAAAAGATTATCGCTATTGCCCGCGAGATCGGCCTCGACATGGCGAAGTTCGAGTCATCCCTGTCCGACCCGAAATTCCTCGCCATGATCAAGCGGGACATTCAGCAGGGTGCCGGTGCGGGCGTGCGGGGTACGCCCACGATCTTCGTCAACGGGAAGCTGTTGCAGAATCGGAGTATGAGCGGATTTCAGGCTGCCATCGAGAAAGAGCTGAAAAAGGGCAGCGGAGATACGAATTGATGAGAGAAAGGGTCGGGCCCCGAAAAAGTGAACCGCCCCGGAGTGCCGATAATGCCACGGGGGAAAGGTAGCATCCTAGGATACACGGGCACGAAACGTTTCGTACGGAACTATCTGAAGACGGGAACCGAGATGACACAATTGAGGACCTGTCCCGAATGCGGGTACAGAAATGGATTTCACGTGAGCGTCAAAAGGGGAGTAGAGGGCCCGGAGATGGATCTTGTCTGCCCCTCCTGCGGACAGGACTTCGACCTTTTCGATCTGTTCCCGCCGCGGAAAAACGCGGGCAGGAAAGGGGAGGGAGAACGGTGAAGAAATACATTTCGGGCGTGACGGTAGAATGTATCGCCGGTGACATAGCGGCTCAGGAGAACATCGATGCCGTCGTGAACGCAGCGAATGCCCAGCTCAGGCCTGGCGGCGGCGTGGCGGGAGCCATCCATCGGGCCGCCGGTCCCGGCCTCGATCAGGAGTGCCGGCCTCTCGCCCCGATAATGCCGGGTGAGGCGGTTATCACGGGGGGGCACAACCTCCCGAATCGACACGTCATCCACTGTCTGGGCCCCGTATACGGAGTGGATGAGCCATCGGCAAAACTTCTGGCTGACTGTTACAGAAATGCCCTGAAGCTTGCCGATAGGCAGGGACTTTCCTCTATTGCCTTCCCCTCCCTCTCAACGGGTGCCTTCGGCTATCCTATGGAAGAGGCGGCGGGCGTAGCCATGAAGAGCGTTCTCAAAATGATACCAGAGCTTAAATCCGTCACATTGATACGTTTTGTCCTCTTCGGGCAAGGTGCCCTGGATATTCATGAAAAAGCGCTCGCTTTTTCGTTCTCGAAGATGGAAAACGGCTGGTAGAACAACAGTCCAGCGTCCAGAGTTCATAGTCCAGAGGAACAAAAATTCCTAAATGATAATTTCTGATT
>CAYFXN010000075.1:0-9901 GCA_964347065.1 uncultured bacterium | reverse complement strand
TTCCCCCCGTATCTCAGCCCGGGCTGACGTGACCTGCATCATCGCCACCATCATCATGATGGTGAGTATCGTTCCTATCGTGCGCACCATGGTTTTCTCCTCCTGGATCGTTTCACTAACCGTGAGATGACCGGGGGCGTGATGAGTTTCGGGCAGAAACGGCGCATCTTTGGTCTAGGACCCATACCTGTTCTGACGTATCTTTTCCCAGTCCAGGTCATCGCGGGCGTGAGGCGTCTTCTTCTCCGCAGGGTACCCGACACCGATGATACACTCGACGAGGTAACGGTCCGGAATAGCGAGCACCTCCCTCACGTAATCTTCCGCAGACGTTTCCCCACGGTGCTGTCTCATCCGAATCTGACACCAGCAGCTCTTAAGATCGAGTGACTCGGCCGCGTACTGGAGGGTGATGGCGGCGATCGAGCAGTCCTCTATGCAGGTGTCCGACTTTTCCGTATCTCCGAGAATAACTACGGCGAGAGGTGCCCCCGCCAGGAAGGCCGACCCGTGCTGCCTTGCCTGAGCCAGTTTTCCAATGGTTTCCCCGTCTCCCACGAGGATGAACTCCCAGGGGTTGATGGAACGGGAGGAGGGAGAGCGCACCAAGGCCTCCTTCAGGATCTCAACCTTCTCCTTTTCGATGGCCCGCTCTTCGAACTTCCTCACGCTCCTCCTGTTTCTGAGTATCTCTATCATCTCCCCCTCCTTGTTTTCATGAGAATACTATACCGTCAATAACGAGAAGTTTTGAATGAATTTAGAGGATTGGCAGGGGTGGTTCGCGAACCGCCCCCGCACAAAAACGCTATACATACACTTCCAGGTTAGGAGGCAGGGCCTGACCTCCCTTGCAAGACGGGATATGGTATCCTCAATATATGAGGAATTTCGTATCTATCGTTATTATCACCCTTGCCCTGGCATCAGCCGGCATGCCTGCCCGTGCCGAAACCTGCAAGCCCACCCGTCCCGACTCACTGGGTCCTTTCTATACTCCCGACGCCCCTGAGCGGTCGAAAGTGGGCGAGGGGTACGTGCTTACCGGTGCGGTGCGGTCATCCCGTGACTGCTCCGGCCTCAGAGATGCCCGAATCGAGTTCTGGCTGACCGGGCCCGACGGAAGGTACGATGACGACCACCGGGCAACGGTACGCCCTGACGAATCCGGATCCTACCGTTTCGAGAGCAACATCCCACCGGCCTACTACGGCCGTCCTCCCCACATCCACATCAAGGTGTCGGCTGACGGGTACCGGACGCTCGTGACCCAGCACTACCCGGAAAGGGACGCCACGGAGGGAACCTTCGACCTGGTCCTGATACCGGAGTGATCCGGCGCATCCCCCTGTACACGGCATTTTCAGGGTGGGCCAGGGCCCGCCCCTTAGAACCGCAGCTCCACGCCGCCGCCGGCCCCGTAGTCCGAATTCCACTGAAACAGGAAGGATATGGCCTTGCTCACGGTGTAGGAGAGCCCTGTCTCTCCCTCCCATTCCTCTTCCGTATCGTACTGGACATTGCCAGATATGGCGATACGGGGCGTCAGATCGAAATCCTTCCCCAAAACGGCGCGAAAACCGCCGTCGGTGCCTGCGAAGACGGCCGATTCGAAGTTGAGGGGCAACAGGTATCGGATTCCGATGATGCCGCGGTCCTCTTCGATGGCGTCGCCCACATCGGCGCCGGCGAACAGGGTTAAGAAACGGTTGAAATACCGGTCATAGGTAAAGAGCGCCTCCCACTCGGCGTCGTGAACAAGCCCCCACCCCACTTCCCACTCAGCCGTCAGGATGTTGCGGCTGTTCGACGCGGTGATCAACCCTCCGGTCATGTTGGTGAGAAGGGCAGCCCGCCCCCAGAAATACCAGGAATCCCTGTAGAGCTCTGGCCGGACAGCGGCGAGATGGGGGTTAAGGGTGAAGCCATCGTAGTGCACCACACGGGCCATGCCGCTCTTCATGTGATAGAGCAAATGGCAGTGGAAGAACCAGTCGCCGAACTCGTTTGCGTCGAACTCGATGACCGTCGTGGACATGGGGGCCACGTTCACCGTGTGTTTGAGGGGGGCAAAGTCGCCCTGCCCGTTTATCACGCGGAAGAAGTGGCCGTGGAGGTGCATCGGGTGGTGCATCATGGTGCGGTTGATCATAATGAAGCGCGCCACCTCCCCCTCGCGGACGAGGATAGAGTCGCTCTCGGAAAGGGTTTTCTTGTTCAAAGACCAGACGTAGCGCTCCATGTCGCCGTCGAGAGTGAGGCGGATTTCGCGCACCGGCTTCCCATTTCGAAACGCCGTTTCCCTGGTTGAGCGCAGCCGTGCGTAGGGAGGCCACGGGCGGGCCGTATCCACGCCGTCGACGGCCAGGTTCTTCGACTCCGAAACGTCAGCGGCGAGAATACGGAAGTTACCGCCGTACTCCCTCCCATTCCGCTCGGGTCCCGTATCGGCCATCCCGCCACCGCCGTGAACCATGCCTTCTCCGTGGCGCGGGCTCCGGTGCGTCGGTGTTCCCGCTTCGCCTTCTCCCTTCGCGGGCGGGTGCTCCATGGAATCGTGCTCCATTCCCTGCATACCCGGGCCGTGCTCCGTCCCCCCCATATCGTGCATATCCCCCATGCCCATCATGCCGGGTCTGTCGAACCTGCCGGTCGCAACGTCCCGGTCCGGGAATCCCATGGCTCCCGGCGGGGTGAGAGCAAAAACCTGCCGGAGAGTGGGGGAACCCATATGGACCATTCCGGCATAGAGGTTGGGCCTGGGGATTTCGGGAGCGGAGTGGCGCTTCCCGGAACCGATCCAGACGGAGGCGTGGCCCGAGCCGTCATGGGCGGTAGCGCGGAATTCGAAAGCACCGGGCCCGGGAACCCGGACGAGCACATCGTACGTCTCGGCAATGGCGATGAGAAAGCGCTGCTCCTGAACCGGCTCCACATCCAGCCCGTCGGCCGAGATGATGGTCATGGGCCCGCCGGCGAACTCGAGGTGGAAGTTCGTGCCCGCACCGCCGTCGATAATGCGAAGCCGGAGGGTTTGGCCCGGTTCGGCGGGAATATGTGTCTCCGGCTCCCCATTTGCGAGGAACCGGTCGTAGGCGATATCCGATATGTCCATGGGGGGCATTCGACGGAGCTCCATATTGAAAAATTCACCCAGCATACCCAGGCGGGCGGCGCCAATGATGCTCTGGCCGCTTCCCTTTTGGAGTACGTACCATTCGCTGCCCCGTTTGAGGGTGCGCAGCACCTCGTGGGTGCCCTCGTCCGTCCAGTCGGAGAGCATCACGACGAAGTCGCCGTCGGCCTTCGGCCCGCTCTCTCTTTGCGGCTCGATGACGATGGACCCGTACACGCCCTTCTGCTCCTGCAGGCCCGTGTGGGAGTGGTACCAGTAGGTCCCGCTCTGGCGGATGGGAAATTCATAGGTGAAGGCGGAGCCGGGCCCGATGGGCGGAAAGCTCACGTACGGGACGCCGTCCATACCGGGAGGAACGAGCACACCGTGCCAGTGTATGGAGGTATCAACCTCCATCCGGTTATGGACGCGGATACGCGCCCAGTCGCCCTCCTTGAATCGAAGGGTCGGGCCGGGGATGTCCCCGTTGATGGTCATGGCCGAAGCGGGTTTCCCGGTAAAATCGACTTCCTGCTGAGCGACCGTGAGGTCGTATTCAACCGTTTCCCCCCAGACCGGCAGCGGAGCCGAGATTGCCACGAAAACCAAGCAAAAAATCGAGGACAATACCGGATGAAACGGTGATGCCGGAATACGGAAATGGCGTTTCATCATTTTATACCCCGCTAGATCTTGCGGGGTAAAATGAAGGAATCTTCATTCAATGAGATCTTTCTTCCCCCCCGCACTTTCATGGTAACGTGCTCCAGGAGCTTTTTCGTTCTGAGACGGAAAACTTCATGCCGCTGCATATATATTTATATCATATCCCCCGCTTTATCCCGTAAAGCCGCTCCCGATTAAAGACCCGATCGATTATCAGAGGGAACCTTAAAGGCCAGAAGATAGATTCGGGTAATCTTTCAGCCTTCTCCTTTCTCGCCGACAGCGATATAGGCATACCCCATGTAATGTTCGTGGAAGGAGACCATTTTCAAGTGGTTCCGGAGTGACTCATGGGGGCGGCGGTCGGCAATCTCCAGGGTGAGGCCGAAGGGCTTCGAGGGCCTTGTTAAGGCCGTCCCCAACATTTGTGTGGAGATGATCGCGGATCTCGGTCCAGCGCACACGCTTGGGCACAAAGAATAGGTCGTAGTTACGAAAATCTTCCGCTGCTTCTTCCGCTTCTTCATTTGTTGCACCAGCATTGATTTCTCCCTGTATAACGCGTTCTCGCTCTTCATCAAAGACATCCGAGCACCGTTTCAAAAAAAGCATCCCGAAAATGAAGTCACGAAATTCAGCATGATCCATCTTCCCGCGCAATATATCCGCAGCACTTAAAAGATAACGTTCAAGTTTCTAAAGGGTGAGTTTCGCCATATATGTTGTTCCTTGCAAAGAAAGAATTAGATGTGTTCAAAATCTAAATAACCCCGGGGAAATTCCGTAACGCTATTCAGATATTAGTAAAATGACCGGGATGTGAAAAGAGAGAGGGAAACAACCCTTCATACTTTATGGAGGAGAAGGGATTTAGCCCGAGACACTCAGATCGGGCATGAATTTATTGACAGAGGTATGAGGTTCAAATAAAGTAGCACAGTAAATAGCACAGCTTGTGGTAGAATATCCAGTGCTGGCTGGGAGTCGCTGATAATAGAGAAAAGGCGTAAGCAGCTGATTTAACGGGGGAGTAGCTCAGGTGGGAGAGCGCCGCGTTCGCAACGCGGAGGTCGAGGGTTCAAATCCCTTCTCCTCCACCAGAAAACAACAAGGAGCTAACCGTGACCGGTTAGCTCTCTTTTTTCCCGTAGGCCAGACCAGCTGTTCCATGTCAAAACCCGCCCAGCGTTTCCGGTTTCCCGTTTCCGCTTTCTGATTTCTTTTGATTTGAATTTTTATTCCACATTACCGTCCTGAAAATGGATGCTGGTTTCTGTCTCTCTCTGGACTCTGGACTGGTTTCTTCCCCATTTTGAGTTCTACATTCGGCACTGGCGGGATATAGCCCGATGGATTGTTGCCTTTTCCGCTCCTTCTGTTTAGACTGTGTATTGATTTTTTCTCAATACCTGGGCAAAGGAGAACCAGCTTTGAGAAAGACGAAACTGCTCATTGCGGGTATCTTTTTCGCTGCTCTGACCCTCAAAGCAGCACCAGCCCAATACGTGGTGAGTATCGGGGCCATCATCTCCGTTACCGGACCTGGGTCCGACGTTGGAGAAGCGCAGAAAAATTCCGCCACCATGATCCAGGAGATGATAAACAACAGGGGCGGGATCTTCCAGACGAAACTCGAATTGATCGTCTACGACGACGAGACGGATGTGAACACCTGTATTCTCGCCGCGGAAAAAATGCTCGCAAAAGAGAACATCATCGCCGTTATCGGCCCGACGACCTCCGGGAACACCCTGGCAATATCGGACATGTATGAGAAAGCGAAGATTCCCCTCCTCTCCCTGGCGCCATCGGATAAGATTGTAAGCCCCGGGAAAAAATGGATTTTCAAAAGTTCTCCCTCCCATCGCCAGGCCGTCACGCTCCTTCTGAACTATCTGAAATCCAAGGGGATCAGAAGGGTCGCCGTCATTTCGGCCGCCGACGGCACCGGTCGGACCGGAAGAGCCGCGCTTTTGGATATCATCCCGCGACTGGGGATCAAACTCGTCGCCGACGAGGTTTTCGACTCCGCAGAGAACACTGTCACGGTTCTGCTCGAAAAGATAAACGAGAGCGACCCACAAGCCATTGTGTGCTGGGCCACAACTTCCCAAACGGCCATGGTGGCGAGAGACAGGGCGCAACTGGGTATCAAGCTCCCCCTCTTTGCCGGTCCCCAGGTGGTGTCGAAAAGGTTTATTCAGCTCGCGGGCAATGCTGCAGAGGGGATACAGATTCCCGTGGAGAGATTCACCGTTTTCAAACAGCTCTCCGATTCCCATCCGCAGAAGGATAAAATTCGCACCTACGTCAGGGATTACGGTGCGCGCTTCAAAACAGATGCCTCCGCATCCGGCGGATACGCCCTCGACGCGATCAATCTCATCATGCATGCGATAGAGACGGGGAGGTCTTTCGCCCCGACCGACATCCGGGATAACCTCGAGAACATACGGGGCTTCGTGGGGGTCGGCGGAATATACGACTTCGCACCCGGTGACCACAGCGGAACCGATTGGAGGAGCTTCGTAATGGTGAGGATCGTCCGGGGAAACTATAAGATCGTCAAATAGAAACGGGCGGAAAAGGAGGAGTCACGACCCTGCCAGTTTAGTCAGCAGAAGAACTAACATTTGCAAAATCGCGGGAATGGGATGAAAATATGTTCAGGCAAGATAACAACGCAGATACATGCTTTTCCCTTCCCGGAGAGAGTTTCGGCAAAAATGAGGAGGGGACATAACGTAGCGTTTGCGGATGAACCCTGAACATTGGTCGAACCTTCCGTTCCTGACGGTGGAGCTGTCCCGAACAATCTCATCGGGCATTGAATTGCATTGCATACTCAACAAAAGGAGGCTGACATGATTATCTTCGAGTACCGCTTCGATGTATTGCCCGGAAAACTCGCAGAGTACAAACGGTACACAAACGGCATCGGAAAGGACATCTGGCTCAAATACCCGGGAGTCAAGAGCTGTCGAATTTACCAGAGCATTTTCGGAGGTGCCACACCGCAACGCGTCATCCAGGTGGAGCTGACGAGCCTCGCATCGCTGGAGAAAATATTTCAGGATAAGAAGTTCCAGAAAGCAAAGGAGAAATTCCACTCCCTGGTAACGAACGTATCCGACTCGGTCCTCACGCTGACAAAAGAGGGAAAAAAGAAGTAACGAAAAATGGGGGGGCCAAAGCCCCTCCTTAAAAACAGCTCAGAGTCCCGGGGCTCCCGTCCCGAGGAAAACAGTTCAACGTTCAAAGTTTCGCGTCAAAACCAGTTCATAGTTCGAAGTTTAGAGAGACAGGCGAAAGCAGGAGTTCCCTTCACGAGAGGGGAACAAGAGTCAGAACCCTGAATAAATACACTTCGCCAAAGAAAACAGGCTAATCCCTGAAACTTATGTGGCACTCGACGCATATATTGATAAGTTTTCCAAAATCATCTGTGATCTCCAGCGGATCTTTCCCCTTGATGGCATCCTCAAACTCCCCGATCCCTTTTTTGAGATCACTCACGAGACTGTTGTATTTATCTATATTTTTTAGATTTTTGTGCGGCTTCGTACCCTCAAGTCCGTCGGCAAGCTTTTTCATGCCCCGGGCAGATTCCTCGAGGTCGGCGAAATGAGAACTCAGTATTAAATCCAATACCCTATCGGTATGGTCTTCAAAAATTTCCATGGAGTGGTGAAGCACTTCCATTTTTCCATGATGTTCCTCCATTTCACCGTGATGCTCCTTCATCTCCTCTTGGTGGTCCTTTGCCTCACTGTGACCCGCTCCCTCATGCTTCTCCCCCATGTTGGAATGTGAAATCACGCTGAAGAATAAAAACGTCATCAGTGCAAAACCGAAGAAAACTTTTTTCATCTCTCCACCTCTGTGTTTAATTATCTTCCAGGCCAGACCTAATTTATTCGATGCGATTGTCGTAAACCTTCGTGAACGAGTTAAAATACTATTTACCGATTTTTTCCCTTATCCGTTGAACGCGAAAGGTTCCATACAAAAACATTTTATACAAATCCGCCGAGCAGCGGAGAAAAATTATCGAGCTACCCGGAATGGACCTCGACCCTCGCGGTAAAACTCTTTTTTCCTTCGCTTTTCCTGCCGAGATAATCGTGGACGGCATATCGGATCGTAAACGTATCTCCTTCCTCAACCGCCTCGTCCCCACCATGTTCAAAAATCCCGGCCATTGAAAACTCCGCGAGATAGATCTTTCCCTCCATCCTTTTCCCTCCAGCTTTCTCGATCGCAAGGTCCTGTATCATCACAGGCCTGTCGAAGAGAATCCTCAATTCGTGGGCCTCCCCCTCTCCCTCGTGGCTGACCAGAAAAGCATCGAGTATCACCGGCGGGCCGGGCTCCTGAACGGTTATCCCCGGGGAAGCCACTTCCACTTTTCCTTCGCTTCCCGCATGCAGAATCACATTTTCCAGCTCACCGTGAAACTGCTTGTAGGTAATGAAAAATGCACGAGCCGTATCGTTTAGGTCCTCTTTTTTGGGGGTTATTCCTGATTTAATAGCTATATTGAGGGTTTTGCCGGTAACGGAAATTTCCTCCAGTTCCCCCCATCCCTGATAAATCGGGTTGACATACGCACCCATAGCCCGGGATGGAAGGCCCGCTATCATGGTCCTGGCGATCAGCCTCTCCTTATTTTCCGGCGTCGTCACGAAGAACGGGTAGGGAACGAAAGAGTTCCCCTCTTTTTCCGGATAATAGATCACGAGGCCCTCACACTTTATCATTCCCACATCGGGAATCCTGCCGAAATACCTGACATATTCATCCGACGCACGTGCATTGAAATTCTTCATCAAGTTTTCTGAGATTTCTTTATGGATCGTGCTTCCGTGCCTCAGATACAAATACAAAGCTGCAACAATCAATAAGGAAAAGATCAAGATTATGACATTTCTAACTGCTGGATTTAATTTTCTCATCGACTCCACCCTGGACATGAAAGTATTTGTATACCTTCTATCTTCAACCCCCGGGTTCGATAAACTTTTTTACCCTTTCCTTAAACTCTTTAGAATCCCACAAGTGTATCGATTGATACCTTCCAAATACCTGTCCTTCTGCTGATATGAAAAATGTAGTGGGTATAATTATAACATCGAGGATTCGGCCAAGATTGCCTTCCAAATCCTTCCTGAAAAAGACGTTTCCCATATTATCAGGCAGAGTATTCAAAAATTCCTCATATCCAAGAGGAGTTATATCGACAACGGAAAAAAGAGCATCTTCGTGCATAAAACTCTCCGACAATCTGACAAATCTCTCTATATGCCTTCTACAATCCGGCATGGATGACGTGTAGACAGCGAGAACAACTTTCCTTCCTCTAAGACTTTCAAGGGTCGTCTCTTTCCCCGCGGGTTCGACAACCTTCAGGTGGAAAGGCATAGTCTCCCCACCGTACAGTTCCCTTCCGTGGAATAAGGTCAGAACCAAAAAGAGAATAAAGAAAGAAATCTGAAGTAAAAATATCCTCAACACTTCCCCCTTTCAATACTCTCCAACCCGTAAACTGTTATTGCAGAAATCTTAAAAAAACCTATTTAACAAAAATCCTTCTCCCGCTTTCGCTCCGGTACCAGGTAAACAGCTCAGGACTTTTGGTAAAGGTCTCCCTGCATTCATGGGTGCAGAACCCATAGGTTTGTCCTTTCCACCCGAGGGAGTAACGAAAGGGCTCGATACCCGGCTTTTTCCCACAAACGGGATCATACGGGAAGACAGGTTCAAACTGATTGGACAACTTGTTCTCTTCCATGGCGACCATCCTTTCCATATAGTTTTTGTTTACTTCTGCAAAAAATTTCCCTTCAGTCCCAATATCGAGTTCTATACCGCCTGATGTATCAAATTCATTACCTGCATCATGAACTCCGTTTAAACCTATACGATACTTAAGCAACGGAAATGCCAAAAGACATGGCCAACACACTCAAAACATAAAATACTGATATTCTTAGATTTTTTTAATTGATTAGACTCAGGATTCAAAAAAAGACCAAATTTAGCGTAAAATATATAACCGATTTGATCATTTCCTGCGAATATTTTTCTCATGTATAAAGTCGATAGCCCTATCCCCTTATT
>CAYFXN010000074.1:0-10119 GCA_964347065.1 uncultured bacterium | reverse complement strand
CCATCGTTCAGGCCTGCCAATTTCAGTGACCGGTACCCTATCGCCCCCGCACACAGAAGTGGAGCAGCTTCCGCGTTCTCAAATACGCCGGGAATCTTGTGAGCGAAGTCTTCAGGGACAGTCATATATTCGGCGTACCCCCCGTTGGCGTCCCTGCCGGTAGCTAAAAATTGCTGGCAGAGATTCTCTTCGCCTCTTTGGCAGAACCTGCACGTTCCGCAGGCCGAAAATATCCATGCGATTCCCACCCTGTCGCCGATCCTGTGCAGCCTCGCCATTTTCCCGGCTTTTTCCACCCTGCCAACCACCTGATGGCCCGGGATGACCGGCAGGTGCGGAGGTGGTGTTCGCCCTTCGATCTCATCCAGCTCCGTGTGGCAGACCCCGCAGGCCAGCACTTTAACCAGAATCTCCATATCTCCCGGCGATGGCTCCGGCAATTCTGCCAGATCCAGGGGAGATCTGTTCTCTTTGAGATCGGAGATCGCATTCAATACCATGGCTTTCATGATCCCGCGTTTCTCCTTTGTGCGTTCTGCCTCGCCAGCAAAAATTCTGGTTAATGATACAATATTCAGAACACAGAGGCCAAATTTTAGGGAAGAGAAATCAACCCCGAAAGCAATCTGCCTGAATCGATTCATCTCACGTAACTTCTCTTCTGCACTTCATCTCAGTTATTCGTTTAAATTCCCGCCCCGGGACGCTTGACGAACAGAAAAAGCCGGCTTTTAGCCGGCTTCCAATCTTGTTGGCGCGCCCTGGAGGATTCGCCTACGTCCTCCGGGCTTCGGCGAGGTCTGAAGTAATGTCGTTATCCGCATTGTCTTCAATGGATTCAAGCCAATCTCGCCGAAGCGTGTGCCGAGTTTTTCTGAGTCTACATGCGAAGGAGGATGGCGCGCCCTGGAGGATTCGAACCCCCAACCCCCTGGTCCGAAGCCAGGTGCTCTGGTCCGTTGAGCTAAGGGCGCACAGACAGGATAAATTGTATGCGCCATCACTGAAAAATACAAACGGAAAGTAGTGCAGGCTCAGGGTTTTCGTGCGCGGAGAATGAAAAACTAAATGATAAACACGTCCGCTTCGATCTTTCCCCCCGGATTTCGGGAATGAACTAGGCACATGACCTCTCTCTTTATCAAAATCCGTTCCAGGAGAGGCTTTGGTCGGGCGCCTATTAGCGATACGACCTCTGCGGGTTTTAATTTATTGATGCGCACTTGCTCTTCATGGTCGTAGTCGTGCCGGTTATTTTTTCCCACCCGGGTCACGGCCAATTCAAATGTGTCTCCATCCAGGACGCATAAAACGTTTCCGATGAAAAAATCTTTCTGTGACATTTCTGGCCTCCTTCTGGGGATAGGATTGAGTAATGTTTCCGCACGTCCCATAGCTAACAGCTTGCGGGATCAGGAATAAGATCAAAGGAGATAAACATCCGCCTCTATCTCTCCTCCCGGGGTGCGGCTGTTGACAAGACAGGAAACCTCTTTCCCAAGGAGCGTTTTTTCGAGAAAGGGCTTCCAGCTATAACCGTTCTTTTTCAGGAGAAGAAATGGTTTTATCTCGGTAATATGGATCGTTTCTTGCCCGTTGTACGTTCCTCGATTCTTATTCCCTGTTTGCGTTATTTCCACCTCGATCGCGTTTCCATCTAGGACGCTCATGACACACCCTCTTAAGAAATCCCTCATCGATTTTCCTCCTCATTCCGGTGGGGGGTTTTTATTCCACCGTAGTATGGTTTCCGGTATTTATGACGCCACCTCCACCTCTTCGCGGATGCTTCTTTCCAGAATGTAGACGTGGGCTTCGATTTGTCCCCTCAAACGCTGCCTCTCCACCAGGCACATAACGCCGCTTCCCTCGAGCCGCGGATGGAGGAAAAAGTGCGGACTTACCCTTTGCAGTGCACCCAGCATGTTCGTCTTCAGTTCAATCACGAGGACATTCTCTTTCCTGCCGTAATCGTTGTGGTGTTTTCGCACTACCTGCAGGATTTCCACCTCGATCCTGCGGGTATCGATTACACGGGTGATTCGTCCAACGATGAGATCTTTCATAATGTGCCTCCAAGATTTTTTCTGAAGATAGGGTGAGCCAGGCCATATGGCTGGCCCGGGGTGAGAAATTTCGTGCCACTTTTCCCGCTCGTTGATACGGCTGATGACGTCAGGGGGTGCCCTTCAGTTACCAAAAAGGTATTGCCTTTTAAAATGGGGGGGGAAACCTTTGTGGGAGCTGAGTGTCTCAAACCTGCGGGCACCTCCCGGCGTTCATCAGTTTCGTACATCTTCCCTCCTCTTGGCAGAGAATCTGATCGTCTTATTCCCCTTGATACCAAGAAGCGTGCCAGAGAGAGGATTTGTTGTTCCATTACACCGGAGTTAAAAAAAGGGATTGGGGATCTGCTCACACCGGGTAAGCGCATATCCACATGGTGTAGCTAAAAACTCAGGTAAATCAATAGCCTGCGAAAGCCCCCCCTGAGATTCAGAAAGCGTTGACGATTTATTGAAAAAGGATATCGATATTTTTTCGATGAGAAACAGGTTCGTGGCAACGCGGGGAAAAGCCGGTTAAAGTGTAGCATGACACACCGGTGTGTCGCCCCAGATGATGAGAAGGTTACACTTTCATATCCTGTTCGGGCTGAGAACTCGAGATGTTGTACTTTTTCATTCTCCGGTACATGGTCTTTCGGCTTATTCCCAGGAGCCGGGCAGCCCTGGCCTTGTTCCACCGGGTTTTTTCCAGTGTTCGAATGATTTTTTCCGTCTCTTCCTTAGATCCGGCAGGGTAAGAATAGCTCTCGGCGGCGGCCAAACTCTTGAAATCAGGGGGAAGGTCGTTGACCGTGATGATCGATTGCCGGCAGAGGATAAAGGCGTGTTCGAGCGTATGTACGAGCTGCCTCACGTTGCCCGGCCAGGGATAGTCCATGAAGAGCTTCAAAACGTCCGTTGATACCCCCACGATATTCTTGCTGAATTGCTGGTTAAACTTGCTGACGAAATGATCGACGAGAAGCGGTATATCCTGTGTGCGCTCCCTCAAGGGGGGGAGCGTAATCTCCACAACCTTCAGGCGGTAGTAAAGGTCTTCGCGGTATTCTCCCTTCCGTACTTTTTCAAGGAGGTCCTTGTTGGTGGCGGCAACGATCCGGACGTCGACCTTGATCGGCGTGGAGTCTCCCACCCGCTCAAATACCTTTTCCTGCAATACCCGCAGGAGGCGCAGCTGTATACCGGGGGTTATGTCCCCTATTTCGTCAAGAAAGATGGTTCCTCCATCGGCCCTCTGGAATCGGCCAACTTTGTCGTTCACGGCACCGGTAAACGCCCCTTTCACGTGGCCGAAGAGTTCGCTCTCGAGCAGGTTCTCAGACAGTGCCGCGCAGCTTACTTTCACCAGGGGCATGTTGCTTCTGTCGCCTCGATAATGGAGGGCATCGGCAACCAGCTCTTTCCCCGTTCCGCTTTCCCCCGTCACCAGGACGGTGGTCTGAACGCCGGAGAGATCGTCTATCAGGGAGTAGATTTTTTGCATCTTCTCGCTCTTTCCGTAGATATTGCCGAATTGACGGATTTTTTTGAGATCGCGCTCGAGAAAATCAAGCTCCGTTTCGTCCCGGACCACCAAGACTGCACCCGAGAAGACATTCAGCCGGTCAAGGAGGGGGGATGCGGTGACGGTTACCACCTGCCCGGGCCGGCTTTCGTGAGAGCACTCGATCCGGTGGAGCTCGATGGGCTTTTTTTCCTTTAACGTCTTTTGCAGGGCATCGAGGCATTTTCCCCTGCAGTGTTGATACTGTGAGGAGAACTCTCTTCCTATCATGTTCCGGGAAAACCCGCAGATGCTGAGCGCAGCCTGATTGACCTCGATAACCTTCAGTTCGTTGTCGACGGTGATGATTGCATCTTTGACGCTCCTGAAGATGGTGTCCAGGTTCGAGCGATATCGCTCCTTCTCGAAGACAACCGCCTTGTGCTGTAGTGCCATTTTTGTCACGCGCAGCAGCGTGAGTTTTCGAACGGGCTTGACGATATAGTCGTATGCCCCGAGGCGCAGGGCATCCGTCGATGTGGCGATATCGGGATATCCGGTGATGATGACGACGGGACACATCATGTTCCTTCGCCGTATCTCCTGCAGGATGTCGATTCCCGTTTTACCGTCGAGGCGTATATCGACAAATATCAGGTCGAACTCTTTTTCCCCGATCTGGGAAAGAGCTTCCCCTGAACCGTTTGCCGTCACCACCTGGTACCCCTCGTCGGATAGGAACTTGTTGAAGGTAAACCTGATCCCCTCTTCGTCGTCGATAACGAGAATACGCGCCATCAATTATCCCTCCCTGCTGGCAAATCGATTGTGACCCTCGTATACAAGCCTTCCACACTGTCGATCTTCATGGTTCCCCCGTGGTTGCTGACAATCCCGTGGCTGATGCTCAGGCCCAGCCCCGTTCCGACCCCCTTGGGTTTCGTGGAGAAAAACGGCTCCACCACTTTATCGAGAATATTGGGTGGAATCCCGGTACCCCGATCCAGAAACGTGACACGTATAAAGGGGAAGCTTTCACGCGTTATACTCTCGCCCTTGATTTCGAGGATTTTATCTTTGTGCGCCTTTGGAAATTTCTCGATCAATGCGTAGCGGGCGTTGCTTATCACGTTTAAAAAGACCTGCTCGATCTGCTGGGAGTGGGCGACTATATCGGGCAGATTGTCCGGGGCTGAAATCCTGAGGGAGATGCCATCTTTTTTCATGTGCGTCTCCGTCAGGGAAAGGGAGTTTGCCAGGAGCTCATTTAAGTGGACCTCGCTTTTTTCCTCCTCGAAGTGTCGTGCGAAGGAGAGGAGGCTGCGGACGATGTTCGAGATCCGGTCGCCGTCCTTCAGGATTCTGGCGGCCAATTCTCCGCGGGAGCTCTTCCCGGGGAGCTCATCGATCAGTATCTGCGCGTAATTAATGATGCTGTTTATCGGGTTGTTTATCTCGTGGGCCACCCCTGCCGCCAGCTCCCCGAGAGAAGCCAGGTGCGCCGCCTGCATAGCTTCCGCCTGAAGTGTTGTCTTTTCGGTGACATCGACGGCAATGGTGATGACGTTTCTCACCTCCCCGCTGTCATCTCTGATAGGTATGGCCCGCATATCCCAGAATTTTCCGTCGGGAGTTGATCGATGCGCGCTCTCTTCCTTTCCCGTTTTAAAACTCCGCTGCACATAGCAGTCAGAGCAGGGGGATGAGCTGTTGTACCACAGGGCGTGGCAGTGCTGGCCGATAAGTCCGGTGTTTTTCCTGCCGAACACTGCTGTGGCGCCGTTATTTGCCCACTGCACCTCCAGATCGGGATTCAAAAGAAGCAGGGCATAGGGTATCGAATCGAGGAGGGTGTGAAATTCCTGTGAGAGCCTCCGGAATTTACTTTCACTTGTAAGCAGCGATTCCTCCCACTGCTTGCGCTCCGTGATGTCCTGTGCCACGCAGACGATCCCTTCAGCCTCACCGGAATCGTTGCGCATCACCGAGGTGGAGAAGGAGACGGGTATCTTCCGCCCGTTTTTTGCCAGATACGTCCTCTCCACGTTCCCGATCTCATCTTTTTCTCCTCTATCACCGATCCTTTCGGACGGGAATGGTGGGCCTTCCAGGAAAATCTTTTCCGCCGGCTGCCCAATAAGCTCATTTTCCCGGTATTCCAGGAGAGAGCAGACGGCATCGTTCACCGTCTGGACCTGTCCGTCAGGGGACACGACGACGAGCATGTCGCTCATCGAACGAAGAATGTTGGAGGTGTATTCTTTCGCCAGAACCATTTCATCCCGCGAGCGCTGGAGTGTCTCTGCCATTTTGTCGAAAGAAGACGCAAGCTGGCCCAGTTCATCGTTACTTCCCAGATGTATCCGGTGGCCCAGTTCGCCCTGTCCCACTATTTCTGTTCCTCTTCTGAGCTCCCCGAGGGAAATGATAATTTTTCGAATCATCCCGGTTAAGACGAAAATGATGACAGCGGAGACCGTAGCCAGGAGAATTATTGCCGTCATCCCCGAGGCGAGGGTAATATTGAGCAAAGCCCGGTGGGCAGTGTCGATCTGCCTCTTTGCCCGTTCCGTTTCTTCCAGGACCCCTGGAACCAATGCGTTTTCTGCGAAGGGCCGCAACCTGGTTTCAAAGTGCTCGATCACTTCATCCACCTTTCCTGCACCTCTCAGTTCAAAGGCTCTTTCAGCCAGCTCCAGGAACTCGTTGTGGCGTTTTTCCACCTCGAGAACCCTGAGGGTCTCTCTTTTCTCTTCACCCCCGAATTTTTTGTGCTCCTGTATGACTTTGAGCCAGTCCTGCAGGCCGTTGCTTATGTCCAGACTGCGTGCCTCGAAAGCCTGTCTTCTTAAATCATCGCCGGATACCAGGTAGTTGATCAGCTCCTTGTACTCCTTCCTGATGTTCGATGCCAGCCTGTCAGTGATGAGAAAGTAGTTCTTGAAGACCTTCGCCACCTTCACCTGCCTGATCCCCTCTTCGCCTCCCCAGAGCATTTTCCCCAACCGCATCAAGACTTCATCGTAGGCCGCATCGACTTCTTTCACCTCTGCCGTTACCGCTTCATCGACCTCTTTGTTCAATACGTGGTCGGTCATCGGCTCCACTTTCGTCTCCAGAAGGTTGTAGGCTTCAGCGATTTTTTCTGAATTTACCATTGTAAAGGCCTCTGCGATATCTCTTCTCAAATCCTTGAAATTCTTCTCCACGTGCCGGGCTCTCTGTTCCGCCTCATCTTTGTTCTGTCCGAGCTCTCTGCTCCTTCGTATTGCATCCAGCCACTTGGCGTGAGCCCGCCAGACTTTTGCCTCGAGCTCATCGTACTTTGCCCTGTCGGCATCCTTTCCCGTGAGTCGAAAATCCATGGAGTGGACGATATGGTTGATGATGGCGGAGCGTGTCTCCGTCACTCCGTAGAGATCTTTTATGGAGGTGCCGACGATACGAACCTGCTGGTCGTTTATCACATACCGCCGCACCATTACGGCGGCATGTATGCTCATAATCGTGCAGGTGAATACAAGCAAAAAGAGAAGTTTCTGTCTGATGCTCATGTGCTTTTACCTGCCGCCGTCTCCTTACGATCAAACGTGCCGGTAGGGCCCCGCTTGGTACAGATTCTCGCCGCAAAAAACTCGGAGGCGTGCCGATTTAAATGTATTTCCATGCCGCATCTGGAGAAAACCCCTCCTCTCTTTGATGGGCCGCTTGTCATCTACGTCGCTGTCTCCGGAATGAGTGTAATAGGTTGTCTTCTCTTATTCTGTCCTGAACGCAAGGAAATTCATAAAAATTAACAGCAAGATCGATACCAGGAATTGCATCATCCCATCGGGAAAAGGCAAATAAAAATTCGATTGCTGTGTTGAATGATTTTCCCCAAGAATTTCAGAATGTTTCTTGATAATAAAATAGGGTGGTAAAATGGCCCAGATAGATGATTCCACAAAAACAGCTAACATTCTGGAAATATTTAGGAAATTGCCGGTGAACGGCATGACGATTTTGTAATTTTTCCCGGAGAAATTACAATAATTACCGCTTCCAAATTCTTAATTTATAATTCCTAATTAAAAAACAAAAAGGAGCGATCATATCGATACATCAGGGAAGAAAATGACAAATCTGTAGGAAAACATGTGAACCTATGGTCTCCTGAACTTCTGTTGTTTTAATTGGGTGTTTTGAACTTGTTTTTCTCTGGGCTCCGGGAGAATAATTCTCCGGGCAGGCGGCTGGTAAATCTCTCGGCGCTCTTCTCTCATAGGCAGGGGAAAGAAAATGAATGCCAAATAGTGAAAAACTTTAGGGAATTTAATGAATACATTAAAAATGAAGAGAGTTGGATTTATTTTCAATCTAACTGTTAATAACCGGGGAGGGTCCAATGAGCAACAAAGCACTAGTGGTTGTAACGGGTATCGATATATATCCCGACATTAAATCCAGCGAATAAGGAGCGGTAAATTGAAAACGAATATTCCAGGGAACATCGTTCCTATCATCGGTGTGTGGAAGCTCATCTCTTTCGAGATCCGCAAGGACAGCGGTGAAGTAATCTATCCATTCGGGGAAGATGCAAAGGGGATTCTGATTTACACCGTGAAAGGTCTGTACTCCGTCCAGTTGACGCGGACTGACCGTCCTCATTTCGTATCAGGTGATCAGATGAAGGGAACAACCGAGGAAATCAAAGCTAATTATGAGGGCTGCATCGCATATTACGGCCCCTATGAATTTGACCACGAAGGCCGATTTGTAATGCACTATGTGGATGGCTCCCTCTTTCCGAACTGGGAAGGACAAGGCCAGAAACGGTATTTTGAGTTGTCGGGCAATCGGTTGACGCTCACTACTCCCCCGCTTTTGTGGGGAGGTGGTGGAGAGATAGTGGCTGTTGTTAAGTGGGAGCGAATAACGTGAGGCAAGAGTATAACCGTCAACAACCTGTATCGAATTATCGACACCAACCCACACGAAGATCTGCAAAATTCTTCCGCGCTACTGTACGTATCATTGAGGATTCTTTTCCCGGGCAAGGAGAATAAAATCCACCGGGCTAACGGACAGAAATCTGTAATGCGGAATTGGGATTAAAACCAGTTTCGAGTTCCCAGTAAAGAAGAAAGCAGTAAACGTAAACGCTGAACCGCAAACGGTGAACTCGTTTATCTCTGGACTCGGGACGCTGGACTGTAAACGCCGAATTTTGAACAGGCCGTGCTTTCGGAAGGACAATAAAGCTGGTATTTCAAGGAGATTGATGATTTTTTTTTCCGTTTTGTGGCTCAACTATGAACTATGAACTCTGGACTCTGAACAGACATTGCTTTTGGATTGTAAAATTGGTGGGCCACCCGGGACTCGAACCCGGAACCTCCTGATTAAGAGTCAGCTGCTCTGCCAAATTGAGCTAGTGGCCCAAAAAAACTTTACAATAAATTGGCTGGACATTCTACCGGTTATTTCCTTCCCCCCCGGGATAACACCTTCCGTGAAACCAAAGCAGCCGTATCGGAGTCTTACGGATTCTAATGTTGATACGAATGGTTATAATCGTCCCTCCGTACGCGATACCGTCTTTCATGAACCGCGGGTCAGGGAGAATGAGATGGAGAGAAAATTTCCATTACGCGATTGAAAAACGGTGGTGCTATAATTTTTTGTAAAAAAGGGGGAGGGGCCATGAAAGGAAACAAGAAAATCATCGCAGTGCTGAACGACCTTCTTTCTGATGAGCTGACGGCTATCAGCCAGTACTTTCTCCACGCAGAGATGTGCTCGAACTGGGGATATGAGAAGATCCACAAGGCGGTCGAGAGACGGGCCATTACGGAGATGAAACACGCGGAGAAGCTGATCGAGCGGATACTCTTTCTGGAAGGCATGCCCGAAATGGACAAGCTGAAGAAGATGTTTATCGGGAAAGATGTGAAGGCTCAGTTTCAAAATGACCTCTCCGCCGAGATCGGTGCGGTAAAAGCATATAACGACGGCATCCAAAAAGCCGTTGAGGCTGACGACAACGGGACGAGGGCCTTGCTCGAGGCTATTCTTTCTGACGAGGAGGAGCACCTCGACTGGCTCGAGATGCAGCTCGACCTGATCAAGCAGTTGGGAATAGAGAACTATCTCGCTACGCAGATAGAGGAAGAATAAACAGGCGAAGGAGAGCTCCTATGAATTTGAGAGAGACACTCAAAAAGGGCGGAACGGGCGTGATCGGCACTTCCAACTCGCAGGGTGAGGTCAACATGGCCATATACGCTGTTCCGCTTATTATCGATGATGAAACGATTGTATTCGGCATGACAGAGGGGACAACCCACAAAAATCTTCTCGAAAATCCCCACGCATCATATCTTTACATCGAACCGGGGAAGGGATACCGGGGGGCCCGGCTGAAGCTTATCCTCTCGGACGTGAAGGATTCGGGTGAGATTCTGGAGGGTAAGAAGTTGGGGCTGGAAGCCATATGCGGGGAGACGATAGCGGAGTCGCTGAAATACGTAGCGTATTTCAAGGTCGTAGACACCAGGCCCCTCCTGTGAATGCATTTTCGTGATT